>NZ_CP048265.1:312178-624357 GCF_019469205.1 Gilliamella sp. ESL0405 | reverse complement strand
TACCGATTAAAAATCCCATGCCATTGGGCTGTATTATGCGAATAACTGAGGCAAAACCGGCTAAGAAACATCCCACGATAATAAACGCTTTATGCTTCTCTTTAACATTAGCGATTAAGCCGACCGGAAGGCGTAACACTAATTGTGAAATGCCGTAAGCACTGATCACGATACCAATAAATTGAGTCGACAAGCTTATCGCAGCCAGATAAGGCGTTTGATAAGGAATATAGATATATTGGGCATACCAGAAGAAAAACACAATTGTTAAGAGTAAATAGGACTTTTTTTTGGCAGATCTCATTTGTAGACAATTTCATGGGCAACTAGTTGTATAAAAATATATCTAAATTAGCGATTTAGCAACTACCAATTCGACCTTGTCTAAATTTTTAAACTATGCTAGCGTGGAGTCAGTTAGTCAAACGATAAAAGTTAATTTTTACTAAAAAACATCAATAATTTCAGACATCATACGATAACTGATATTACTTGTTACCAACATTTAGTCTATTTTGTCTTTTATTAGTGTTTAACCATTCTTTTAGCAATGGAGAAAATAATGGATTATCAAAAAATTGCGCTACAAATATTAAAGCTCGTGGGTGGCGAACAAAACGTCGTTAGTGTGACCCACTGTTTTACGCGTTTACGCTTTGTATTAAATGATAATAACAAGGCAGATCGTGAAAAGTTGCTGCAAACCGAAGGGGTGATATCGGTGGTTGAAAGCAGTGGACAATATCAGATTGTGCTAGGCAACAAAGTCACACACATTTATGATGTGCTCACACCGTTAATTGACAAATCAACACAACATCATCAACCTGACCCTAAAGTCTCAATTGGGGTAAAGATACTCAATGCATTTGCTGCCATTTTTACGCCAATAATTCCCGCTATTGCGGCATCGGGCATGTTAAAAGGAATTTTAGCCGTTGCTGTAATGATTGGTCAATACTACTATCAAACCGATATTAAAACCTATAGCACCTATACCATTTTACATGCGGCATCGGATGCTGTTTTTTATTTCATGCCGATAATATTAGGCTATACCGCCGCTAAAGTGTTTAAAGCGCACGAATTTATCTCCATGATTATAGGGGCAACACTATGTTACCCTTCAATCGTGAGCTTAATGGCAAGCAAAAATGAGGTGACTTTATTTGCTATCGAACTTACTAAAGCCAGTTATACTTCAAGCGTTATTCCAATTATTTTAGCGGTGTTTATTTTAAGTTATGTGCAAAGATTCTTAGAATATATCATCCCGGAAGTCTTAAAAATAATTATGGTTCCAACATTTTCTTTGTTGATCATGATACCTGCAACATTGCTAATTTTTGGACCTATTGGAATCTATATCGGCGAATTTATTAACTGGATCTATTACTACATTATGGGAGTGAGCCCTATTTTATTAGGTGCCTTTATTGGCGGCATTTGGTGTATCTTAGTTATTTTTGGTGCGCATCGTGCAATTGTACCAATTGGCATCAATGATGTTGCGCAAACAGGCCGGCAAAACCTATTAGCCTTTGCCGGTGCGGCGAACTTTTCACAGGCTGGCGCTGCCTTAGGGGTATTTTTTAAAACGAAGAATAAAAACCTAAAGACTGTTGCCGCATCCGCTACCATTACCGCCCTGTTTGGCATTACTGAGCCGGCGATTTATGGTGCTAATTTAAGACTGAAAAAACCGATGATCTGCGCCGTCATTTGCGGTGCTATTGCTGGCGGATTTATGGGCTGGGGTGGCTCTTACGGTACCGCTTTTGCCAATCAAGGCGTATTAACTATTCCGGTCTATGCTGAAGCGGGCAGTAAAGCATTTTTATGCTACTTAATCGGCATTGCTTTTGCTTTTTTTGGTTCTTGCCTAATGACAATGATGATTGGTTTTAACGATATTCCAAACGATGAAGATTCAATAAAAACAGCGCCTAATACTAAAAATAACTTAACAACCGATGATGCCATTGCTGCGCCAATCGAAGGGCGGGTTGTGCCATTAAACGAGGTCAAAGATGAAGTGTTTGCCTCCGGCTCAATGGGATTAGGGATTGCAATATACCCACAAACAGGCGAAGTTATCGCACCGGCTGATTGTACTGTGACGGTGCTTTATCCTACTTTACATGCGATAGGTTTAAAACTCGATAATGGGGTTGAACTTTTAATTCATATCGGTATTGATACGGTTAATCTACAAGGCGAATATTTCACAGCGCATGTTAAAGCGGGTGAGCATATTACTAAAGGCAGTAAAATCGTGTCGTTTGATATTCATCGCATTGAACAGAAAAATTATGATTTAACAACATCGATTATTATCGTCGATTCACAACAATATAAAAGCGTTCAAACTACGCAACAAAGTGAAGTGAGTTATCAAGACAATTTATTATTTATTCAAGTTTAGAGGTTAACATATGAAAACGTTTGCTAAGGATTTTTGGTGGGGAGCATCGTCTTCGGCATTTCAAATTGAAGGTGGCTGGGATGCTGACGGTAAAGGAATGACTGTTGCAGATTATAATTCCTTCCAACGTTCAGCTATACAAGCCGATAGCAAAGTCGCCAGTGATTTTTATCATCATGTAGAAAGTGACATCGCTTTATTTAAACAATTAGGACTCAAAACCTATCGCTTTTCAATCTCATGGGCAAGAATCATTCCGGACGGTGATGGACAAATTAATCAAGCTGGTATCGATTTTTATAATCGAGTGATCAATGAGCTTTTAAAAAATGATATCTTACCCTTTATTACACTTTATCATTTTGACTTGCCTTTTGCTTTAGTCGAAAAATATAACGGTTGGCAAGATCGCCGCTGTGTTGATGCGTTTAGACGTTATGCGCAAATCTGTTATCAAGCGTTTGGCGATCGGGTCAAACATTGGCAAATTAATAACGAACAAAATCTAATGATTCGGGTTAACGAAAGAATGAATATGTATCACATTGCGCCTCAAGATGCTGAAAAAGTCAGAGCGCAAATGGATTATCATATGTTCGTTGCTCATGCTATGGCAACCAATGATTGCCATGATTTGATCCCGGGCAGTAAAGTAGGACCGGCAGTTTCCTCAACGATGACTTATCCGGCCAGTAATAAGCCTAAAGATGTTTGGGCAGCGAAAATGAATGACAATTTCAAAACCAATTATGCCCTTGAAATGTACTGTTTTGGTGATTATCCCGGTTATTATAAAAACTATCTTAACCGCTGTGGTATCTATCCTATCACGCAAGCGGAAGATGCCGAAATTTTAAAACAGGCAAAACCCGATTTTATTGCGGTTAACTATTATCGTACGTTAGTTGCCAGCTATTTACCGGAAGATGAAGCGCATCCATTTGGTACTAAAGAGAATGATATCGATTTTAACCTTTATGGCTATTTTAAAATCGAGAAAAATCCAAATTTAACGGCGTCAACTTATGGCGCACAAATCGATCCTATGGGATTACGTTTAGTGCTTAATGAATATTATCGACAATACCGTTTACCCATGATTATTACAGAAAATGGTTTAGGTACACCCGATGTATTAACCGCAGATAATAAAGTCCACGACGATTATCGGATCGATTATATCAAAGCCCATATTTTAGCCTGCCATGATGCCATTGAAGACGGCGTTGAATTGTTTGGCTATTGTCCATGGTCAGTGATCGACTTATTAAGCTCTCATCAAGGCTTTAAAAAGCGTTATGGCTTTGTTTATGTTGATCGAGATGACCATGATTTAAAAACCCTTAATCGTATCAAAAAAGATAGTTTTTATTGGTATCAAAAAGTGATTAAGGACAATGGCATTATCGACTAGTTATTAACTAAAGAGCAATTTTATTGTCAGATGACGCTTTAAAAGCGTCATCTTTATCAAACTATAATCTTTCAGATTAAAATCGGCTATCTTTCCCTAGCCTAACTCAACAAATTGTTATCAAAAAACTTACTTAGGTGAATAATCAGCACCAAAATAGTATTGGCTAATTTTTGATAATTCGCCATTTTGGATTATCTTTTGTATGGCTTGATTAATATCCTGAGTTAACTGCTGCCCTTGTGCCCCTTTACTGATAAGCAAATAACTGTATGGGGATGCGATACGTTCAGCATCTTCTTTGCTTAGTTCAATCGTTTTAAGATTCAGTTGATGTTCATTGATATATTGCGCCAACATGACTTTATCGATTAATTGAAAATCATACTGCCCGCTTTCAACATGTTGCAATACCGGCAATAACTCGGCTTCACTATAAACAATTTTGACCGGATTATTTGGATTTTGTTCATTATAAGACTCTAAGGCAGTGGCATAATTTAACCCCGGTGAAACTTCGGTTGATTTGCCTTTTAGATCACTAAATCCGTTAATCTGTTGATTGTTTTTTGCTACAGCAATCACATATTGATTTTTGAAAATCGGATCAGAATAGAAATACTTTTCTTTACGTTTTTCATTCATTGCGTAGTTATTGGCACCCACTTGATAACGTTGCGAATCTAACCCAGCCAAAACGGAAGGAAATTCAGTGATTTCAAAACTAATCTCGTATTGCGGTAGCTGAGCAAATACCGCTTTTACCACATCAATATCATAACCAACCAGCTCGCCTTTATCATCTACCGTGGTAAAGGGGCTAGGTGCACCCGAGGTGCCAATAACAATCTTTTGTTTACCTGTGGCTGCAGTTGTTGAAGTCTGATTGTCACAACCGACTAACGACAATACGCCCAATAGCAATAAACCATACCATTTCTTGTAGCACATAAATAATTCCCTCGCACAACTAGATTAATTTTCTGAAAGTTGTTAAAACAATCTTTCAACTATATAAAGCCCATATTTTTCATTTCTGTTCGATGATCGGCTTGATAACGTGCCATGCCGGTTTTCATTAAATCAAACCCTAAATTACGATAAAATTCGACGGTTTGGGGATGAGTGTAAAGGATGATATTGCAGTGTTTTACTTGCTCTACCAACTTTTCAACAATCAATCGACCATACTTTTGCCCATGCAGATGTTTGGCTAACGCTACGTTATAAATTGCCGCCTGACAAATGCCGTCAGATAATGCCCGTCCAACGCCAACAACTTGCCCATTTTCCAGTAAAAAAACTACGGCATAACTTCGCTTAAATACTTGCTCTTGCGTGTTAGCATCAAGCGAACTTAAACCATAAAAGGCAAGCAGATCAGCAACCTCTTGCCAGTTGATTGCTTGACAATGTTGTTGAATCACAATATTCATTGTTGCTCCTTTCACTCCTTAAATTTCATAATCAACTTGTATTGAAGAATAATATCTGGCTAAAAAAGCTTTGGTTCTCAGTTGTTTAGGATTAGAAAACATTTGCTGGGGTGAACTATCTTCAATAATTTGTCCTTTATCTAAAAACAGCACCCGGGTGGCAATATCATGCACAAAGCTCATTTCGTGTGAGACTAAAATCATGGTAATGCCTGATTTGGCAGCCATTTTGATTGTCGCCAGCACTTCACCGACCAATTCGGGATCTAAGGCCGAAGTTGGCTCATCAAGCAATAAAACTTTGGGATCCATGGCTAAAGCGCGGGCAATAGCAACCCGTTGTTGTTGTCCACCTGATAACTGCTTAGGGTAATGATAAATGCGCTCTTTTAATCCAACTTCAACCAATTTTTCATACGCTATCTGTTGAGCTTGAGCTTTCGGTAATTTTTTAACAATAATTAAACCTTCCATTACATTCTCTAAGGCATTTTTTTGCTGAAACAGATTGAATTGTTGAAATACCATAGCCGTTTGCTGACGAAATTTAACTATGTCACGCCGTTTTATCTGGCTAACGTCCAACCCGACATTATCAATCTCAATGTAACCTTGCTGCGGTTTTTCTAATAAGTTTAAACAGCGTAATAAAGTTGATTTACCGGCACCGGAAGCACCGATAATAGCGACAATTTCATGAGGTTTAATCTGAAAATTAAGATGATCCAAAATGAGGTTTTGCGCAAATGATAATGTAAGATCTTTTACCTCAATCATAATAATTTCCCTCGACGATAACTCGGGGTATTGGCACTATCAGAAATGGTTAAGCGCTTTTCTAAATACTTAACCATTAACTCAATAATAATAGTCAATCCCCAATAAATTAAGGCTAATGAAATATAGACTTCAAAATATCGATAACTATGCCCGGCAAGCGTTTTGCCCCTACCGGTCATTTCAGTGACAGAGCAAACAAACGCCAATGAAGTCCCTTTGAGTAAACCAATCAACGTGTTACCTAAATTTGGTAAAGCAACAAGAAACGCTTCGGGAATAACAATTCGGCGCAGTAACTGGCTATAGGTCATGCCTAGCGATTGTGCTGCTTCAATTTGTCCTTTATTGACCGATTGTAATGCGGCTCGAATCGTTTCGGAATTATAAGCGGCCTCGTTTAACGAGAAGGCAATAAGTACAAATATCATCGGCGATATGCCATTGACATTGTAATTAGTATCATATAGATAATTGACATACCTTAATAAAACAGGAATACCGTAAAAGCTCAAATAGAGCTGGACTAGCAAAGGCGTGCCACGGATGAACGAAACAAAAATCGCCGCCAATTGCGATAATACCGGTATTTTATGCATCTTAATGACGGCAACAACCAGCCCTAACATGACACCGAATAACATCGAAAACACGGTTATAAACAAGGTTACCGGCAAATATGCCAGTAACGTTGGAATTTGGGTGAATATTAATCCAAAATCTAAAATATTTGGCATCATCACTACCCCAGTAAAATTTATCTGTTTGAAGTAAAAATCTTATCTCTGTTATGTGGTGTGTGCCAATTACTGACATCGGGCCCCAAAGGTAAAATATCGTAAGGGTTATGCGCATTGTTACTTAAGAAATAGCCCTGTTTAATTGCGTGAAAATCGGTTGTTTCACCAAAGGCTGGGATCTGATAAAGATCTCTGGCATAAGCCCATAAATTTGGAAAGTCAATGATTCGATTCCGATTGGTTTTAAATGCACTATAGTAGGCCACATCAAATCTGGCTAATGTCACATATAACCGAATATCGGCATCGGTAATTTGATCTCCAAACAGATAGCGTGATTGGCTTAAACGTTGTTCGAGTTTATCAAGCTGATTAAATACGAGGTGATAAGCCTCTTCATAGGCTTTTTGGGAACGGGCAAACCCGGCTTTATAAACGCCATTATTCACTTCATGAAATATAACATTATTTAATGCATCAATATCAGCTCGCAATTTTTCCGGATAGAGATCCGGGGCGCCAGCTTTATGAAAGGGTTTAAATTGGGTTTCCCAATAGTAGGTTAGATTAAAATAATCGTTGTTAACCACTTTGCCAGTTTTGACATCGACAACCGTTGGTACGGTCGCTCGTCCATTATATTCTGGATCGGTTTTGGCATATATTTCGGGTAGAAATCGGATACCGAGCACCGGATCAACACCATTTTTATCTAACGAAAACTCCCAACCATTTTCCGTTCTTACCGGGTTGACTTTACCGACACTGATAACATCTTCCAGCCCCAATAATTTGATAGCTATCATCTGACGATGTGCCCAAGGACAAATTGCAGCCCAAATTAAACGATAACGCCCAGCTTCCACCGGTAGCATGCCAGGCTCATTACCAAAAGGAGTATTAAAGCGGTTAGTTTGACGAACAAAAGCGCCATCTTTACTGATTTCGTTATTTTCAGTTGTTACTACTTTTCCTATTGCTATAGACATATTTTTACCCCTTCTATTTGCGACTACAAATTTAATTTATCCCACATCGGATAAGTTCAATCTAGCATCAAATATTTAGTGGATAAAATAACAAATAAGCATATTTATATAATTATCAATTATATCTATAGTAGGATTTACAACTATAAAAACAGCGTTAAATCGAAATGATTATTTCCCCAGACGTTTATACAACCTTTCCGGGCGACCAATTTTTCCATGGTTAAGTTCTACAGTTAACAACTTAGTTTGTACACAATATTCTAAATATCGTCTGGCCGTTGTTTTACTTATTTGAGCATTTGCAACAATATCATCAACCGTTAATGCTTTATCAGTTTTTAAAAACAGATCTTTTACTTTTTGTAAGGTAATCTCTTCAATACCTTTTGAATGACGATTAACATCGACAAAATCTTTAGTTTGCAAATTAAATAACTCGTCAATTCGTCTTTGATTAACATGTTTTTGTAGACTTTGGCGATATAAAAAAAGTTCAAAACGCTCTAATGAATGTTTTAACCGTTGGTATGATACCGGTTTAATTAAATAATCAAATGCGCCAAAGCGAATCGCTTTACTACACGTATCCATATCACTTGCCGCTGTAATAAAAATGACATAACTATCAAGATTGTTATTGATAATATATTCAAACAGATCAATACCTTTGCCGTCCGGCAAATAATTATCGAGCAAAATTAAGGTCGGTTTTAACTTTTCGACCATAATTTTTGCCTCTTGCAAGTTAGAAGCAATCCCAATGACTTGAACTTTTGTATCTCTCTGAATAAATTCGGCATTTAATTCTGCTAAAATAGGCTCATCTTCTACAATAAGAACTTTAATGGTATTTTCTTTTATCTCATGCATAATCTCTCCTCTTTACTACTTGGGTATAAAAACTGAAAAAATGGTGCCATAAGGTTGATTATCCTCAAAGGTGATGTAACCATTTGCTTTTTTGACATACGTTGAAACAAGGTGTAATCCGATACCATGTTCGCTCGCATCTTGTGAAGTCACACCGGGTTCGAATATCGAATCTCGCATGTTTTCATCAACGCCACAACCTTGATCGCTCACCTCTATAACAACCTCATCGGTTGCATCACTCAAATACAGATGAATTGTTTTATTTCCATTCGGGTTTTTTAGCGCTGCATTAAAGGCATTATCAAGTAAGTTACCTAATATCGACATAAATTCCGTTTCGGTTATCATATCGGGTAACGTTTTTAATTGACAGGCAGGGTCGAACACCAGTTTTAAGCCAATTTCATGCGCTTTAGAATATTTACCAATTAATAAACCGCACACCGCCGGTACTTGAAAATGCTTAGTTATAAAATCTAAGTTATATTGGTTATCCGCTGAGTGTAATGCTATGAATGATTGCGCTTCTTCATAACGTTCCATATAAATCAATCCCGACAACGTCGCCATCCAGTTTAAGTGCTCATGTCGGATAGCTCTTAAATTATCAACGTATTGAGTAACTTGCGTTAATTGCATACTCAAAACATTAATATCATTAAAATTACGAAAAGTAATCACCCAACCTTGAATATTATCATCGACGATTATGCGAATTCGGTTAGCAATAACATTAATATTATTAAAGTAGCATATTTGATCATGTATATCTTTGAGTTGATTATCTTTTCCATAAATAAAATCACTGGATTTGATAAAATCACATAAATCATGATTCAGTAGCTGTTCATCACTCACATTAATACCAAGCATTATTCGAGCTGACTGATTAATATTGATAATTTTATAATTAAGATCAATTGCTATAATACCTTCAAAGATTGATTCCATAATCGATTTTTGGCTTTTGACCAGTAATGCAATCTCTTTTGGCTCTAAATTAAACATCTGTTTTTTGATCGCCCGGGCAAAACAGAGCGAAAAAATAAATAATGCAATAAACAACAATGAGCAAAAAATAATAAACGGAATAAATTGCTTTTTATGTAAAGCATAGATATCATCAATCATATAGCCCACTGAAACAATACCAATAACTTTGCCTTTATTAATAATCGGGGCTTTACCTCGCAATGCGAGACCTAAAGAACCACGGCTGATTGTGGTACTACTATTACCATTTAATACTTCTTCATTATCATTACCAACCATGGGTGAATAGATGTCGTTATTGGCAGTATGAAACAGACGATAAGCCTTAGCATCGCCAATAACAATATAACTTGCATCACTTTGTTGGAAAATATCAGATACTAATTCAGATATTTTGTTGGTATCTTTTTGTTCAACATATTGGATCAAACTCGGAATGACAGCTAACTCTCGAGCTTGAATTTGCGCTTTATCTCCTAAACTTCGATATAAAGACGCTTCAGTTACATTCCAGATATAACTTTGTAAAAGCGCCAACACAATTAACGAAAATAGTAAAAGAGATAAAAACAATTTGTTGGTAAAAGAAAATTGTATTTTATTTCGCATTTTTATACTTAACATTTCTTAACATAACGTTTAGGAGTGTAACACAGCATTAAAAAACATAGAGCCTTTAAAACCATAAAAACCACACTTAATTTATGATTTATATCACAAAATTGAAAATAAATATTTGTCACTATATGCGCCATTCAAACAAAGCTAAAAAATCATTTTGGAGATAAAAAAAATATGGTGGATTTCAATTCAGTTGGAAAGACGCAGAATAATACAGCCGAAACTAAGAAAATTACCGAAGAACAGCCGAAAGGCTTTTGGCCTTATGGCTGGTGGAAACTTATGGATGACTACAAAATTGGTGTTATCCCGCTTCCGTTGTTTATTATAGCAGGTATTCTAATATTTACAGAAGTATTAGTTACCGGTAAGTTACCAAGCGAAATTGTCGTTATGGTGGTAACTTGTGCTTTCTTCGGTTTCTTATGTGGCGAAATTGGTAAACGTTTACCAATCGTTGGTAAAATGGGCGCAGCCGCAATTTGTGCAACGTTCATTCCATCGGCATTAGTTTACTATGGTATTTTGCCACAACCTGTTGTTGCCGCTACAACAAAGTTCTATAAAGATACCCATATTCTATACCTATACATTTGTTGTATCATCGTTGGTAGTATTATGAATATGGACAAAAAGACCTTAATTCAAGGTTTCTTGAAAATTTTCGTACCAATGGTATGCGGTGAAATTGTCGGTATGTTAGTCGGTGTTGGCGTTGGCTATTTACTTGGTTTAACACCTTTTGAAACATTCTTCTTCCTTGTATTACCTATTATGGCCGGTGGTGTTGGTGAAGGGGCGATTCCGCTTTCAATTGGTTATGCCGCTATTTTACATATGGATCAAGGCGATGCGCTAGGTCGTGTATTACCTATTGTTATGTTAGGTGGTTTAACCGGTATTATTTGTGGTGGTATCCTTAACCGTATTGGTAAAGCTTACCCGCACTTAACTGGTAATGGTCGCTTATTACCGGCATCAGAAGAAGATGCGTTAGAAACCAAAAAAGCAGCTAAAGCAGATGGCGTTATTGATGTAACAACTTTCGCTTCAGGTGTTTTACTAGCAGCGCTTCTTTACATGATTGGTATGATTGGACACAAATTAACCGGAATTCCTGCACCAGTAGGGATGCTATTTGCCGCAGTTTTTGTTAAACTAGTGTCAGGTGTTTCACCAAAAGTATTAAGTGGTTCGCAAGTAGTTTATAAGTTCTTCCAAACATCTGTAACCTATCCTATTTTATTTGCTGTAGGTGTTGCTATCACACCTTGGGAAAAAATCGTTGCAGCATTCACTATTACAAACTTGGTTGTCATTGTTTGTACTGTTGTTAGTCTCGTTACTACTGGCTTTTTTGTCGCTAAGAAATTAGGTATGTATCCTGTTGATGCAGCGGTTATTTCATGCTGTCAAAGTGGTCAAGGTGGAACAGGTGACGTTGCAATCTTAACCGCAGCAGAACGTATGGAATTAATGCCATTTGCTCAAATTGCTACGCGTATCGGTGGTGCAATTAACGTGTCAGTGTCATTACTTATTCTCGGCAATTTCTTAGTATAAATTTATATTTCAAACAACAACCTTAGTTCTACTAAGGTTGTTCGCTTTTATGATGTTTTAACAATTAACTTAAATAGCTTTTAAGGAGTATTCATGAAGCTTGTCAGTTATCTGGTCTCTGGCAAATCAAGTTTTGGTATTCTCACTGAGAACGGCATTATTGATTTAAAAAACAAATTAGGTGACAAATATGTCGACTTAAAATCATTGCTTGCCGATGAAGCGGGTTTAGCAAATGCCAAAACTTACCTTAATGCCCCAAGTGACATAGATGAACAAGATATTACCTATTTACCTGTAATTCCTAATCCAAATAAAATTTTATGTGTAGGCATGAATTATGCGGAAAAGCGAGCAGAATTTAATGAAACCAGCTCAGCACCTACACTGTTTGTCCGTTTCCCTGATTCACAAACTGGACATAAAACAAATATTATCAAACCCGCTATTACTAACGAACTTGATTACGAAGGCGAATTGGCCATTGTAATTGGTAAAGCAGGATTCCGCATCAAACAAGAAGATGCACTATCTCATGTTGCTGGCTACAGCTGTTACATGGATGGTTCTGTGCGTGACTGGCAATATACATGGTTTACTGCTGGCAAAAACTGGCCAAGCACCGGCGCATTTGGTCCATGTTTAACTACAACCGATGAAATACCGGATCCGAAAGCATTATCGTTAACCACTTATTTAAATGGTCAAGAAATGCAACATGATTCAATTAGCAATTTAATTCACACCGTACCGGAATTAATTTCTTATATCAGTACTTTTACTAAATTATCACCGGGTGATGTCATTTTGACCGGTTCTCCTGGCGGGGTGGGTAAAAAACGTAATCCACCAGTATTTATGAAAGATGGTGATGTTATCGAAGTTGAGATCACCCATATTGGGCGTCTGACTAACTTTGTTGTTGCAGAATAAAGGTAAATGTATGTACGATTTAGTTGATTATAGTGTTGTTAATATCGCTGATTCAGCGCAGGATTATCAAGCTATTAAACAGTTACTTTCTCGTTCTGATCTGGATATTGATTCGCAAGTTACTTTATTTATGGTAGCGAGAATCGATAACAACATCATCGCTTGTGCCGGAATTGATCGTAATATTATTAAATGTGTTGCAATTGATTCTGATTATCGAGGTAATCAACTTAATCTTACTTTAATGGATCACACCATTAAATATGCCAACGAGCAGGGTTATTTTCATCTGTTTTTATACACTAAACCTGAAAATAAAGATTTCTTTAGAGGATGTGGTTTTTATCCCATTGTTGAGATATCAGATCTGGTTGTGTTAATGGAAAATACCCCTGTTGGTATCAAACAGTATTGTAAAAAATTACATGAACAGTCGGTTTCTGGCTCTAAAATTGGTAGTATTGTGATGAATGCCAACCCTTTTACCAAAGGGCATCAATATTTAATCGAATATGCAGCAAGCCAATGTGATTGGTTACATGTTTTTGTGGTCAATGAAGATGCATCGATCTTTTCATTCGAAACCCGTTTACAGCTTGTAAAAGACGGTTCTGCCCACATCAAAAATGTGACGGTACATGCAAGTTCATCCTATATTATTTCAAGAGCAACGTTCCCAACCTATTTTTTAAAAGATAAAACTAAAATCGATTATGCCTATATGGGCATCGATTTATTAATTTTCCGAAACTATATAGCACCCGCTTTGAATATTACTCATCGTTATGTGGGCACTGAGCCTTATAGCGAAGTGACTAAAGCTTATAATCAAGCGATGTGCCATTGGCTTGAAGATGCAACAGTTAGCAACTCTCCAACGGTAACCGTGGTTGAAGTTGAACGCAAGATTGAAGGCGAAGACATCATTTCAGCATCATTAGTTCGAAAATTACTATCGTTGAAAAATTATGATGAGGTGAAAAAGTTAGTACCCGCAACTACATGGAATTATCTTTCTACCCATTTGGATAATTTGAAAATTTAATTCGTTTCTAAAGGTAACAAAATGAAAATACAAAAAGAAGCCATGGCAGGAACTCTCGAATCGAGCGATTTGTTAGTTAAAGTCATGCCTAACACTGGAATCGAGGTTGTTATTAACAGTGATGTTAACAAACAATTTGGCGATCAAATTCGTGCTGTTGTCGATCAAACCTTAAGCGCATTAGGCGTAACAGATGGTTTAATTATCATCGATGACAAAGGTGCCCTCGATTGTGCGATCAAAGCTAGAGTGCAATGTGCAGTATTACGCGGTGCAGAAGAAGAGAACTTAGATTGGAGTAAATTACTATGAAAAAATTACGTCGAAGTATGTTGTTTCTTCCGGGCGCAAACGCTGCGATGTTATCGACATCTTTTGTTTATAAACCCGATTCAATCATGTTTGATCTTGAAGATGCCGTTTCAATTAAAGAAAAAGATTCAGCACGTTTATTAGTAGCACAAACTTTACGCCTACCCGTCTATAAAGAGCACGGTATTGAAACTGTTGTTCGTATTAATGCACTTAATACTCCATTTGGTTTAAAAGATTTAGAAGCTGTAGTTAGAGCTGGTGTTGACGTTGTTCGTTTACCAATGACTAACTCAGCTGAAGATATTCACGAATTAGAAGCGCACGTTGAAAGAATTGAAAAAGAGTGCGGACGTGAAGTCGGTAGCACCAAACTTATGGCAGCAATCGAATCAGCTGTTGCGGTTGTTAACGCTGTTTCAATTGCAAAATCATCACCTCGTCTAATTGGTATTGCGCTTGCGGCATTTGACTATTTAGTTGATATGCAAACTGAACGTGGTGACGGTACTGAGCTATTTTATGCTCGCTGTGCAGTATTACATGCAGCACGGGTTGCCGGTATTGATGCCTTTGATGTTGTCTACTCTAATGTTAATGATGATGAAGGCTTCTTAAAAGAAGTAAGTTTAATCAAAAAATTGGGTTATAACGGTAAATCATTAATTAATCCTAGACAAATTGACCTGCTACATAATGCTTATGCGCCAACCGCAGCGGAAGTTGAAAACGCCCATAAAGTGGTTGAAGCAGCAGAAGAAGGCGAAAGAAAAGGGCTAGGTGTTGTTTCTTTAAATGGCAAAATGATTGATGCACCGATTATTGATCGTGCAAGAAAAATCATCGAGCTAGCCAAATATTCCGGTGTACGTAAAGAAATTTGATAGGATTGAAAAATGACAACTTCTATAGACAAAAAAATTGACGATTTGCTAAAACAGCATCCCGATCTTAAAAATATCACACCATTTGTTGATGCAACTGCAACCACACCTTACTTAAAAGATGAGTCTAAATATACACGTAAATTGTGTGATTCTATCGAACAAGCAATTCATAAATGTGAATTACGTGATGGTATGACAATTTCATTCCACCATGCGTTTCGTGAAGGCGATAAAGTTATCAACAAAGTCGTTGAAACGATCAGCAAATTAGGTATCAAAAACTTAACACTTGCTTCAAGCTCACTATTAAGCTGTAACTCAGCATTGATTCCACATATTGAATCGGGCGTTATTACTAAAATCTACACCTCCGGTTTACGTGGCAAATTAGCTGATGCTATTTCACATGGTTTAATGGAAAACCCGGTGCATATTCACTCCCATGGTGGCCGTGTTAAACTGATTCAAAGTGGCGAAATTAATATTGATATCGCATTTTTAGCGGTTTCAACTGCCGATGAACAAGGTAACGCAAATGGCGTATCGGGTAAATCACAATGTGGTGCGCTAGGTTATGCTATGGTTGATGCACAATTTGCCAAAAAAGTGGTATTACTGACTGAAGATATCGTCGCTTACCCGAATAATCCGGCAAGTATTCGCCAAGATCAAGTTGACTATATTGTTAAAGTTGATGAAGTGGGCGATCCAACTAAAATCAGTGTCGGTGCTGCTCGTATCACCAGTAACCCACGTGAATTAATGATTGCCCGTTATGCCGCCGATGTGATTGAACATTCAGGTTATTTTGAAGACGGATTCTCAATCCAAACCGGTTCCGGCGCATCATCAACGGCAGCTACTCGATTTTTAGAAAATCGTATGCGTGCTAAAAATATCACCGCATCATTTGCTTTAGGTGGTATCACAGCAAGCATCGTTGATCTACATGAAAAAGGTTTAGTTAAACGTTTACTAGATACCCAAAGCTTTGACGGCGCAGCCGGACAATCTTTAGGTAAAAATAAAGACCACATCGAAGTATCAACCAACGTTTACGCCAACCCTGCATCGAAAGGGGCTAGCGTTGATGAATTAGATATTGTGATCTTAAGTGCGTTAGAAATTGACCTTAACTTTAACGTTAATGTATTAACCGGCTCTGACGGTGTTATGCGTGGCGCCTCTGGTGGTCACTGTGATACAGCAGTGGGTGCAAATTTAACAATTATCGTTGCGCCATTAATTCGTAGCCGTATCCCGACAGTAATTAAAAATGTGACAACCGTTGTTACACCAGGTGAAAGCGTTGATGTTCTTGTTACCGACCATGGTATCGCTGTTAACCCAGCTCGCCCGGAAATTGCTGAGCGCTTAAAAGCAGCTAATTTACCGGTCATGACGATTGAAGAGCTTTATCAACGTGCGGTATCGTTAACCGGTGAACCAAAACCAATCGAATTTAACGATAAAATCGTTGGTATTGTTCATTATCGTGACGGTTCAATCATTGATGTTGTTCGTCAAGTTAAAGACTAATTAACAATCAGTAGCATGGCAGATAAAATGCCATGCTCTTATTTTTGATAGATACTATGATAATTAAATTTGATGACGGTATTCCTGTTACCCTTGAGCAAATGTTATTTGCTAAAGAGCAGCGGGTAAAACACCTACAAGCGGCATTAGAGCAGTTTAATCATCCGCTTATTTGCTTAAGTTTGGTCATCCCCGGCCCCATTAAAAAAAGTAGTGGCACAAATTTATTATTTCAAGAAGCAATAAAAGCAATTAAATTATCATTAGCCAGCAAAAGTATCGTTATCAGTAATGAGCAATATTTTCATGCTAATACCGGTAGCGAAGCAATAATTAGTGCAAAATATCAAGCAGATGAACTAAAACAACTCTGTATTGATATTGAAAATCATCACCCATTAGGTCGATTATGGGATATTGATGTGATTGACCCAATTACCCAACACAGTATTTCCAGAACAGTATTTGATGAACAATCAAGACAGTGTCTGATTTGTCAAGATAATGCTAAAAATTGCAGTCGCTCGAAAAAACATAGTCTCGATGAAATTTTTGCTGTTATCGAAAACAGATTAAAAGATTATTTAAAAAGCCAATAACAAAATTATCATTTTTAGATAATTAAAAAAGATTGATGAAAGTACCGTAAACTCTCACCAATCCCAATGATTAATAATGACTTAAATCGTTGCTAAGGCTTGATCTAAATCCGCAATCAAATCATTAACATCTTCCAGCCCGACAGAAATACGTAATAACTGATCTGAAATCCCGGCCGTTTTACGTGCCTGCGCACTTATTCCTGAGTGGGTCATTGTTGCCGGATGACAGACCAGACTTTCAACGCCGCCTAATGATTGCGCTAAAGTGAAGATATTCAGTGCTTTTAAAAATTTTGGCATGACATCAGCATCGCCGACTAATTCAAAACTTAATAGAGAGCCGAAGCCTTTTTGCTGTTTTTTAGCGATATCGTGACCAAGATTGGTTGGTAATGAAGGATGAAATACTTTGGCTATTTTAGGGTGATTAACTAAAAACTCAACAACCTTTTGTGCACTGTCTTGTTGTAGCCTTACCCGTGCCGATAGCGTTCTTAACCCACGTAATAAAAGATAGCTATCAAATGATGAAGTGAGGGTACCAATATTATTTGCCCACCAAAGTACATCGGTTGCCAGTTGTTGATCTTTAAAAACTAAAATACCGGCTAATAAATCGGAGTGACCATTTAAAAATTTAGTACAAGAGTGAGTCACAATGTCAGCGCCTAATGCTATTGGATTTTGTAATACAGGCGTCATAAACGTATTATCGACTAAAACAATTGCTCCCACTTCATGAGCTTGTCGAGTGATTTCTTGAATATCGACAACTCGCAATAAAGGATTACTTGGCGATTCAATCAAGACCAATTTTGGCCGTAAGCTTAGTGCCTCTTTTAATGCAACCGGATCAGATTGATCAACAAATTTTGCTTTAAAATGACCTCGTTCACTTAAACTATTGAATAAACGATAACTTCCACCGTAACAATCATGTGGAGCAACGACCAGATCATTAGGTGTTAATAAAGCCACACTAACGAGATGAATTGCTGACATGCCGCAGTTTGTTAAAATTGCATCTGCGCCACCTTCTAATTGAGCAACGGTTTGTTCGACTAGTCGCCGGCTAGGATTGGATTTGCGGGCATAATCAAATTCTCTTGGTTGTGCAAACTCTTGATAGCGATAACATGTTGAAGGGGTAATGACAGGAACGACACTACCGTATTGATCATCTGTATTTAGCCCACCACGAACAGCAATCGTGCTTTGGCTTAATTTTTTAGATTGACTAGCCATAATAACATCCCTATGTAAAACTTTATTTATCGAATAATATCAGTTGTATAAGAATAGCACAATTAACAAAGACGTCAACATGTCTAGACGTCTAAATATCTTGGTGTATAGATTGCGGCAACCTAAAAAAAAAGTTAAAATTACCCACATTATTTGTGATGTGATTTGGTGAGAGATATGATGGAATGGAACGGCGAGTATATAAGCCCTTATGCTGAACATGGCAAAAAAAGCGAGCAAGTGAAGAAAATCACAGTATCAATTCCGTTAAAAGTATTAAAAATTTTAACTGACGAACGAACAAGACGGCAAGTTAATAATTTACGTCATGCAACAAATAGTGAATTATTATGTGAAGCATTTTTACATGCTTATACCGGACAGCCTTTACCTTGTGATGAAGACTTACAAAAAGATCGTGAAGACGGTATACCAAAGCAAGCTCAAACGATGATGCGAAATTTAGGTATTGATCCTGATCTCATCGATGAGTAGTAATGGCTAAATAATTTTATACTTTTCCATAAAAGCAAAAAGGCGCATAAATAGCGCCTTTTTTATTGCAGTTTTTATTACTGCCAATTGCAATATGGAAAAATTATTTCTTTCCACCAACCATTGCAAAACGTTGTTTGAATTTATCAACACGTCCACCAGTTGCAACATCACGTTGTTTACCAGTATAGAACGGGTGGCACTCACCACATACGTCAAGATGAATATCATGACCAATAGTTGAATGAGTTTTGATTACATTACCACATGAACAAGTCGCTGTGATTGCAGTATATTCTGGATGGATACCTTCTTTCATAATAAGCCTCTAAAGTTTATTCGTATCGCTATATAAATGGCTGTAAGCAAAATCTATACACCATACGAGTGTTAAAAAACATGATAAGGTTGCGAATTATACGTCCTCTATAGGAGATAATCAAGTAATAAAAGCGTGATTAAACTGGCAATTGACCAATAGTGACTTGCAGTTCAATCTTTTCTCCATTTCGCAATACCATTATGGGGACGATTGTGCCCGGTTTCAACTCTGCAATCTGATCCATCGTGCCAACAATTGATTTTACCGGTTTATTATCCACCATGATTAAAATATCATTCGGTTCAACACCTGCCTGCAATGAAGGCCCCTCGGCATTAGTCACTAAGATGCCTAACACAATCGGTTGATCGCTTGGATTTTGAGTTGGCGCAAATTCTAAGCCGTCGATTCCGATGTAGCCACGAATCACTTTGCCATCTTGAATCAATTTATTCATTATTTTGACCGCTAATGCGGTTGGAATTGCAAAACCAATACCTTCCGGCACATCTGTTCCGACATTTTTGGCAAAAGTGAGTGTGTTAATACCAACTAATTCACCTTTTGAGTTTACCAGTGCTCCTCCTGAATTACCGTGATTAATGGAAGCATCTGTCTGGATAAAGTTTTGCCGCCTATATGGGCTTAAGCCGTCTCGTCCGGTTGCACTTATAATACCTTGTGTTATTGTTTGCCCGATATTGTAGGGATTGCCGATAGCCAATACGACATCGCCAATTTTTGGATCTCTATTAGGGTTAATCGGAATGGTTGGTATATTCGTTGCGTCAATCTTTAACACTGCAATATCAACTAACTTATCTGAGCCAACTGACAAGGCTTCAAATATTCTACCGTCTTGCAGGGCAACAATAATTTGTTCTGCGCCGTCAACAACATGATAATTAGTCACTATGTATCCAAGATCACTCATAATCACACCGGAACCTAAAGGGGTGATTGGGCTGTCTTCAGATTGATGAGGAACCTTGTTAATTGAGCGACTATAAATATTCACCACCGCCGGCGCCGCAATTTTAACTGCATCAGAATAGCTCATTAGATCATCATAAAAAATATTACGCGGAAAGCTTGAATGTGTCCCATTTCTTAAAGAAGGAAAGATAATAAGTAAGACTATCGCTAATACTGAGCCAATCAATGTTGGCCATAAAATCTTTTTGAGCATAATTATCACTATGAAAATGATGAAGGTTGATATGATTCTATCATATCTAACAGCGGGATAACATTGATGTTTTCGTCGATGCATAGCATCGACGAAATTAAGCCAACAGGTTAAGTTAGCGTAAGATGAGATAAAGTTGGCTGTCGCCTCGTACTATGTTTAAAGCAATTGCAGAAGGTTTACTGTCAATAATTTTACGTAAGTCAGCAATATTATTCACACGCTCTTTATTCACGCCAAAAATGAGATCACCTTCTTTTAAACTTAAGCGCGATGCCGGAGAGTTTTTCGCGATACTTTCGATGATAACGCCTTTACGCCCCTTAACTTCACCATTAGTGAAAACCGCTCCGTCAAGCGCTGGGTGAAGTGATTTGGCTTCAGTTGTAGACTCATCGCTTTGTTTCAATTTCACATCAACCGACATTTCTTTACCATCACGAATCAGTCCTAATTTCACCGTACGTCCGGCGCCGGTAGTGGCAATTTTGGCACGTAACTCAGCAAAACTATCAACCGGTTTACCGTCCATTGAAATGATAACGTCACCTGATTTGATACCAGCCTCTTTTGCCGCTGAATCATCAATGACTTCACTAACAAAGGCACCTTTTTGAACTTCAAGATCAAATGCTTTAGCAATATCAGAGGTCAATTCATTACCTTTTATGCCTAATACACCACGTTTAACTTCACCATATTCAATTAATTGAGAAGATAAACTTCTAACCATATTACTAGGAATGGCAAAGCCAATACCCACATTACCACCGCCCGGTGCAATGATTGCAGTATTGATCCCAACTAATTCACCATTTAAGTTGACTAATGCTCCACCAGAATTACCCCGATTGATTGATGCGTCAGTTTGAATAAAGTTTTCAAAACCATTCATATTCAATCCACTACGTGCTAACGCAGAAATAATCCCCGAAGTAACTGTTTGACCAATACCAAAAGGATTACCGATAGCAACAGCATAATCACCCACTCTTAATTTGTCTGAGTCAGCTAATTTTATAGCAACTAATTTTTTGGCATCATCTATTTTCAATAAAGCGATATCACTTTGCGGATCTTTACCAATGAGTTTTGCTTTATATTCACGGCCGTCATTTAATATTACGGTGATTTCATCAGCATTATCAATAACATGGTTATTTGTTACCACATACCCTTTCTCAGCATCAATAATGACGCCCGAGCCTTGACCTGTGAATGATCTTGATTGACTATCAGGATAGCCAAAAAATCGTCTGAACTCTTCCGGCATATTAGTTTGCATTTCAGCTGTGCCTTCAACCTTAATACTGACAACTGAAGGTAACACCGTTTCTAACATCGGTGCTAATGTCGGTAATTGGCTATTATCACTATTTGATAATGGAGGTAAATTAGCATAAGCATTTGGTAATGCTGCTAATCCTATTCCTAAGCTTAATGCAATTATACTTAATAATTTTTTTGGTTTTAGTAAAGAATCATTCATTGTAAAGCTCTCTCATCTTAAAAAAATAGTACTTATTGTTATATATATTGCCAGATCGCTCTGGCAAAAAGGATTTTATTACCTAGGATTTGATATCGTCAGCTTTGAATAGACCCGAAGGGTTATCCGAATAGTCTTTTGGTTGTTTTTCTAAGGTTAACTCGTTATGAATATTTGAATCATTTTGGGTATCGAGTTCTATTTTAGGCATATCTTCACTTGAGATAAATTTACCGGAATTCTCCGCCATGTGTTGATAAAGGCGACGGAACTCTTTTGCCATGTTATCTAAAATTTCAGCACTGTGGGAAAAGTGTTTGACGATCATCTGTTTTTGAGTGGCAAGCTCTTCTTGAGTTTGTTCTAATTCTCGTTTTGCTTTGGCATATTTACGCCCTTTCGGACTAATAACGTTCATGAAAATTATACCGATAACAAAGCCAATCACCAAACCAATGGCTAAGTATGTCATCATATCTTTGTCCATATTGCACTCCTTGTATCTTCGCGTTATTTAGTTATAAAGTCTATTTTTTTAAATTATTTTGCATGGTTAGCAAGTTTAATCAATTGTTTTTTTAGCTTATCTGGTGCCTTCTCAGCGATAGCATACAAATAGGTTGCACTTGCTACTGTCAATGTACTTGTTTTGCTATGATTTTTTTTCGAGCACTCAATTACAGGTGATGTTTCAGAACAAATATCCGGATTAATCTTATATTGAATTGATGATAAAGACGGTAAAATCTTACTACGGATGCCGGATAATAAATTACTTTGTTCATATTTAAGTCGAGTTAACCAACTTGCTGAACTCACCTCAAGTACCAGCACACCTTGACGGTAATTAGCTATTCGATAATGTTGCTTAAATAATGAAGGAAGTAATTCATCGATAACTTGAGCCAATTTACCTAATGCAAATGTGCGTTCTTTGATCTGAGAGAGTAAAGTACCTTCAGATAAAATAGACGTTAACATTTGCGGTTCATTGCATCGCATGATTGATGTTTACCCTTACTTCTAAAAAAATTAATAAACTTATTATTGCAAAAAAATGTACGACTTAATTGAGAATAATTTACCCTATTTATTTTTAATTGTCCTGTTTAAAAGTGCTATTTACAATTTATTATGAATTTATTGTGATTTTAACATTGACCGCCCCAATAGGGCTTAATCAATCACAGAAAAAAGACAGATAAAGATTAATATTTGCCAATAAGCTATTGGTTATTAACGATAACTATCCTTATCAACTGATAAATCGCTAAGCGCCCTATTTTCTCTGATAAATAGTCTAAAAACAATGCGTTATTGCAACAAATTAGCCATAATATGATATAAAACTGCTGGAAGTGAATAGCATTATATTGGTTTTAATATCGTTCGATAATGAAGCTTGATAAACAGAAAAAGACGACAAAAAAATATTTTACAGCACAAAAAATACTGCGCTGTAAAATATATAGGAAGTTAACTATTTTATAGCTTTTAGCTGAACTTTATGCGCAGGTTGATTGTTGATATAAAGCGCTCTTGTTTCACCTTTTGGCAAGCTGATAACGAGTTCTTGCCAGGCTGGTTGATATTCACCTTTAGCTTGCAAATGCAGATCAATCCTTTCATTAGTTGAATTTAATTGCCATTCAATCCACAGCCCTTTGCCGTCTTGATAAGCATAACTTTCACCATCATCTTCGAAAAAGCTACCGCTTGTTGCATTTACACCTTTAGCAGGAAAAACGTTAAATTCCCGATAATCATCCAGCTTATGATCAACATAAGCCATACGGTTAGATGTCGGAATAATTGATCCGGCTTTAACTAATAACGGAAAAGACTCCAATGGTGCAGATAATGTAATGGATTGTTTACCGGCAAACCATTGATGAGAATAAAAACAGTACCAACCCGTTTGATTATCAGGCAGATAAACCTCTCGCTCACGTTGATTCGGTTCTACCACATTAGCCACAAGCAAATATTGACCAATCATAAAATCATCAGTTTCAGCAAAGGTATTCTTATCATGCTCATGGTCTAAAAAGGTCGGTCTTAACATCGGTTCATCATTGCAATGCGCTTGCCAGAGCAAGTTGTAAAAATACGGCAATAATTGATAACGAAGACATATCATTTGACGAATAATTGGCGTGACATGGGGATACATCCATGGTTCATTGACGGTATGATCATCATTCCACGAATGAATGGTAAAACGAGGATGCATAATCCCATTTTGTACCCAACGGACAAAAAGCTCTGGCTCCGGTTTATCGCCCGAAAAGCCCCCAACATCATGCCCCACATTATAAAGACCGGACAAACTCATCCCTAATCCCATTCGAATATTGTATTTAAGGGTTTGCCAGCTAGTTCGATTATCGCCAGACCAGGTTTGAACATAACGTTGAATACCGGCGCAGCCAGAACGAGAAATTAAATAAGGACGAATATTTGGATTAAAACTTTGTTGCGCTTCGAGCGACGCACGGCACATTAGTAATGGCATCACCGGGCGAATATGCTTAATGGCAATTTCTTTTCCAAAACCATGACAACGTGCCTGATTATCCCATATTTCAAATTCATTATTATCATTCCATGTAGCATCAATGCCCATTTCAAGAAGCTGTGTTGTGACATTTTGCTTCCACCAATTATAGGTTTTTGGATTGGTCATATCTAAATGCGACCCTTCATCATCCCAAAACATAGAACGTTCCGGATCATCACTTTCCGAATCTTTAATAAATAGACCTTGTTCAGCCACTTGCTGATATTTGGGGTGATCTTGTAACAGGCACGGCTTAATATTCGCCGCTATTTTTAGCCCAGCTTCATGATAAGATTGGGTAAAAGCTTTAGGATCGGGGAACTTATCGTAGTTCCAATTAAATACATACCGCTTGCCATTGATAGAGGTATAACCGGAAGATAATTGAAATGAATCACAGGCAATACCATGTTCTTTACATAAATCAATAAAATGTTGCATCTGTTGTTGGGCATCGGGGGCATCGGTATAAAACATGGTAGAGCCACTGTAACCTAAACTCCATTTAGGGCCAAAAAAGGTTTTGCCGGTCAATTGGACAAATGATTTGGTCACATCAATAATTTTAGGACCGACAAAGAAGTAATAATCAATATCGCCCGCTTCAGCCTGATAACGACGATAAGGAAGATGATAGTTATCATGCTCAGTACCCAGATCGATCCAACAACTGCTTAAATTATCGTAAAACAGTCCAAAGCTGACATTATTACGATGCGTGATAGTAAAAGGAATATGTTTATATAGCGGATCGGTATGTTTGGCATTGTAACCCATAGCATCAAGATTTCGCATCTCAAATCGCCGGCCGGCACGATTCAGATCACCGGCTTTATCACCCAATCCGTAGTAGTGTTCATCTTGATATCTGCGCTGATAATGCGCAATACCATCACCATGTGGATTAATTAAGTAAGCGCTGGTACTTCGATCCTCGACCAACAGTTGCCATTGCCCTTCTTGATCTTTGTACTCCCACGTAAGCGAAAGTGGTTGATTTACGGTAACGCGTAATTGTTCGGTACTGACAATCAGTTGGTTATCATTTTGAGTTAATTGGTAATGAGGTAAAGAAAATCCCTCAGTACTTAATCTATCACGCCCTTCTAGCGGTACATCTTTATTTGGTGCGATACTCCACGTTCGGTCTAATGATAAACTATCATGACGTTTGATTAACACTCGAAACAGTTTTTGTTCCAACACGTATAAGCAAAAATGGTATTTATCATCAATTAATAGCTCAATGCAGTTATGTTGTTGCTGTTTAAACTTCCATTTTTTTAATGTTTTCATCGATAACCTCAAAATCAGTATCTACTTTGGCAAAATATTTAGTCACGGCCTACCGAAATCAAATATCTTTCCTATATATCATCTCTATTATCTAGATTATTTTTATTCTATTTATATTTTACAGTGGCAAAAAATAGTGGTCACTTTTTGCCAATCATGCATTGTCAAAACACGTTTAGTGACAAGCTGTTAGAACTAAAACGCGATTGCAAGCTCTTTAATCGTCTGTTTAGCGCCTTTTTGCATTAAAGTCAGATAATGTTCAATCACTTTTTGTTTAAATAAAGGGTTATTTGGTAGATCGGTATTAAATACCGCTTTTAAGCTAAGTAACGCCTCGACCCGTTCAACCCCGTCTTTACTTGCGCCAACTAATGCCGCTATTTGTTCTAACATGGGATCACAAACTTCAATTTTATGATGATTATCATCTATTGCGCCCACATAACGCATCCAACCCGCCACACCTAATGCAAGTAATGAAAAATCAGAGTTATGCTTAATATGCCAACGAATGGAATCAAGCATACGTTGCGGTAATTTTTGTGTGCCATCCATCGCAATTTGCCAAGTTCGATGTTTAAGGGCTGGATTGCTGAATCTCTCAATCAGTTTATTGGCATATTGGGTTAAATCGACATGGTCTGGAACATGAAGCGTTGGCGCTTGTTGTTGCATCATGAGATTTAACGTGGCATTTTTGTAGTTGGCATCATTCATACAATCATTGATATGCTCATAACCGGCTAAATACCCCAAATAAGCCAGAAAAGAGTGGCTACCGTTTAACATTCTAAGTTTCATCTCTTCATACGGCACAACATCATCAACAAATTCGGCGCCAACTTCATCCCAATTGGGTCGATTCGTCACAAAATTGTCTTCTATAACCCATTGTATAAATGGCTCACAGGCAATACCGCAAGGGTCAAACATGCCGCCTAGGCTATCTTGAATCTCATTTAATGTATCAAGCGTAGCAGCAGGCACGATACGATCAACCATAGTGCATGGAAAAGTGGTGTTATTTTCAATCCATTTAGCTAAACTAGGATCGCGCGCATTGGCTAAACCCAATATGGCTTTTTTAAGCACTAAACCATTTTCCGGCATGTTGTCACAAGACATGGCGGTGAAGGATGAAACCCCACGTTGCATCCTTCGATACAACGCTTCAACAATCACACCCGGTGCCGAACAAGGTTGTGAGGGATTAGCTAAATCGGCTTTAATTAAAGGATTATTTAAATCAAGCCCCACCCCGCCGGGTAGCATACAGTAGCCTTTTTCGGTTACGGTTAAAGAGACAATCTCAACGGTAGGATCTGCCATTTTTTGTAAAATTGCCTCGATCCCGTCAATAGGTGCTAGCAGTGATTCTTTTACGCTGCCAATAATAAAAGCCTGTTTTGAAGTGGCGCCTTTTTCAAGTACGGTATATAAATGGTCTTGCTGACGAATATCATTGATAAGCGCTTCGCCCCCCACAATGTTAACTTCACAAATTCCCCAATCGCTAGCACCTTTATTCAATAACCGATCAGTCAATAGCGCCTGATGCGCTCGATGAAAGGCACCAAAGCCTAAATGAACAATACGGGCGACCATATCTTGCCGGTTGTATAAAGGTTTATGTTCGATTGATTGAGGAAGATTGCTTAGATTTAACATTTTGCTTACCGCACTTAACAGGTTAATGACTTTATTGGTTAGACATATTTTCACTTGTTAATAAATTTTTCATCTCTATTTTTTATTTTTTGTGATTAAAATCACATTTTTTGGTTTATTTTATAGGGAGAAGTCGCAAAACATCTATAATACAACGTCATATTGGTATTCCAATTAATCGATAAACGGTAATGTATTATTATTGGCTAAAAACAATATAAGTAGCGTATAATTATTTTCATTAAACAAGAGATTAGAATGAGGATAATAATTAATGCTAACGGTTAATCGGCTATATCGGGAAATTGGTAATGAGCTTAAATCATTATTAAAAAGCGGCACTTATAAAATTGGTGACCGATTACCGCCTGAACGAGATATTGCTGAAACATTCAATGTTAGTCGAACAGTTGTCCGCGAAGCGCTCATTATGCTTGAACTGGAAAATTTAGTGACCGTTAAAAAAGGTTCTGGCGTGTATGTAATTGGTTTACCGGATGATGAATTATCAGAAAAAGATAAAAAACTGGAAGAAGAAGATTATGGCCCGTTTGAATTGTTACAAGCCAGACAATTAATTGAAAGCAATATTGCTGCTTTTGCGGCTTCACAAATAGTCAAGTCAGATATTGTCGAACTTCGAGCGATACTGGAACAAGAAAGAAAAATATTAGAACAAGGCATTTTAGATGATTACAGTGCTGATGAAATGTTCCATATTGCCATAGCTAAAGCGACCAAAAACTCAATACTTGAAGGCTTATTGAATGATCTATGGCAAAAACGTTACGCCAGTAAAATGTGGGACCAGTTACATAGCCGAATCACTGATCATAGTTATCGCAAAAAATGGCTTTATGATCATGAAAAAATTCTGCAAGCCTTACAGGTAAAAGATGCCATGGCTGCTCGCCATGCGATGTGGCAACATTTGGAAAATGTTAAACAAACATTAATGACCGTTTCTGATAGTGAAGATCCTAATTTTGATGGTTATTTATTTGACTCTATACCGGTGACAATTGTTAACCAATAGATAATATAAAATGCGCATTGTTTTCGGTTTCTTTCACTGAGGAAAATTTGAAAAAATAAAAATCATTGAGGAGATTTTATATGGAACAAACAATGCGTTGGTTTGGCCCAAATGACCCCGTATCACTAGACGATATCAGACAAGCTGGAGCAACAGGAATTGTGACAGCTTTGCACCATATTCCAAATGGTGAGGTATGGACAGTTGAGGAGATCGAAAAACGGAAAAAACTCATTGAAGAAAAAGGCTTAATTTGGTCTGTAGTTGAAAGTATTCCTGTACATGAAGAGATTAAAACCCACTCAGGTGACGTTGCTAAGCACATCGCAAATTATCAACAATCAATTCGCAACTTAGCCGCATGCGGCATTGATACAGTTTGTTACAATTTTATGCCGGTTTTAGACTGGACACGTACTGACCTTGCTTACCAATTGCCAGACGGATCAAAAGCGCTGCGTTTTGACCAAATCGCTTTTGCGGCGTTTGATATTCATCTATTAAAGCGCCCTAACGCCGAGCAGGATTACTCGGCGCAAGACGTCATTGCCGCCAAAAACTATTTTGAGCAAATGACCCAAGCGGATAAAGATAAATTAGTCGCCAATATTATTGCAGGCTTACCGGGCGCCGAAGAAGGGTATTCACTTGATCAGTTCCGTGCCCACCTTGCTACTTATGATGGTATTGATAAACAAAAACTGCGTGAAAATTATGCTTATTTTTTAAAAGCGATTGTGCCGGTAGCGCAAGAAGTGGGCGTAGTATTAACTGTTCACCCCGATGATCCCCCTCGCCCCATTTTAGGTCTACCCCGTATTGTTTCAACCATTGAAGATATGCAATGGATAAAAGATACCGTCGATAGCATTCACAACGGTTTTTGTTTCTGTACCGGCTCTTATGGCGTGCGCAGTGATAACGATTTAGCCACCATGGCAGAAAAGTTTGCTGACCGTATCCACTTTATCCATTTACGTGCAACCGTACGTGAAGATAACCCGTTATCGTTCCACGAAGGTGACCATTTAGCCGGTGATGTGGATATGTATGCGGTTATCAAAGCACTTGTTACTGAAGAGGAGCGACGCAAACAAGCAGGCATTAAACGCCCGATTCCTGTTCGCCCCGATCATGGTCACCAAATGTTAGATGACCTTAAGAAAAAAACCAATCCGGGTTATTCCGGCATTGGACGCTTAAGAGGATTAGCTGAAATTCGTGGCGTAGAATACGCCATAAAGCGTGCTTTTTTTAGCTAAATCATCCCAATCCAATTGAAAATGCCCACGAATATGGGCATTTTCTTTGCCGATTAGATGCACTTTTTATTTTAAACTTATCTAAAAATAGCGTGACATGCACGCTATTAAAAACAGTTTTTCTAACTTTACCAGTTAACAAACGATAACCTTAATTCCCTTTAGGTTTACGCTGAAATAGTAAAGCGCACATGATTATCGCCCCGATGATATCTAAAAAGCCCATCGTAATAAAGAATGGCTTAAATCCAATTTTTTCAAAAAATTGCCCAACGATAATGGTAAATAAGAAACTGGCAATCCAAGCCGAACTACCCCGTAAACCATTCACGGTAGACACTTCTTTTCCGTCAAAATTCTCAATAACTTGAATGGTCAACATCGCTGATAACATTTGGTGTCCCCATGCGCCTATTGCAATTAATGCTATGGCTAAATAAGGACTTTCGGCTAAAGAGGCAAAAACCATTGAAAGCATGAAAAAAGCAGCGCCAAGATAGGTGATGCAGGCAGCATTAATTCGAGACAAACCGAAATATTTATCGAGCATACGAGAAAAATAACCGGAAGATAACCCGCCAAAATCGGCAGCTAAAAATGGGATCCAAACAAACATCGCCATTTCTTTTAATTGCATTCCACGCTCTGATAATAAGTAAAATGGCACCCAAAAGTTAACCGCTGCCCAAGCCGGCTCAGCTAAAAACGCAGGTATGGCAATGCCATAAAATTTCTTTTGCGTGACAACCTGTTTAATAGCATGCCAAACATTCTTATCTTGTTGTGCTTGACCGATATCTTGATCAGACAGAATGTATTTTCTTTCAGCATCAGTAACAAAGCGGCTTTTTGCTGGCTCACTAAAAAAGTAGAGCCAAATCCCAGCCCATATAATACCTATCGAGCCCGGAATTAAAAACGCCAACTGCCAGCCACCAAATTGATGAATAAAATAAATTAACGGCGGTGCAATCATCGCACCTAGTGAAAAGCCTACCATACTCCAGCCATTGGCAATCGCACGCTCTTTTTTAGGAAACCATGAACTAATCACTTTAGCATTAGCCGGCGCAACAACTGATTCGGCGCCACCCATAACAAAACGTAAAATGGCTAAGTGAATCCAAGCGCCTGCGCCCGCGTGTAACATGCACATTAATGACCATATGATGACCATGATAGCAAAGCCGACACGCAAACCAATGACATCAACAAACCAACCCACAATCGGTTGAAAGATAGTGTAAGCCAATTGAAAGGCGCCGGTAATATAGGAGTACTCTTTAGGTGTGATTTGCAAATCATTGATAATTTCTTGCGCCATAATACCCAAAGCATTGCGGTCAACATAGTTAAGGATAACACCCGTTGCAAATAAAATGATCATTAGCCAACGGATATAACCCTTTGATTTAAATATGGCATTCATAGTAACCTCTAATTGTAAATTAATTCTCTAAAACATAAATTTGATTAACCCCTCAAATTGGTAAACCAAATATTACAATTAATTTTGGTTACAGTATTCCAAATTAGATCATAATTGTGAAAGTGATCACAGTTTATACTATATTGGTATAACAAATCAGTCGATTTAAAATAGCAATTTAATTATCAATCAAATAAATATAATATATTCAATTTGATATAAAAATTGATATTTGAAAAGATGACGTATAGAGTTAATAAAACCCATACTTAATTGGTAGCCTGATTTTAAAAACAAATAAAAAGAGGTGAACTTTATTCCGGTTTTGACATTCTTAGTGATTAAACGTTATACTAGAATGGATATTTTTTGTACATCTGTATCGTTTAGCCGTTTTTTAATAAATCAGTTTAAACTTAAGGGGGTGTAACGTGGGTATCTTAAATAACATTTTTTCTAAAATCTTTCCAAGCGCACAAGCCACAGTAGGTAATGCAACAGATGCGGTTAAAGATCAAGTCGGAAAAGTAACCAATTCAGTGAAAGATATATTTTCACCACATTCAGATCAAAATCAAACCAATGCAAACCAAAATCAGAATCAAGATCAATCTAATTCCGCTAATAATGCACCAATATCTAATGTAGATGTGATGTCTATTTTGGATAATTTAGCGAAAAAGTTTCCTGAAAAACTTAATTGGAAAACGTCAATTGTTGATCTACTAAAACTATTAGGCATTGATAATAGTTTAGATGCACGAAAAAAATTAGCTAAAGAGCTTAACTATACCGGTAGTACTGATGATACTGCTGCGATGAATATGTGGCTTATTAAAGAAGTGATGAAAAAAATTGCCGAAAAAGGCGGAAATGTCACACACCTATTTTCTTAGTTTTAATATTATTAGCAAATTTTTAATCCACCGAGGTGATAAGGGTGGATTAAAAGTTTGTTGTCAGTCGAATTGACTTAAGCGAAATTGCTCAGTTATGCTTTGAATGAATGTAACCGATTCATAGCACTTTCAACCCCGTCAGATAAGAGGATATCAGTGCAACGAACTGCTTCATCAATCGCTTTATCAATCAATTCTTGCTCCGGTTTTGACGGCTGATTTAATACAAAACCAACCACCTTATTTTTATCGCCGGGATGACCGATCCCAATTCTGAGCCGATAAAAATATAAGTTATTGCCAAGTTTATTTGCAATATCTTTTAAACCATTATGCCCACCATGACTACCACCAAATTTTAATTTAGCCACACCGGGGTTAAGGTCAAGTTCATCATGAGCAACTAAAATTTCTTCTGGCTTAATCTGATAAAAGTTAGCCATCGCTTGCACAGCTTTCCCACTTAAATTCATAAAAGTAGTTGGCACCAGTAAGCGCACATCATGCCCTTGAATGTTAATACGTGAAGTATAACCAAAAAATTTTGGCTCGCTTTTTAATGGTTGATTGTATCGATCCGCTAATTGATCGACATACCATGCACCAGCGTTATGGCGAGTTGCTGCGTATTCATTTCCCGGATTGGCCAATCCTACAATAAGTTTTATCGTTGTCATGATTGCTATTAACTGTATATGAGAATTTATCTGTAAAAATGCCCCATAAAGGGGCATTTGAATCAATATTTAAAAATAGGTTATTGATGAAACATTGCTGAAATTGATTCTTCGTTACTAATACGACGAATAGCTTCAGCAAGCATACCTGATAATGTTAATTGACGGACATTTTTTAACGCCTTCACTTCGGCAGTTAATGGGATTGTGTCACAAACAACTATTTCATCAATCGCCGAGCTTTTAATATTGCTAACGGCTTTGCCGGAAAAAATTGGATGAGTTGCATAAGCAAAAACTCGTTTAGCACCTCTGGCTTTCAAGGCATCAGCGGCTTTGCAAAGTGTTCCGGCAGTATCGATCATGTCATCAACTAAGATACAATCTCTATCTGCAACATCACCAATAATGTTCATCACTTCCGCTTCATTAGCTCGTTGGCGACGTTTATCGATGATAGCCATATCGGTATCATTTAACAGTTTGGCAATTGCTCGTGCTCGAACCACACCACCAATATCAGGAGATACCACAATCGGACGTTCAAAATCACGTTGTAACATATCTTCTAAGATAACCGGGCTACCGAAAACGTTATCCACCGGAACATCAAAAAAGCCTTGAATTTGTTCAGCATGAAGATCAACGGTTAATACACGGTCAACACCGACTGTAGATAAAAAGTCAGCAACAACTTTAGCGGTAATTGGTACCCGCGCAGAACGCACTCGACGATCTTGTCTTGCATAACCAAAATAAGGAATAACCGCAGTAATACGACCAGCAGATGCCCGACGCATTGCATCGATCATAACCAGTAATTCCATTAAATTATCATTAGTAGGGGCACAAGTTGATTGGATAATAAAAACGTCTTCACCACGGACATTTTCATTAATTTGGACATTTACTTCACCATCGCTAAAACGACCTACAACAATATCACCCAAAGATGTGTAAAGACGATTAGCTATACGTTTTGCTAGTTCGGGTGTGGCATTACCAGCAAAAAGCTTCATATCAGGCACGAGAAAACCTCAAGCATGTTATTATGATTACTTAAAAATCGTAATCGGTTGAATCGGAGTGATAATTATATAATCATTTACAGATTTTGCTCAACCAGATTATAAAAATTTATCAAATTTTATCAAAATTTTTTTTATCAACAATCGTAATAAATTGAAAAATCAAACGATAATATATTTTGTGAAGTAAAGATAAAATCGAGTAAAATAATTGCTGATAATCATTAATCGTTGACTTCAATCAATTTTAAAACACAAGTAGATAACCTAATGAATGAACAAATAAACACCACTGATAATCAACAAATCAAACCTAAAAGAACGATTCGTAGCTTTGTACTACGACAAGGTCGTTTAACCAAAGGGCAAGAGCAAGCTTTGACCCATTTATGGCCAATTTTTGGCATTGACTACCAAAGTGGCACCAACATTGAGTTTAATCACTCGCAACCTACAGTTTTAGAAATCGGATTTGGAATGGGCGCTTCATTAGTTGAAATGGCTAAAGCGGCACCAAATAAAAATTTTATCGGGATTGAAGTGCACAAACCGGGAGTGGGTGCGTGTTTAATGGCAATTGAAGACAATCAATTATCTAACTTAAAAGTGATGTGTCATGATGCAGTGGAAGTGTTAGAAAATATGATTCCGGACAATTCATTGGATAAAGTACAAATATTTTTCCCCGATCCATGGCATAAAGCAAGGCACAATAAACGCCGTATCATTCAGCCCGCATTTGTTAATCTAATTAGTCAAAAATTAAAATCTGGCGGCATTTTACATTTAGCCACCGATTGGCAGCATTATGCTGAACATATGCTAGAAGTGCTGAGTAATGCCGACGCATTTACCAATCTATCATCGACGAATGACTATGTACCAAGACCTGAAGATAGACCGATTACCAAATTTGAAAAACGCGGTCAAAATTTAGGTCATGGCGTATGGGATCTGCAATTTATCCGAAAATAGTAACCTTAAGGAGCCATTATGCAAAACGAAACAATAAAGACAATTTGTCATCATCGCTCAATCCGTGCTTATCAAGCGACAGCCTTAACCCAAGCACAAATCACAGCAATTGTTAGCGCTGCACAATCGGCTTCCAGTTCTAATTTTCTCCAGTGCGGAACAATTATCCGCATTACCGATGTCGATAAACGTAAACAACTCGCCCACTACGCTGGTGATCAAAGTTATGTTACTCAAGCGCCGGAATTTTGGGTCTTTTGTGCCGACTTTAACCGGCATTTTCAGATAGATCCCAGCATACCCCTTGAAAAAGCCGAACAACTGTTAGTTGGTTGTATAGACACGGCACTTATGGCACAAAATGCCGTTATAGCAGCTGAGTCTTTAGGTTTAGGTACGGTTTATATCGGTGGCTTACGCAATAATATTGATAAAGTCACGGCATTACTTGAACTGCCTAAATACGTCCTGCCCCTGTTTGGGCTATGTCTGGGATATCCGGCGCAAGATCCACAAATTAAACCGAGATTACCGAAACAATTAATCTTTTTTGAAAATAGCTATCAACCGATCGACCGTGCATTATTAAAACAGTATGATAAACAGATGCACGATTATTATGGGCATCGTGATACTAACCAAAAAGGCGGTGGCTGGAGTGACAAAATTGCTGAGACAATCGTTAAAGGACAACGAGATTTTATTTTAGATTATTTACATAGACAAGGCTGGATAAGAAAATGAGGAACAATCACTACCAATTGGACAAAGTTGTAATTTTAAGCCGTCATGGTATTCGTACACCTTTGCAAAATACGCTTGAGTTTCTTGATCAAGCAACATCTTTCACATGGCCCAAATGGGATCACCCCTATGGATATTTAACCACACGCGGAGGCGCACTCGAAACCTACTTTGGTCACTATCTATCACAATGGCTTGAGCAACAAAATATCTCATTTTCGCCAGAAAATCCGCAATTATTTGTTTATGCCAACAGTTTGCAAAGAACAGTCGCAACAGCCCAATTTTTAATTATGGGTGCCTATGCTGGTCATGACATTACAATCAATCACAAATACCCGATTGAAAAAATGGATCCTATCTTTGATCCAGCTTTAGAAGATAATTCGCCCGAATTTAAGCAAGCAGTGTTAAACGATATTGAACTGGAAGACAAAACCCACGACATTTTTAAAAATTTAGCGCCTGCTTATCAGATTTTATCGGACATATTGGATTATAAAAACTCGCAATTATATGCAACTCATCAATGTGCCCTAGCCGATATTCCCCAATCACTCTATTTTGAAAAACATCAAGAGCCCGCACTACTCGGGGCTTTAGCGGTGGGTATTTGTGCTGTTGACTCATTTTTACTGCAATACTACTCCGCATTCCCCAAAGATCAAATCGCATGGGGGAGAATAGATAGTCTTGAACAATGGCAGCAAATTACCCAAATTCGTAATCAATACATTAATCTCATCTGTCATACCAAAACGATAGCTGACCGTGCGGCCAACAAATTGATTAAAATGATAAATTCGTTAGTTGCCAATGATCAATATCAAGTTAGCTTGCTAGTTGGGCATGATAGTACTATCGCTTCTTTATTAGGCGCATTAGATTTTGAAAGTTATAGTCTGCCGAATCAATTTGAAACCACCCCAATTGGCGGTAAAGTGATTTTTCAACGTTTCTGTCATCGTCAAACCGGGCAATACTATTTCAAAGCGGAATATGTCTATCAAACATTTGAACAACTGCATACCGGTCAAGCACTCGATATCAATAATCCACCAGCGCACTTTGAATTGAAATTAAAAAATGCCAATTTAAATGCTGACGGTTATTACCCTTGGGCAGAGTTTGAAAAACGAATAAACATCACCAATAATCATTAACAGTAACGATAAGATGATTTGTGCGTCTGTAATATATGACAAAGCAAGTTATCTTATCGTAAAACCTGAAAAATTATTCCAATACCGCCTGCCAACTTGTCAAGAAGTTTCAGATTTACCCTACGTTTTAGCAAAAAACAGCTATCATGTTTAAAGGATAAACACTAAACTTTGTCTTACTAACAACAACACCACCAATTATCCACCAGCTAATCGCTCCGATTAAACTGACCCGCCCGCCTTCTATTGACCAAACTATTTTGTCATTTCGATGTTGAATTAATGCAACATATTTGGTAGATAAACCTTTACTCACCATAAATGTAATCGATTCCAAATAACTATTGCTTACCTATCTAATCTTGATGACTTATTGTTCAATAATGGTTATTCAAACTAGAGGTAACATGATTATTTTTGATAATTTTAATTGTTTATCTAAGCTTCTTTTTAGAAAATAGCTAATAATACTAATTTAAACAATAGATTAACGACTAAAGTAACGGTTAATGTCGGGCAAATAAAAAATGTAAACGATTTCATAAAGTGTTACCTGGATCACTTTTTTTGGATTTTCTTAGTGATATTATTTACGCAATCTTATGTAGCTTTTTCTGTTTACTGAATATGTAAACGATTCCCAAATGATGAATTAATCATTTAAGGCTTAGCAAAGGAAGTTCACTATGAATCAAAATATCAAGTCTTCATTACACAACAAGAATTATTGGGTGTTTAGCCTCTACTTCTTTCTGTACTTTTTCATTATGGGCGCTTATTGTCCATTTTTTCCTGTTTGGTTGAAAATGAATGGACTAAATGAAGCCGACACCGGTTATGTGTTTTCATTTATTTCACTTTTCGCACTGTTTTTTCAGCCTTTATTTGGTTTAGTTTCCGATAAGTTGGGACTTAAAAAACATCTGCTATGGGTCATAACCTTGCTATTAGTGTTATTTGGTCCGTTTTTTATTTTCGTACTTGGACCACTTTTAAGATTTAATGTGACACTAGGTGCCATAGCCGGCGGTTTTTATCTCGGTATGGTATTTAGTGGTGGAGCGCCCGCTATTGAAGCATTGGTTGAAAAAATCAGTCGACGCAGTGGGTTTGAATTTGGTCGCTGCCGCATGTTTGGCTGTTTTGGTTGGGCTATCTGCGCTTCATTTGTCGGTATAATGATATCGAAAGATGTCAACGCTGTATATTGGTTGTGTTCCGGCTTTGCGCTGATTTTGTTATTTTTAGTCAAAATCGCCGATCCAGCCAAAACGTCAACTACCGATGTGGTTGAACAAATGGGACTAAATAAACCCGAGCCTTTTAACCTGAAATTAGCCGTTGACTTGCTTAGCATGCGAAAAACTTGGTTTTTTATGCTATATATTGTCGGTGTTGCTTGCACTTATGATGTATTTGATCAACAATTTGCTAACTTTTTCACCTCATTTTTTTCAAGTGAACAGATAGGGCGAGAAGCCTTTGGTTATGTCACCACCCTCGGTGAATTTTTAAATGCGACTGTCATGTTTTTTGCGCCGCTTATTGTGATGAAAATTGGTAGCAAAAATACGTTGTTAGTTGCTGGCGCTATTATGTCAATTCGCATAACTGGCTCAGCCTTTGCCAGTAATGCCGTTGAAGTTGTTATTTTAAAGACCTTACATATGTTTGAAGCCCCATTATTGTTAGTTGGTGCATTTAAATATATTACTAAACACTTTCCGATTCGCTTATCGGCAACGGTTTACTTAATTGCATTTTGTTTTGCAAAACAGTTATCGATTATGTTTATGTCCACCTTTGCAGGATTAATGTATGTTAAAATTGGTTTTGAAGGAGCATACTTAGTACTTGGCTTAATTGCTTTTAGCTTTACTATAATTTCATCCTTCACCTTATCTGGACGGGGTCCATGGGATCTTTTTAGAAAACAAAAAAGTGAAGATACACAAGATTAATTGACCTTCGCTTAACTTAACTTGCATAAAATAAAGGTTTGAAAATGAAAATATTAGTTACAGGCGGTTGCGGATATATAGGAAGTCACACATGCGTACAATTGATTCAATCGGGCTATACGCCTATTGTGATTGATAATTTGTTTAACAGTAAAGCATCTGTATTAGACAGAATAGAACAAATAACCGGACAGCGTGTTGATTTTTATCAAGGTGATGTGTGTGATGCAGAGCTTTTAGCTAAAATTTTCAACGAGCATAAAATACAAGCGGTTATCCATTTTGCGGGTCTAAAAGCGGTGGGCGAGTCGGTACATAAACCACTTGAGTATTACCAAAACAATGTTTACGGCAGTATCGTTTTGATGAAAGCAATGCGTGATGCGGGTGTTAAACAGTTAGTTTTTAGTTCATCAGCAACCGTATATGGTGAGCTGGCACCCGTTCCTTACGTTGAGACCTTACCACAAGGTTTACCAACCAGTCCTTATGGCAAAAGTAAATTAATGGTTGAACAATGCATCATGGATTTAGCGGTCGCTGAGCCTGATTGGTCATTGACAATCCTACGTTATTTTAACCCGGTTGGGGCGCATCCAAGCGGATTAATGGGCGAAGATCCGCTAGGTATCCCAAACAATCTTATGCCGTATATTACGCAAGTTGCCATAGGTAAACGACAATCGCTAGCCGTATTTGGCAATGACTACCCAACACAAGACGGTACTTGTGTGCGTGACTTTATTCATGTCGTTGATTTAGCTGACGGTCATATTGCCGCCCTTAAAGCAGACCACAATAAAGCCGGTGTACACATTTATAACTTAGGTTCCGGCATTGGCTACAGTGTATTACAAGTCATTCAAGCTTTTGAAAAAGCATCCGGCAAGCCACTCAATTGGCATTTTGCGCCGAAACGAGCCGGCGATCTGCCTGCTTTTTGGGCTGATGCGAAGAAAGCCGAACAAATATTAGGTTGGAAAACCAAACTCACGCTTGATGACATGGTCAAAGATTCATGGCATTGGCAATCAAAAAACCCACAAGGTTACCCGGATTAATTGGGTGATCTTCAATAAAAAATTAGGCAAAATCAGATAAGAGGTACAAATGGACATTTTTAACCCGGTTGATCATCCTCATCGTCGGTATAACCCGTTGACCAATCAATGGGTACTTGTTTCGCCACATCGAGCAAAACGGCCTTGGCAAGGTCAGCAAGAGACATTAAATCAGGAGCAAAAACCAAGCTACGATCCAAATTGTTTTTTGTGCCCGGGCAATAAGCGTGTCACCGGCGATGTGAACCCTGACTATACCGGAACGTTTGTTTTTACCAATGATTTTGCTGCACTAATGGAAAATACGCCCGACTCGCCGGTAAATGACGATCCCCTCTTTCAAATGCAAAGTGCCAGGGGAACAAGTCGGGTTATCTGTTTTTCACCCGATCACAGTAAAACAATACCCGAACTTGATTTACCTGCGATTGAGGGCGTTATTAAGACATGGATTCGTCAACAACAAGAACTTAGCCAACATTACCCATGGGTGCAAATATTTGAAAATAAAGGCGCAGCAATGGGTTGCTCAAACCCACATCCACATGGGCAAATTTGGGCAAATAGCTTTATACCCAATGAAATTGCACGTGAAGATCAGAACATGCGCCATTATTTTCAGAAATACCACCGCAATTTATTGGTTGATTATGTCGAAAAAGAACTTATCGCTCGTGAACGTATTGTCGTTGAAACAGACTATTGGTTGGCGGTTGTGCCATTTTGGGCGGTATGGCCTTTTGAAACATTACTGTTACCGAAAACCCATATTCCACAACTGACTTTATTAACGAATGAACAACAAGTTGATTTAGCTATTGCACTAAAAAAATTAACCTGCCGCTATGATAACTTGTTTAACTGCTCTTTCCCTTATTCAATGGGCTGGCATGGTGCGCCATACGGAGAAAATAACGCACAATATTGGCAATTACATGCACATTTTTATCCCCCATTGTTACGTTCAGCTACAGTTAAAAAATTCATGGTTGGTTATGAGATGCTCGCTGAAGTACAACGAGATTTAACGCCAGAACAGGCAGCCGAAAGACTGCGTAACGTTAGTGATGTGCACTATAAAGCTCAAAAGGATAAATAGATGAAAGCATTAATCGAAAAAACCACACAAGCTTTTGAAAGTCAATTTGGATACCAACCCGATACGGTTGTGCAAGCTCCCGGACGAGTCAATTTAATTGGTGAACATACCGACTACAACGACGGCTATGTGTTACCGTGTGCGATTAATTATCAAACCGTAATCAGTTGCAACAAACGTTCCGATAATATTATACGAGTCATTGCGCTGGATTATCATCATCAACAAGATGAGTTTTCGTTAGACAAGCCAATCGAAAAGCACCCAAACTATCAATGGGCGAATTATGTACGAGGCGTAGTGAAACATTTAAAAAAATATGCCGACAATATTCATGGCGCAGACTTTGTTATTAGCGGTAATGTGCCACAAGGTGCTGGCTTAAGCTCCTCAGCATCACTTGAGGTGGCGGTGGGTAAAATGTTTCAAGTGCTTTATCAACTGCCGTTAGATGGCACTAAACTTGCCTTAATCGGGCAAGAAGCCGAAAATCAGTTTGTGGGTTGTAACTGTGGCATTATGGATCAACTGATATCGGCATTAGGAGAAGCACAACATGCATTATTGATTGATTGCCGCACATTAGGGACTCATCCGGTCAGTATTCCTGACGATCTCGCTGTAGTGATTATCAATTCCAACATCAAACGAGGCTTAGTCGATAGCCAATACAACACCCGCCGTGAACAATGCGAAGCCGCCGCCGAAGCATTAGGCGTCAGGGCATTGCGTGATGCATCACTTGCTGAGTTGGAAGTCATTGAGTCAACACTTAATCCGGTGGTATTTAAACGGGCTCGCCATGTGATTACTGAAAATGAGCGTACCTTATTAGCATCACATGCGCTGGAAGTGAGGGATTACAAACTTTTATCACTACTTATGGCGCAAAGCCACAAATCGATGCGTGATGATTTTGAAATCACCGTTCCGGCAATTGATTACTTAGTTGAAATTATCCACAAAGTCATCGGCGATGAAGGTGGCGTGCGTATGACCGGCGGCGGTTTTGGCGGTTGCGTGGTTGCTTTGGTACCTAAAGATAAAGTGGACGACGTCAAAGCGGTGGTGCATAACCATTATCAGCAAAAGTTTGGCATTAAAGAAACATGCTATGTTTGCCAGCCGAGTGAAGGAGCCAGTGCAATATGTCAGTAATGCAGATTATTACTCTTACGAATAAACAAGGTATGCAAGTTAAAGTCTCGAATTGGGGCGCAACTTGGCTATCTTGTTTAGTGCCAATTAATGCCGGAGAACACCGCGAAGTATTACTTGGCTGTAAAACCTTTGAACAATATCAACAGCAAGATGCCTATTTAGGGGCAACAATTGGGCGTTATGCAAACCGAATTGCAGGCGCTGCCATTGATATAGCTGGCACCCACTATCGACTTGTTGCCAATCAAGGGGAAAACCAACTTCATGGCGGCAAGCTAGGTTTTGATAAATTGTTATGGGATATCAAAAATCAATCGGCACAAAAAGTGACTTTTAGTTTAATTTCACCTGACGGCGATCAAGGCTTTCCCGGTGAACTTAACGTCACAGTCAGTTATCATTTAACCGATGAAAATCAAGTTGTGATCGAGTTTCAAGCCACCACCAACAAAACAACACCGGTAAATTTAACCAACCATGCTTACTTTAATCTCGATGGCGAAAGCAGTAAAAATATTCTTTCCCACACATTAAAAGTCAATGCTAACTTATACTTACCGGTCGATAAACAGGGCATTCCTTGCGGTGATTTAACCGATGTCACTCAAGCGGACATGGATTTACGCCAACCAAGATTGCTATCGGATAGATTGCTTGAGAGTGAAGAAAGGCAAAAAACCGGCGGTTATGACCACGCATATCTATTAGATAAGACACAATCTATTGCTGCACAGCTCATATCCGGTGATAAAAAAATTGTGATGAATATGACCACAACTCAGCCAGCGCTACAGGTCTACACAGGCAATTTTTTGCAACATACTCCTAATCGTCACAATGGTGAGTATAACAATTTTGCCGGCGTCGCATTAGAAGCCGAATGCTTACCGGATAGTCCACATCATCCGGAGTGGGCGCAAGCTAGCTGTTTTTTGCAACCAGATCAGGCTTATCATCACCAAACAACTTTTCATTTTTTCACTTAGTAGTCGGTACCTTAATGTCACTGTGACACAAATTATGGTGGAAGTCACCGCTTCTTCCATAATTTGCTTTTTTTATTTTTAAACCTATCAATCGCCCATGCTCGCCTTATGATCTAATCGGTGTTATCACTTTCTTATGCGCCGTTTTGTCAAGAACTTTCAGAAAATATATACGTTTTAGTATAAAAATAAAAAGAAATTTACCTTACTTAACTAACAATCCTAAATAAAATTAGGTATGATATCCCCACATTTAATAATGGATAATATGACTGATGAAAAGTAAAACCTTGACCGCCGTTTTTCCCGGTACGTTCGATCCTATCACTAATGGACATATCGATCTGATAACACGAGCCTCAAAACTATTTCCTCGTCTTATTGTTGCCATTGCCCAAAGCCCCAACAAAAAAACCCTATTTACGCTAGATGAGCGGGTCAATTTAGCCTCTACAGCAAGTGAACATTTACTTAATGTTGAGGTAATTGGTTTTGAAACGTTAATGGCAAAGTTTGCTCACGAACATAATGCAACGGTCATTGTTCGAGGCGTCAGAACTACACACGATTTTGAATACGAAAGGCAACTGGCCGAAATGAACCGAGCACTTAAAGCTGATCTCGATACCCTATTTTTAATGCCGTCAATAGCGATGGGCTTTATTTCATCAACAATTGTTAAAGAAGTCGCCTACCATGGCGGGGATGTGACAAATTTAGTCCCTTTACATGTCAAAACGGCATTACTTGAACGGTTAACATAATTGTAGTTAAAATGGTCAAATTCTATACCCCAACGAAAAAAAAACTCACAGCGCAAAAACTGACAGTCACAGTTGAAAATTTAGATGCCTTCGGTCAAGGCGTGGCCAATGACAAAGGTAAAACTCTATTTGTAAAATCGGCTCTACCGGGCGAAACTGTTGATATTGTATTGACAGAAGATAAAAAAAATTACGCTAAAGCAAAAGTTATCAAATATCACAATCAAAGCAACGAACGGGTCACACCTCAGTGTCAATATTATCAGCGCTGTGGCGGGTGCGAACTGCAACATATTTCGTCACACTTACAGCAGCAAGCTAAATATCAAGCTTTGATAAAACTATTACAAAAAGAGAGTCAGGCATCATTAACATCGGTTTTAGCGCAAGCACCGCTTATTATCGCCGATCAGCCATACGGATACCGCCGGCGGGCAAGGCTATCAATTAATTTGGTTAAAGGTGAGTTGTTGGTAGGCTTCAGGCAGGCAGAATCTAATCAGATTATTAATATTCAAAACTGCCCAATTTTAGTTCCTAAGTTAGATGCGCTCATTGCTCCATTACAGATCTGCTTAAAAAATATTAAACAGCAAAAAGCACTGGGACATGTTGAATTAATTGCCCTCGACAGTGGAATTGTCATGGTACTAAGACATACCATGCCAATGACGGAAAAAGAGACTAATATATTAAAACAATTTGCCGATACTAATAATATTTCACTCTATTTACATGGCAAACAATTAGTGCACATAACCGGTAACACCGAACATTATTACCTTGTTAATCATTTAAAATTAACGGTTAGTCCACTCGATTTTATCCAAGTAAATAGTAAAATTAATCAAAAAATGGTTAATCAAGCGCTACAGTGGCTGGCCTTAGAACCCACAGATAATGTACTGGATCTGTTCTGTGGTATGGGTAATTTTTCGTTGCCAATGGCAAAGTTATGCAAATCTGTTACTGGCGTAGAAGGTGTTGAGGCGCTGGTTGAAAAAGCCAAATTCAACACCATATTAAATAAGAATGACATTTGTGCCCAAACACATTTTATAACAGGAAATTTAGAGGATACAGCACAATTTGCAATCTGGAGTGAATCACAATTTAGTAAAGTATTGCTCGATCCTGCCCGTGCAGGTGCTTTGAATGCTTCAGCTGAAATTGTGAAACTTGCACCATCTAAAATTGTTTATATTTCGTGTAATCCGGCGACGTTAGCAAGAGACACCAAACAATTTATTGATGCAGGATACCAAATTTCTCAAGTTGCGATATTAGATATGTTTCCTCAAACCAAGCACATTGAATCAATGTTATTGTTAACAAAGTTAGGACCGTAATTATGGTATCAATTAGAGGAGCGCACCAACAGCATGAAGAGCATTACTCTCTTGCTCAATTTGATGTTGAACTGTGGGCTAAACACGAGCTGTTATTGACCAATCAAGAATCCTATCAGAAGTTTAAAGATATTTGGGATTTCTGTTTTGAAAATAGTGCCGGATCGGCTGAGCAAACATATTGTTTTCAAAATGCGATTGAAATGGTCGAAATTTTGTCAACCTTAAATATGGATATCAATAGCCTGTGTGCCGCCCTACTGCTTCCTTTCCTTGATGCCAAAGTTATCCGCCGGGAAGATATCCCCGAAGATTTCGATCGTGAAATCATTCACATTCTTTCCAGCATTATCAAAATGAAAGATATTCGCCAATTGCGGGCGATTCGTAATGGTAATGCAACCAATGAACAAATTGATAGCATCAGACGTATGTTATTGGCAATGGTCAACGATTTCCGCAGTGTTGTTATCAAAATTGCCGAACGCATCACCTACTTACGTACGTTAATGCATGCGCCTCAAGAAGAGCAATTTCTTGCCGCTAAAGAGTGCTTTAATATTTATGCGCCACTTGCCAATCGGTTAGGTATTGGGCAACTAAAATGGGAATTAGAAGATTTTTGTTTCCGTTATTTATATCCCGATCAATATCGCTTTATCGCCTCACAATTACAAGAAAAACGCTTAGATCGTGAGCAATATATCAATCAGTTTGTTAAAAATCTTCAAGATATGATGAATCAAGACCATATTCGGGCAGAGGTTTACGGGCGACCAAAACACATCTACAGCATATGGCGAAAAATGGAACGTAAACATCTACAGTTCGACGAGCTTTACGATATCAGAGCGGTACGTATCATCTGCGATCGAATTGAAGACTGTTATAATGCATTAGGTATTGTGCATAGTCACTATAAACACATTGCCAAAGAGTTTGACGATTATGTCGCTAATCCCAAACCAAACGGGTACCAATCGATTCATACGGTGGTATATGGTCCTGAAGAAAAAACCATAGAAATTCAAATCCGAACGGAACAAATGCATAATGATGCCGAATTAGGCGTTGCGGCACATTGGAAGTACAAAGAAGGCAGTACCGATAAAATGACCGCTTACGATCAACGGATTTCTTGGTTACGTAAGCTACTCACATGGCAACAAGAGATGTCAGAAAGTGGCGAGATACAAGAAGCGGTCAGAAGCCAAATTTTTGATGATCGTGTTTACGTCTTCACCCCTAAAGGCGATGTGGTTGATTTGCCTGCTGGCTCAACCCCGCTTGATTTTGCTTACCATATTCATAGTGATGTTGGACATCGCTGTATTGGCGCCAAAGTTGGCGGACGCATTGTGCCATTTACTTACAATCTCAAAATCGGTGATCAAGTCGAAATCATCACCCAAAAACAGCCTAACCCTAGCCGTGACTGGTTAAATCCCAATACCGGTTTTGTTAACAGCAGTCGAGCCAGAGCCAAAATCCTTGCCTGGTTTAAAAAGCAAGATCGTGATAAAAATATTGCTACCGGTGAACAGATCTTATCTAATGAACTTGAGCCTTTAAATATCAGTTTAAAAAGTGTTGAAAAGATCCTCATCAATAAATATAACGCACATTCATTTAATGAAGTGCTTGCTGGTATTGGTAGTGGCGATGTTAGAATTAATCAATTAGTGAATTTTATCAATGCCCAATTTAACAAACCAACGGCGGAAGAAGAAGATGAAGCGGCTTTAAAACAGATCACCCAAAAATCGACGACGCAAGCCAAAAACATGACTAAAACCGCAAGTAAATGTGGCGAAATTATTATCGAAGGTGTGGATAATTTAATGTACACCATTGCTAACTGCTGCCGCCCGATACCCGGTGATCCGATAGTGGGATTTGTCACTCAAGGTCGAGGCATCTCCATTCACCGTGCTGATTGTGAACAACTACAAGAATTAAAAAACCATGCGCCGGAGCGGATCACCAGTGCGCAATGGAGCGGTAATCACAATTCAAGTTACACCATGATTGTCAGAATTATTGCCAATGACAGAAGTGGCTTATTGCGGGATATCACCACCATATTAGCCAACGAAAAAGTCAATGTGCTAAGTGTTACCAGCCGCATTGAAATGAAACAGCAACTTGCAACCATTGATATGGATATGCAGATATTTAATCAAGATTCACTTAATCGAGTATTAACTAAGATTAAGCAGTTACCGGATGTGGTTGAAGCAAAACGATTACAGGGCTAAAACCTGTTTATTTGCCACAGCTTAACGTTGTGGCAACGTATTGACCTTTAACTTCTGGCTAAAATTTCAAACTGATAATCATAAGGATTTTTATCATCGGCATGATGATTTTCACAATAAACTTGCTGCCAGTTTTCCGGCTGATAATCCGGAAAATAGGTATCGCCCTTTAAATCCGCTTGAATATGGGTTAAGTACAGACGATCAACAAAAGGTAGCGACTGATTATATATATTGCCACCACCAATAATAAATGCCTCTTCGACCTGCTGCGTTTTAGCCAATGCGATAGCTTCATCAATTGATCCAACCCAACTGATATTTTCCTCATTAGCTTGGCTTTTCTCTGCCTGTCGACTAATAATGATATTATGGCGATGAGGCAAGGGTCGACCGATTGATTCAAACGTTTTACGTCCCATAATCACAGGTTTATTTAGCGTATTTTTTTTAAACCATGCTAAATCAGCAGGTAAATGCCATGGCATTTGATTATTTAAACCAATCACACGATTATCCGCCATGGCAACAATAATACTTAAAATCATACTATTTCCTTTATACACAATACCCTAAAGATTTAATACGTTTTTGCACATTTTCCGAAAATACCGTTGCACGCCATAATCGTTGACTTAACGATAGTAAAGACTCTTTTTGCCCTGAAACAATCCAATTTGCTAATTCCGTTGCAACATCCGGATAGATCGTTGGTTGAGGCGATGCAAGATTTAACCAATGTTTAAGTTTAGCATGATTTAAATTTTCCATTACCGTTGCCATATCTAAAGTTTGCAAGCACTGAGCATTATAAATTTGTTCAAATTGACCAGAAACCGGCTTAGTTAGAATTTTTTTACCCAACGCTAACGCTTCTGAAATTAGAGCAAAACCCGTATTAGAAATAATACCCGAACAGCTTAATAACGCATGCGTAAAATTTTCCCGACTGAGGGTATGCATGGTGATATTACCTTGATTTGATGATTGTTTAACATCCGGATGAAAACAGATAAATTGATACTCTTTATACGGCGTTAAAAACTGGGTAATTTCATCTAACCCTTCAAACGGTAAATAAACAACGATTGTTCCGTTCTCAGTTGGTGCAACATCAAATGAATCAATCATTGGTGGAATCAGTTTATGCCCAAAATGAAACCAATGCAGACCTATAGGTTGAGTCACAGGCGCATAATATTTCATAATCACATTGGCAATCATGCCATACTCTTTCGGTTTAAGGTATTGGCAAACGGCCTGATTACTGATCCCTAGACTCTCCCGATGTTGATTGTGAGCAGCCCAAGCACTAACCGGCTCAAAATCGCTAATAATACAGTCATAATTTGAAAGATCCAGCTCACGGACATCTTTAATCAGCCGAAAAGCTCGAATTCGTTGGATTGTTTTACGAAAATTAATCTTACCATTAAGCGTTGCAAAAGAGAGACCACAAAAGGTTTTATAGTTACCAAATGCTTCCATATCAAAATAATCTTTAGCATCACGACCACTAAAAATATAATCAACATCAGCGCCAACCTTTTTCAATGCTTTAGCTAATGTTCTACAACGACTAATATGGCCATTTCCTGTGCCTTGAACACCAAAAAGAATTTTCATACCGTTATATTTCACATTTTTTTGTTATACAAATATAATAACAGAACAGTTAGTATTTATCTTACATATTTTATCTAAATATCGTTGATATTTAGCTTATTTTTTACTCAGCAAAAGACAACCAGCGCTATTATTGTCACTATGCGAGAAAATGAATTCAATCATTTAACCTTAAAGTTCCTAAAAAAAGTACAAATTTCGCGCTTTTTTCGGTAAAATAAGCGCATATTTTGTTAGATGAATAGTGAGATTTACTATGTCATTAAGAATCAACAATAACGCTTATAATATTATTGCCCTATTGGCAATAGTATTATTTTTGTTGAGTGTTTCTGTATGGCATTTATCTAAAAATAATTTTCAATCCCCTGCTCGTTGTCATTTGGCGCATCAAACAGCTGTAAAAATAAATCAAATCGAAAGCTACTTAACTACCAGTAAATCTAATCCTAAATCAGCATTCCCAAACACCTGTCAATTAGCCAATCACTGCTTAACATGTGGTTCGCTTATCACTGACTACGTTATCTCCTTTGATTATGCCACTGAAAGCGAACAGTACCGACCAATAAAATTTATACCGGTGTATAAAGCATTTATTCCTGAGTTAAAACCACCAAAAATTGCTTAAAACGTTTTTATCTACACATAAATAAGAAGTAAGTAATTCACGATCAATAACGCAATAAAAGGCACCGCTTGTCTGGCTTTTTATTATGGTGTTTTGAAGAGAAGGTTATTATTTAACTAAATGTATTTTAAAGGAATATTATGAAACGTCGAAATTTTATCATCAGTTTTACCGCAGCCCTAGGCGGATTAATTGCCACTAAAGCTATCGCCAAAATGAATCACTCATCGATGTCCGAAAACGTTTGTGATGTTAAATCTGATAACTGTAATACGGAGGGGGATATGCACGACCATATGAACATGAACATGAATATGAACATGAATAACAACATGCCACAAAAACTGTTATCGACTACAGCGCTACCACACGGTAAAAATTTACCCGAGTTGACTAATTTAAAAAATACCAGCACCCAAGCTGGCGTATTTGAAGCAACGCTACATTTAAAACCGGTCAAGATAGCCTTAACACCGGAAATTACCACCGAATTTTGGGCATATAATGGCATGATTCCAGGCCCGAAAATCGAAGTATTTGAAGGCGATCATGTTAAAATAACCGTTAAAAATGATCTGTCACAACCGACAACCGTTCACTGGCATGGTTTGCTTATTCCTTCAGATCAAGACGGAAACCCACAAGATGCTATTCCGGCAGGTGGCAGCCGGGTTTATGAATTTACCATACCGGAAGGCACAGCCGGGACATATTGGTATCATCCACATGGGCATAATACGGTTGCAGAACAAGTCTTTCGTGGGTTAGCCGGTACCTTTATTGTGCGCAGTAAAAATGATCCGCTCGCTTCGCTACCGGAGCAACATTGGTTCTTTTCCGACTTAAAATTAACTGAAAACGGCGAAATCGCCGAAAACTCCATGACTGACTGGATGAATGGTCGGGAAGGACAATTTGTGTTAATCAATGGCGCTTACCAACCCAATATAAAAGTAGAAGGAGCAACCCGAGTCAGAATCTGGAATGCGTGTTCTGGCCGATATTTAAACCTATCCATACCGGATTGTGATGTCTTTTTAGTTGCTACCGACGGCGGTTTCATTGCCGAGCCGCATCAACTCAACAAACCGCTATTACTTACTCCGGCAGAACGGGCTGAAGTGGTTATCGTTCCGAAAAAAACCGCCAGCCTTTACTTGCAAAACATTGGCTACGATCGTGGCAAAATGGGGAATGTACCGCCGGAACAAAACATCATTCTTTCACAGCTCCAGTTAACTCAAACGGCCAGTACCGTTCTACCGACTCATCTAAAACAAGTACCAACTTTAGGTGAAGCCGTCGCCAAAAAATCACTTGAATATACCGAAGTAATGGATAAAAGTGAGCCTCGAGGTGGTATGCTGTTTTTAATTAATGGCAAACGGCATGATATGTCACGAATCGACTTAGAAAGTAAACTTCACGATGTTGAAGAGTGGACAATTGTTAACAACTCACATATGGATCACAATTTCCATATACATGGAGCGCAATTTATTGTGCAATCTCGTGAATTAAATGGCACGAAAACTACACCCGAGTTTGTTGCCTTGAAAGATACCACTAACTTACGCCCGCACGAAACGCTTGTTATTAAAATTCAACAAAATATGCCGGGATTACGCATGTATCATTGTCATATCGTTGAACATGAAACATTAGGCATGATGGGGCAATTAATGGTGAAATAACCATCTTTCATCTTTTCTATTCAATGCCAGAACGTGAATAAAAAAGATGAAAATAAAAGCCAATATTCAATACAGACCACAATGGGGGATGACAATGATAAATATTGCCATCTCCCATTTTCTTAATGAGAATGATTATGTCGCTTTCATCCTAAAGCTTAACTACCTTAAAAAAAGACTACTTTGCTTATTGCACCTTCAGCATCAGACGAGGCAAATACAGCTAATCAACTCGCGAAATTAGCATTAAAGCAAGATAATAAGCTGGCGTTGATATTTGCATCAGCCTATTTAACACCTGCAAAAACCCGAATATAATTGGGCAAGTGGATAATATCTTATTGAATAAACGAAATTTTACTAACTTAACCTTCAACTGGCTAACGACTCAATCATAGACATTAATCGATTTCTCTTCTGCCATTAAAAGGACTCAATGACAATGCTGTAATAATTGTTTTAATTTTGGTAAAAAATGCTAGAATGTTGCCACTATGACTGTGATTAGCTATTGTAAACAACTCCACAAACGCTTAATTATTAAAACTGCATTATCGCACTTATTATTAGGTGTGATTGCTGCTGGATTTGGTTTGTACCAGCAACCGGGTTTACCTGCGCAGTCATCAATCTCACATGTTGATATTATTGCGATTGCCGCAATTGTGCAAGATCATCAAGCACCAAGTAAATCAGCATCTCAAACACTCCCCCTATCGGCAAAACGACATGCTTATGTGCAAATCAATTCGCCTATTTATGATGATTTGTCATTGAGTAAAGCGGTCCGTTTATCGCCCGATAATGCGATAAGAGCAGGTCCTATAACTACCGTTTAGCGAGTTTGAAACTCAAATAAATACTATTTTCGCAAAAAGGCGTATGCCTTATTACACCTATTAAAAAAGAATAAGAGAAAGTTTATGTTATTAAAATTATTAACAAAAGTGTTCGGTAGTCGTAATGAGCGTATCTTAAAAATGATGCGCAAACGTGTCGAAAGAATCAATGCATTAGAACCTGCAATGGAAGCGTTAACTGATGATGAGCTGAAAGCAAAAACCAATGAATTTAAACAAAAAATCGCTGACGGCACAAAATTAGATGATATTTTAGAAGAAGCCTTTGCTGTTGTTCGTGAAGCCAGTAAACGGGTTTTTGGTATGCGCCATTTTGATGTCCAGCTTATTGGGGGCATGGTGCTTAATGAGCGCTGTATTGCCGAAATGCGCACCGGTGAAGGTAAAACATTAACAGCAACCTTACCCGCTTACTTAAATGCCTTAACCGGCAAAGGCGTACATGTTGTTACAGTCAATGATTACTTAGCGCAACGTGATGCGGAAAACAACCGCCCATTATTTGAATTTTTAGGCTTAAGTGTTGGTATCAACCTGCCTAATCTTCCGCCACACCTAAAGCGTGAAGCCTATGATGCCGATATTACTTATGGTACCAATAACGAATATGGCTTTGACTACCTACGTGACAATATGGTGTTTAGCAAAAATGCTCGAGTTCAACGCCCATTACATTATGCGTTAGTGGATGAAGTTGACTCAATCTTAATTGATGAAGCCCGAACACCTCTCATTATCTCCGGACAGGCGGAAGATAGCTCTGATCGTTATGTCAGTGTTGATAAAATCATTCCAAGCTTAATCAGACAAGAAAAAGAAGATTCAGATCAATTCCAAGGCGACGGTGACTTTTCAATCGATGAAAAATCTCGTCAAGTCAACTTAACTGAACGTGGTTTAATTAAAGTTGAAGAGCTGCTGATCAAACAAGGTATTATGAAAAGTGATGAATCACTTTACTCACCGAGTAATATCGTGCTAATGCATCATGTCAACGCCGCCCTACGAGCACATCATTTATTTCATCGTGATGTTGATTATATTGTTAGAGATAACGAAATTATCATTGTCGATGAACATACCGGCCGAACAATGGACGGTCGCCGTTGGTCTGACGGTTTACATCAAGCGGTTGAAGCTAAAGAGCATGTAAAAATTAATAATGAAAACCAAACATTAGCGTCAATCACTTTCCAAAATTACTTCCGCCTCTATCAAAAATTAGCAGGTATGACCGGTACTGCTGATACAGAAGCGTTCGAATTTAACCAAATTTATGGTTTAGATACGATTGTTATACCAACCAATCGCCCAATGGTACGTAAAGATTATCCTGATTTGGTCTTTATGAGCGAAAAAGAAAAAATTGATGCGATTGTTGCCGATGTAAAAGCCTGTATCGAACGTGGTCAACCCGTGTTAGTGGGTACAGCTTCAATTGAAAAATCTGAGTTAGTGTCTAACGCATTTAAAAAAGCAGGTATCAAACATAATGTGTTAAATGCTAAATTCCATGCTCAAGAAGCTGAGATTATTGCCAATGCCGGTAGTAAAGGTGCTGTGACTATCGCAACTAATATGGCGGGTCGTGGTACGGATATCATGTTAGGTGGTAACTGGCAAAGTGATCTCGCTCATATTGAAAACCCAACACCGGAAGATATCGAAAAAGCCAAACAAGCATGGCAAGCAAAACATGAAGAAGTTATTGCATTAGGCGGGCTTTATATTTTAGGTACAGAGCGCCATGAATCTCGTCGTATTGATAACCAGTTACGAGGCCGTGCTGGACGTCAAGGTGATCCAGGTGCTTCACGTTTTTATCTATCGCTTGAAGATCCATTAATGAGAATCTTTGCTTCTGAACGTGTGGGTAATATGATGCGTAAACTGGGGATGAAAGAAGGCGAAGCTATCGAACATCCGTGGGTCACTAAAGCAATCGCTAACGCTCAGAAAAAGGTTGAAAGTCGTAACTTTGATATTCGTAAGCAATTACTTGAATATGATGATGTTGCAAATGACCAACGTAAAGCTATCTATCGCCAGCGAAACGAACTGTTAGACAATTCTGATATTAAAGAGACGATTGATTCAATTCGTGGTGATGTGTTTAATGCGGTTATTGATCAGTATATTCCACCACAATCGATTGAAGAGATGTGGGATGTACCTGGACTTGAAAATGCCTTAAAAACCGATTTCGATCTTGAACTACCTATCAGTAAGTGGCTCGATGAAGAACAAAATCTTCATGAAGAAACGTTGCGTGAACGCATTATGCAAATTGCCACTGACCGATATATCGAAAAAGAAAATATCGCCGGTTCTGAAGCGCTCAGAGACTTTGAAAAGAGTGTTATGTTACAAACGCTTGATACTTTGTGGAAAGAGCACTTAGCGGCAATGGATTATCTGCGTCAAGGTATCCATTTACGTGGTTATGCACAAAAAGACCCGAAACAGGAGTATAAACGTGAATCATTTAACATGTTTGCTAACATGTTAGAATCGTTAAAATATGATGTCATTGGTTATATAAGCCGGGTGCAAATTCGTTCTCAACAAGAAGTGGATGAAGCAGAGCGTCAACGTCAAGCAGAAATGGAAAGACTTATGGCAAAACAGCATGCCAACCATGAGTCTATCGGTGGTTTTAACGGTGAAAATCAAGACCAATCACCAAGCTCACCACAACCAATTGTACGAACAGAAGCGAAAGTTGGTCGTAACGATCCTTGTCCATGTGGCTCAGGTAAAAAATACAAACATTGTCACGGCGCTGTACAATAATTGACAAAAATTTAGTATCATCAAGCAATAATGATGTTAAAATAGTCAATTAAGTTGACAACAGAATCGAAAGGGAAAGGTTAACTTTCCCCTTTGGTTTTATTCAGACCAATAGGATTATGAAAAAACATACTGAAATTGCTATAGGTATTATTCGTTCACAAAATTGTCAAATCTTTATCACGCAACGTGGTGAAGACTCTCATCTTGCTGGTTTTTGGGAATTTCCGGGTGGAAAAATTGAAGCTGGCGAAACGCCCTATCAAACATTACAACGTGAAATAGCAGAAGAAGTCGATATCCAGATACACAACGCTCAATTTTTAAAAGTCGTCAAACACAGTTATGATGATCGTGATATCACCATTCATGCTTATCTTGTTGAAGAGTGGGACGGCGTACCCTTTGCCAAAGAGGGACAACCGAGCCGCTGGGTTGATCAAGAAGAGTTAATTGCCGATGAATTTCCTGACGCTAACCGCACCATTATTGAGATGCTAAAAAACGGGGATAAACAGATATAATTCATTCTAAACTCTGAATGCTATTATTTTTAACCCTTTTCACGGCAATTGGCTTTTATAGCTTGCTTTTCAAGCTAGGGAGAGCTGTTTTTATTTTTTAAGATAATCTTATTTACATCTAACGTAAATAATTAAGATGATCGCTGTAATCTTTGTTCCGCTAACGCCAGAAAAACAATACCGATAATAATAAATAATGCACCGACTAAGCGTATACAGGTGATTTGTTCATTAAATACCACAACCGATACCAGCATCACGGTCACCACTTGCAGATGCGAAGCGGCAAAAGCAGGACCAACCGGCGCTTTTTTTAACAACACCATCCACGTCATAAATGCGCCTGTGTAACCAAGCATTACCACATATGCCCAGCCGTTGGTAAATATTCGCACTAACCAATCAAAACTTATTTCAAATGGCAGTGCAGCAATTGCCGTTAATTTAAAACTGGTTTGACCAAAAGTATCAAAGAAAAGCAATAAAATAAAACCGATGATATAAAATTTCTTCATTAATTAAGTCCAACTAATACCACTCCGGTTGTGATAAAAAATATACCAATAAGTCGAAAGGCTGTTAAGTGCTCTTTGAATAGTATACGCCCAGCCAGCATTACCGTAATCATATTAAAGGAACCCAATAATATACCTTGAGATAAATGAACTTCACTCAAGAAAGCCAGCCAAAAAATAAAACCGATAAAATAGCAACCAAAGCCAAGCCATAGCCAATAGTTACAAAACAGTCGATGCCAATAACCAATCCCTTGCTTATGTTTAGAGGTCATTGCCGCATATTTAAAAGCAATTTGACCTACAGTATCACAGGCGAGATTAATCAACCAAAGGGCAATAATTAATGTTGACACGATTGACAGATTCCATGAATTTCAAGCACACTGTGTTTGATTAAAAAGTGGCTTTGTTGGGCTAATTGTTTAAGTTGCTTCTCGATATCCTCGGAGTGTTTTTCAATAATTTGTTGGCATTTATCACAAATAAATAAAATTGAAATATGCTCAGGATCATGAAAATGGGGGCAAATAATATAGCTATTTGATGATTCAACTTTATGAATAAATCCGTGTTCTAATAAAAACTCAAGCGCACGATAGATAGTGGGGGGTTTTGCTTGCGGTTCACTGACTTTTAAAAGATCCAACAAATCATATGCACTCATTGCTTTATTTGCGCTTAACATGATGTCTAAAACTGTTCGACGTTGCGTTGTCAGCTTAATACCACGTTTTTTGCACAAAGTTTCAATCTTTTCAATTAGCAGATTATGCATTGGGTTCCCTTCACTTCAAATCATTATTTTTTTAGTGCTGCTCTTGCTCGTCTTATCTCTTTAGGATCATTAATGAGTGTGCGATAGATTTCAATACGGTCACCGTCGTTAAGCTGATCAGTCAGCTGACAACGTTTTCCATAAATACCGACTAAATTCTCATCTAATTTTATCCCACAGATAGATAAGATATTGGATTTTGTTATCGCTTGCAAGACATTAGTTTGTTTATCAACCGTACATTTAATGATTGTCGGATTATTTGGTAAAGCATAAACAACTTCAATCGTTATCATTTTAATATATCTGCCTTGCTCTTTGTGAAAACGCATTGACCATATTTGTCATCACCTCTTTAAAAACCGGGGTAAAGGTCAAATCTAACAACTTATTTTTAAATTCAAAATCCAAGCGAAAACTGATTTTACACCTGTTTTGCTCAATAGGGGTAAATAGCCATTGTCCCGTCAAGTGCTTAAATGGCCCTTCTAACAGTGTAATATCTATCGAATTAGGTTCATTGAGCTGATTTAAAGTCGTAAACGATTTTTTAAAACCAAACTTTTCAACTTCAATAAATGCAGCAATAATATTATCTTGTTTTTTAATAATACCCGATGCGATACAATCAGGAACAAATTCGGGGTATTTAGCAATATCATTAACCAATGCGAACATCTGCTCGACAGAGTAAGGCTCGACCACCTCGTAAAAAACTTGCGCCATAATAATAAAATTCAAATTTAAAATTAAAATTAGTGACATATAGTATCACGTAACTTTATAATAACGCACACTATGACAAAGAAAAAATCACATAAGCCGGGTTCGGCAACAATTGCATTAAACAAACGCGCACGCCATGAGTACTTTATTGAAGAGGAAATTGAGGCGGGGCTATCCCTGCAAGGCTGGGAAGTGAAATCACTACGTGCTGGCAAAGCTAACATTAGTGACAGTTACGTCCTACTTAAAGACGGCGAAGCGTGGTTATTTGGTGCAACCATTACACCTCTTAATGTGGCATCTACCCATGTAGTTTGTGAGCCAATGCGCACTCGAAAACTGCTGTTAAATCAACGGGAGTTAAACGCTTTATTTGGGAAAATCAATCGTCAAGGCTACACTGTTGTCGCCCTGTCTTTATATTGGAAAAATGCTTGGGCTAAAGTAAAAATTGGCGTGGCTAAAGGTAAGAAAGAGTACGACAAACGCACCGACATCAAAGAGCGTCAATGGCAAGTTGATAAAGCACGTATTATGAAAAATGCCAATCGCTAATCGCATGATTACCGTATTAGTTAATGTTTAATTCTTACGATAACGTATTATTTTCGGTTTAATAAACATAGCGTTATCTTTTAACTCGTTAAAATTTAATAACCGATTAACGACATTAACACAAGTGTTAACCATCGATTCAAAATCTTGCGCAATCGCATCAATCGGATAATACGAATAATCAAGATAAAGATTATAGTCGTAAGAACATAAACAGATCTGCTTAGGATCAGCTTTTACCGCAACCAAATAATTGAGCACCTCTTGCAGTAAATTACCCGACGGCGTAAATATCGCTTTTGGCAAACGCCCTAATTTTTGATGAACACATTTGAGCAGTTCATAACCTTTATTAGGGCAATAATCATCACTTACAATCCAATCAGGCTTAACCGATAATCCGGCACGTTCAAGCCCTAACTTAAACCCGGCAAGCCTAGCTTGAATTGAGGTAAGTTGAATGTCACAACCGATAAAATAAAATTCATCTAACTGTTTGGCATAAGGCTCAATCAAATGTGCAACTGACTGTAAAGCTTCACTGGTGATAAACGGTATTTTAGTGTTATAAAGATATCTGTCAAAAAACAGAACAGGCGTATTTTGGTTGATATCAACATAAAACTCATCACTATCTAAAGAGGTCACCACAATCATCGCATCAACTCTGCGCTCAACTAAATTTTGAGCTACTTTGATTTCAACTTCTTTATTATAGTGACTACAGGTAATAAGTAACTGGATATTTTTTTGCCGAAATGCCGCTTCCAGATGATGCAAAAACATGGAGAAGAAGGAATTGGACATATCCGGCACAATTACCCCAACGGTATTGGTACTATTAGCTTTAATTAAATATTGACGGATATGAGATTGATTACTGTACTGCTCAGCAATCGATAACACCCGTTGCCGGGTTTGCGGAGAGATTCGATATTTTTTATCCCGTTTATTAAAAATATGACTGACGGTCGTTGCCGACACGCCAGCCAAACGAGCAATATCATTGATCTTTAATTTATTACTCGCCATACATCACCTTCAAATTAGCGTGGGGTACGTTGTTGCTTATTCAAAAATGGGGGATTGTGATTTTCTGACGGATTTTGATACCAATAAGCAACACTAGCAATATCATCACATCGTTCATACAATCTTATATCATCATTACCTATTTGTTGAAAAGCTAACTTAATGTTTTTATGAAATGCAATCGGATCGGGCAGATGCCAGCGATATAAACCATGTGAAGGTAAGCCATCATCACCAAAACCATGCACCGGATTTGAATCACCGGTTTGGAAAAAGTCACGAGTTGCATCCCGATTAGTTTGATATGGATAGCCCATAAACAGTGTTTGGAAACACTTCGCTTTAGGTCTACCTTGACTATCACGATTATGAAAAGCCCAAGCACCACCAAAATAGTCCTCTGAGCCTGTAGAGTGTTGAGTCGGATAATCGCTATCATCATCCAGATAGAATTTAAACTCACCTTCACCCCACCAATAACGCTCAAGTGCAGTTAAAGCAAGGTAAGTGCCGACATAATAACCATGTCCTTGAACGTTATCGAGTATTACGTAATCTTGCGCATAATTGGTGATGCGTTGACGGCGCCACTGGGCATGAAAATACAACGGTTGTTCAAACGGTTTAGGCATTAAAGCGTAATTGACAGTAAAAAAGAAATGTTGCAGATCAGCTTCATGCTCATTTTGAATTTCAATTCTGGCTTTCTTATTAAATGGCATTCTAAAGTAGCTGTTAAATCCACCGGTTGGATTTACCACGATTGGCAAGGAGTTAATATCACATCTAGCGCCAAAACCATTACAGAAAAAATCGCCTATCGGGCTTTCAACCGACGGCACTTTTTCATCATCCCAATAAATTCGAATCACCACATCACGTAACACAAAACTACCCCGATGTGTTCTATCCGTTAGGGTAAACCACATGTGGCGGATTTCACCCGGACCGTTAATCTCGGCAATTGTCACGGTTTGACCGGCCGGAATTGAAATGAACCCTTGCCCTTTACGGCTAGGACCTAAAGCGCTGGCTTTCATGCAGGATTTACCTTTTTCACCCGTCATGTTTTCCGGTGAAATTGTTCGGGTTTGTTCAAAGTTAAATTGGGTTACTGAATTAAATATGTTCATTTTGCATCCTTAATATGTTTTATCAAATACTATTGATTAAATTACAAATTTTTTGCTTAATTACTTTCGTTTTCAATTTTGTCTGATTTTCTATCACGACTTAAAAAGGCCATAGCAAACAGCATGAAGCCTAAAACCACTAAACCTAAATAGTTAAATGTTGTCGCTGCGCCCTCTGTGTCATAAAAATTACCCACAAAGGTAGAAAATAGTATTACGCCTACTGATCCGGCTACTTGATAACCAATTAAGAACACGGTAGCTGACAAGCGAGCATTAAAATTATTATCAATATATTTAAACACTGAGACTAAAATGGTTGAGATCTCTAAACAGTGCATAAGTTTTATGATTGAAATAATGGCAATACTTTCCACATGACCCGTTAAAAATATTCGCGTTGCCGAAATAAATGCCGCAAAGATTAAGGCATTTTTAGCACCCACTTTGTTCACAACAAATGGCACACAAAACATTACCGCTGCTTCTAAAAAGACTTGAAATGAATTCAACATACCGTATAAACGATAACCGTCGTTGACATCGGTAAATTGCTGAGTAAAAAAGACCGGGAATAATTGTTGGTCATAAATGTTGTACAAGCTGTAGGTTCCCAGTACATAAATAACAAATATCCAAAACTTTTTGAGTCCAAATACTGAAACAATTTCATTAAAACTTAATTTATCTTTCTTCTGGAATACGGCTGCCGATGATTTGCTTAAATCTGGTTTGAAATTTAGATTAAGTATCATAAAACAGATACCCACTGCTGAAGCAGCCCAAAAGTTAAGATGAGGATTAATACTAATTAATATACCGGCGATAAAGGTACCCACCGCATAGGCAATACAACCCCAAGTGCGGCATTGTCCAAATTCAAAATTAAAAGCACGGCTGATTTTTTCACAGTAAGAATCGATTAAGCCCATACCGGCAACCCAACCAAAACCTAAGAAGAAACTACCAAAGATTACACCAACATAAAAATTGTGTCTTAATAGCGGTTCATAAACATAGATCAATGCAGGTGCGGCACAAGTTATGATGATACTTTGAAACCAAATCAGATGTTTTTTTAAGACTAATTTATCTTGATAGACACCATAAATAATCATGATAATCAACGAGATAAAATAGTTAAAAGAATAGATAATACCCGTCTGTTTTGCCGTTAAACCAATCTCTTTACTAAGCCATATTGCATAAAAGGAAAAAACAAAACTACCTGCTGCGTAATACATAATGCTATAAAACGAAGCAAACCAATAAGTCGGTTTTTTATAAAATGCACTTGTCATAATTTATCCTTAAAAGAGTGAACCATTACGAACGAGTATGAAGAGCTAAAAATTTAGCTTTAAAAGATTTATTGGATAAATGTGATCAACATCAAAGTTATTTTGAAAGGTAATGATGATATGCAATAAGAAATGACATCAAAGATTAAAAACAAATAAAAAACAGAAAAATATTATCCCTACCACAATCAAACAAACAATTCCTTATCTGAGTGAATTTTTTCACTACTATCAATATGCCATTTGAATGAAATAGAAGTTACTAATTCACTTGGTACCTTAATTAACATTTTCAATATTAAATTAAGATAACTAAATGAATATATTATTAAATAATTTATAAAAAGAGGTTTTTTTATGCCTAAAAAAAATAGTCGTATTCGATTCCATATAGCTATACTCATGTTATTTGCTATTGTAATTAACTATTTGGATAGAACTGTAATGTCTGCTGCTGCTCCAATTATTGCTACTGATTTAAATATTTCTCCTGAAGCAATGGGCTGGATAATGTCAGCGTTTTTCTTAAGTTATGCTTGTTGCCAAATTCCAGCTGGCTTTATTGCCGATCGTTTTGGCCAACGGAAAACACTCGCAGGTTCAGTGACTTGGTGGTCGTTAGCAACGGGTGCAACAGCACTAGCAACTACCCCCATTGGTTTTATTTTTGCTCGGGTATTTATGGGAATTGGCGAAGCTGCTGCATATCCTTGTAACGGAGGCATTACCGCGAAATGGTTTCCCGATAGAGAACGAGGTCGTGTAACAGCATTATTTGATAGTGGCTCTCGATTTGGCACAGCATTTGCCATGCCACTGGTTGTTTGGATTATAGCTTCATTAGGATGGCATGCAGCATTTTTTATTTGTGGCGCATTAGGTCTTGTTTGGGTTATTTGGTGGTTATGTGTTTATCAAGATCCTGAACAACATCCTAGTATTAGTCCTACAGAATTGAAATATATTCGTGACGGCCAAATAAAAAAAGAAGGAATCGATAAAGTACAACCAATGAAATGGTATCAATTACTAAAATACCGTAATGTGATAGCGATGTGTATAGGCTTTTTCATGCTTAACTATGCTGTTTATTTTTTCATTACTTGGTTTCCAACTTATTTAATGAAAGAACGCGGTTTAAGTTTAACCGAAATGGGATTTTTAGCTATGCTACCACCATTATGCGGCATAATTGGTCAATGGATTGGTGGATGGTTAACTGATTTTATCTACATTAAAACCAATAATATTAATCTAGCTAGAAAAATAAATTTAGTTGGAGGAATGTTAATTGCGACTTCCATTTCGCTTGCCGGGTTAGTTGATTCAATTACTGTAATGATGATGCTACTTTGTATTTCATATATTGGGCTTGCTTTTTCTGGCTCAGCCATTTGGTGTCTTCCTGGCGATATTGCTCCGCGAAATATGACATCTGTCTTAGGTGGTATCCAAAATACTGTCTCAAATTGTGGTGGTATTTTAGGTCCAATCGTAACGGGATATATTATTGGAGCAACAGGTTCATTTATGTATGCCCTAGTCGTTTCTGGTTGTGCTTGTGCTATTGGTGCACTTGTATATTTACTTGTATTAAAAGATATCAAACCTATTACAGCCAATCCATCTATTTAATAACTATAAATTTCGTTAGAAAATTCTATCAAAAACTTTGATAGAATTTTCAGGAAGTTAGTTTGTTATAATTAAATTACTGAGAAACGTAATATGAGTAGAAGTCAAACATTAAGACAAAATACTATTAATCAATTTATTGATTGCATCAACAATAATATATTATCTTTTCCTTTACCTTCTATTTCAATTCTAGCTGAAGCTTTCAATGTTAGTCGAACAACCATTCGCGCAGTATTAAACTATTTATGTCAAATAGGCATTTTATTGTTTGATAATAACCAATACCATTTAGCTCGTGAACCAACACAAAAGGATAAAATTTCCTGTATTTTCGAAAAAAGATCTATACAAGATAAAAAAGTTGAAACTTATTTTTACCATTTAATTAATAGTAAAAAATTATTACCGGGTGATCATTTTAATGAAATTCAACTCGCAAAAGAAATTAACGTTAGTCCCATTGTGGTTCGTGAGTTTCTGCTACGTTTTTTACATTATGGACTTATTGATAATGTTAAAAAAGGGGAATGGGAGTTAGCTACATTCGATAAAAACTATGCCGAAAAACTATATGAATTTAGAAGTGTTTTAGAAATTTTTGCACTAAAAGCATTTTTGGCCCAATCTGACAATCATATTAATTGGATAAAAGCACGAGAGTTACTACAACGGCACAAAAATCTTCAACAAAATATACAAGATGAATATAAACTTTTTTCAACACTTGACCGTGATTTCCATGAACTCATTTTATCGTGTAAAGAAAATCGTTTCTTTTTGCAATCATTTGATTTAATTTCCGTTATATTTCATTTTCATTACCAGTGGGACAGTAGTGATCTTAAAGAAAGAAATAGTATTGCTGTATCAGAACATATTGCAATTTTAACTGCAATTCTACAAAAAAACGAACCACTCGCCATTGCAGCGTTGTGTCGTCATTTAAATACAGCTAAAAGATCAATGCAAGAGTCAATTGGACGCGCATTAGCTATAAAAAACAGATAAAAAACAAAAAACTTATATATTCAACACGAAATAACTAAAAAAATACATACTACATTTTATCTTCTTCTATAGTTCTCTTTACTTACTACCAATAATTAAAGAGAACCATCATATGACAAAACAATTAAATAGATCCAACTTTCCTGGTCCAATTTACCCTGAAAAAATACTTCAATTTGGTGAAGGAAATTTTTTAAGAGCATTTATAGATTGGATTATTGATAATCTAAATGAAAAAACAAATTTTAATAGTGGTGTTACAATTGTTAGACCAATTGATACACATCAACCATCTCTCAACGAACAAGATGGGCTTTATACGACTATTATTCGAGGGCTGAATGAACAAGGTTGCACAATTGCTACACCGAGAATTATTTATTCAGTTAATCGAGAAATATTAATATATCAAGACTATCAATCCTATTTAGCTTGTGCAGAAAATCCTGAGTTGGAATTTATTTTTTCAAATACTACTGAAGCAGGTATTGCATTTAGTGATAAAGATAAAGCTACAGATCTACCTCCAGCAACTTTTCCTGCAAAATTAACCTGTTTTTTACACCATCGTTTTAAATTTTTTAAAGGCCAAAAAGATAAAGGCTTGATTATCATTCCATGTGAACTTATTGATTATAATGGAGAAAAACTGAAAGAATTGGTTTTGGAATATGCTAAATTATGGCAATTAGATCACGCTTTTACAATATGGATCAATGAGTGTAATACCTTTTGCTCAACTTTAGTTGACCGTATTGTGACAGGCTATCCAAAAGATGAAGCAATACAACTTGAACAACAACTTGGTTATCAAGACCGTTTTTTAGATACAGCTGAGTATTTTTATCTGTTTGTTATTCAAGGTCCACAATGGTTAAAACAGAAATTAAAATTAGATCAAGTCAACCTAAATATTGTAGTTGTTGATGATATTAAACCTTATAAAGAAAGAAAAGTAGGTATTTTAAATGGCGCTCATACTGCGATGGTGCCTGTTGCTTACCTTGCTGGATTAAAAACTGTTGGCGAAAGCATGGATGATCCGCAGATTGAAACATTCGTTAAAAATTTAATTAATCAAGAGGTGATTCCAACTTTATCTTTAGATAAAGAACAATTAGTACAATTTGCCGATGAGGTTTTAAAACGCTTTAGAAATCCATTCATTAAACACGAGTTAATGTCAATTTCATTAAATTCATTAACAAAATTTAAAACACGACTACTGCCACAATTACTAACATATAGTCAACGATTTAACAAACCACCAAAGTATATTTCGTTTTCCTTAGCTGCTCTTATTGCTTTTTATCGTGGCCAATACCAAGGTCAAGCTATTTCATTAACTGATGATGCTCATTTACTAGAGAAGTTTAAAGAGTGGCAACCACTTTATCAAAACGACGTTAAAACACTCGTCTCTAACGTATTAAAAATGACTGACCATTGGGGACAAGATCTCAATAATGTTACCGGATTAAAGGATTTAGTGACAAAAAATCTGGAAAACATTTTAGCTCAAGATATTAAAAATTATATTCCAAACAATTAAACAGCAGGAGTCAAACATATGACTAAAATGAAATATATTGTTATTCCAGAACCAGGAAAAGTTGAAGTCAAAGAAATGGAAAAACCAACCTTACAAAAGGGTGAAGCAATATTAAAAGTATTATATGGTGGTATTTGCGGTTCTGACATGGGAACGTATAAAGGAACTTTTCTCTATGCAAGCTATCCGAGAATCCCAGGTCATGAATTTTCTGCCGAAGTGGTTGAAATAGATGAGAATGATTATGGTATCAAAAAAGGAATGATTGTTACCGCCAATCCTTATTTTAACTGTGGTAAATGTTATTCTTGTCGACGCGGTTTTGTTAACTGCTGTACTGGCAATCAAACTCTTGGCGCACAACGTGATGGTATTTTCAGAGAATATTATAGTATGCCAATTGAACGTATCTATGATGGTAAAGGGTTAGATGCATTAACCCTATCAATGATTGAACCATTTTGTATTAGTTATCATTCAATTCAACGAACGTCAGTAAAAAAAGGCGATAAAGTATTAGTTGTTGGTGCTGGACCTATTGGTTTATTTGCTGTCATGGCTGCAGTATTAAAAGAGGCTGACGTATATGTAAGTGACGTAATGCAATCAAGATTAGATAAAGCATTATCATTAGGTGCAAAAGGTATTATCAGAACAGATAAAGAGAATTTTGAAGAAAGAGTAAAAGAGATTACCCAAGGTGATGGTTTTGATGTTTGTATCGAATGCGTTGGATTACCACAAACTTTCCAAAATTGTATTGATGCAGCAGCTTACCGTGGTCGTGTAGGTCTAGTTGGAGTAAGTAAACAAAAATTAGATTTTGCTTTTACACAAATTCAAACTAAAGAATTAGATATTTTTGGTTCACGTAATGCACTAAAAAAAGACTTTATCGAATTGATTGATTTAGTTAGTTCCGGAAAATGTGATGTCAAAAAAATCATTACCGACATATACGAATTGAATAATGCCGAAAATGCTTTTAAAGAAATGCGAGATGATCCAAGTAATCGACTTAAATCAGTAATAAAGATAGGTTAACTAAATAATTATCTCTCAATTATTCCGCTACTAACAAGTAGCGGAAAGTGTATTTTTAGGAAAGAGTTCATGAAAAAAATAATTAAAATCAATGGTAACGATAATGTTATTATTGCATTAGAAACATTATACCCAGGCGATAAAATAAATAGTGAGCTATTAAAAGATAATCAACAAATTACTGTTTTACAAGAAATTCCTTCAGGTCATAAAATAGCGATTAAACCGATTTTACAAGGTGAAAACATCATTAAATATGGTTTTCCCATTGGTCATGCATCGCAAGCTATTCAAGTTGGTGAACACGTACATACTCATAATGTTAAAACCAATCTTGGTGAACTTGATGAGTATGAATATGAACCTGTTGCTAGTCATATTTCATCATCACTACCGGATAGAGATGTGAATCTTTATCGCCGAAAAAATGGTGATGTTGGTATTCGTAATGAACTTTGGATTATCCCAACCGTTAGTTGCGTTAATGGTATCGCGGAACAAATTCGTAAACGATTTTTATCAGAAATAGCGAAAGACATTGAGTTAGATCACGCTTTTTTTGATGGTATCCATCTACTTTCACATCCCTATGGTTGTTCGCAATTAGGAGCAGATCATCAAACAACTAAAACTATATTACAAGATATGGTCAAACATCCTAATGCTGGTGGAGTATTAATTATTGGTTTAGGATGTGAAAATAATCAACTCTCAGCATTTAAAGAAAGCCTTGGTGAATATGATCATGAGCGAGTCCGTTTTATGATTTCACAAGAAGTGGAAGATGAGATTCAACAAGGTGTGAAGTATTTACTCGAAATATATCAAGTAATGAAATTAGATCGTCGCCAAACTGGTAAGCTTAGTGAACTTAAATTTGGACTTGAGTGTGGGGGATCCGATGGATTATCTGGCATCACAGCAAACCCATTATTAGGCAAGTTTTCTGATTATGTAATTGCCAATGGCGGAACTAGCGTTTTAACCGAAGTTCCCGAAATGTTTGGAGCAGAAACAATCCTAATGTCTCATTGTATTAATTCACAAATTTTTGAAAAAACAGTAAATATGGTAAACAATTTTAAAAAATATTTTATGACATATAATCAACCTATTTACGAAAACCCTTCTCCAGGTAATAAAGCAGGAGGAATTACAACACTTGAAGACAAATCATTGGGCTGCACCCAAAAAGCAGGTAATAGTAATGTTATTGATGTATTAGAATATGGTGAAAGACTCCAAAAATCAGGTTTAAATTTATTATCAGCTCCGGGAAATGACGCAGTTGCTACAGGTGCATTAGCTGCAGCTGGTTGTCAAATGGTATTATTTTCAACCGGAAGAGGCACCCCATATGGTGGTGTTGTACCAACTGTAAAAATTTCAACTAACTCAACACTTGCCCAAAAAAAGAAACACTGGATCGATTTTGATGCAGGGCAATTAGTTAATGGAACGCCGATGGAGAAACTTCTAGAGCAATTTATTCATTTAATTGTGCAGCTTGCAAACGGTAAACAAACCTGTAATGAAATAAATGAATTTCGTGACCTATCAATCTTTAAAAATGGAGTAACTGAATAATTTTTTTAAAGTCCAAATCTGAAAAAATAAAAAATCAACCCAATAAAATATAACAATATTTTGACATAAAAAGACCCCCAAGTAATTGGTTGTCCAACTATTGGGGGGCACTTCAATTTAGCGGTTATTTTCAAACACATTATTCAGTTTTAAGTCCAAATAACTGCCCATTTTGTTTGACAAATGATTGATTAACATGCACATCGGTACAATTTTTTACATAGAGTGGATCGCAAACCACATTATCAATAATGACATTATTCAATAAAACAGAGTTGGCATTTTCAATAAAAAAGCCCTTGCCTGCCTCCGGTTTAACATCTTTAAACATATCAACTTCGCCGGCTTGTGCATCTATTTGCATTGAAATGCGGATATTATCAAACGAAATATTGGTAATTGGCGATTCGGGAATCCCATATAAAAAGCCGGCATACGCCCGAACATTTTTAGCGATAATATTAGAAAAACTGATGTTATGACAAGCCGGCGTATCTGCACTTACCGGTAATGGCTGTTTATTCCAGACAATCGGATCGTTGCCTTTCGGACCACAATAATAGTAGTAGTTCATCACAAACGGCGATAACACTTCGTCCATAACAATATTACTAAATGTGATATCGGAAATAGTACCACCACGACCACGGCGAGTTTTAAACCTAACGCCACGATCGGTTTTTTGAAAGACACAGTTACTAATAGTGATATGACGAATAGAGCCACTCATTTCACTGCCTAACACCACCGCACCATGACCATGAATCATATTACAATTGGTAATTAAAATGTTTTCACATGGGCTTTTATCCGCTGTCTGCTCTGTACCGGCTTTAATGGCAATACAATCATCACCAACATCGATATAACAATTGGATATTCTCACATTACGGCATGATTCGGGATTAATGCCGTCGGTATTAGGTGAATCAGCCGGATTAAGAATCGAAATATTATCCACCACCACATTATTTGATTCCATTGGATGCACTGTCCAGCTAGGTGATTGCGTTAAAAATAGTTTTTCAATCGTTATGCGCTGGCAAAAATCAAACCCAATCAAATACGGTCTTGGATAACGAAGATTTTCCCGCTGTTGACGAAAAACCTGCCACCATTTTTGCCCGTTACCATCTATCTTACCGCCACCGGTTAAGGTGACATTTTCAATACTGTGTCCATAAATACAAGGCATATAGACATCTTGCTTCACCCCTTCCCAACGTGAATTGACAATTGGATAATCGTTCACATCATCAGAAAAGCGTAATGTTGCGCCTTGCTCAATATGTAAGGTGAGATGACTACAAAGTTTAATTGCCCCAGTGTAATAGGTGCCCACTGGCACAACAATGGTTCCCCCGCCCTGCTTTTCAATATGTGCGATTGCTTTTTCAAAAGCGTGGGTATTTAATGATTTTCCGTCGCCAATCGCGCCAAAATCTGTCACTGATACTCTCGTCATTATTCTGTCCTTCCTGCTGTCGGTTTATAAACGGCAAATTAAAAGCTTAATTGCCGCTTAGCACTTATTTTATTCATAACAGGATCGGCGTTAACCAATCCCAATATCTGGTCGAATCGTTATTAATGTGATTGTTTATAACCAATATTGTTATGACCGAAACATTTTTCATAAGCAATCCCGGTTAGATCTTCTACCACTTTTTTGGTTTCTGGCGTGACATCTGCCATTTTGCCACCATTACGAACTCGAGCAACTTCGTTAATAATAATCGAATGGGTCGCATGATCGAGTTTCATTTTCCAAGCGAAGCACGCACCAATTAAAGCCATACCAATTACACCATAAAGAATGATGCCATTTATTGCCGCAATGGCGCTTTGTGGTTGAACATGTGATTTAGATTCAAAGCCATATGCACTCAAAATAACGCCGAGGACAAATACAATAGAGGCTCGAACTAATTTACCGGCCATGGTCATGGCACCGGCATAAACGCCTTCACGGCGGCGATCGGTTACCACTTCATCAACATCAGCCAAAAAGACATAAACGCTCCATGGAATATAATATACGCCCCCTGTTCCTAATCCAAACCAGATAGTAATACCAACTACTATCCATGTGATATGCGGTAAGTTGAGATAATAGATACCCACATAACCAATCATCGACGAAATAACGATAAGCAGCGCAATGATAAATGGTTTTTTAAAGCCTTTTTTAGCGCAATACATCATAAAAAATGCTGTTGAGACCAACTGACAAATACTACTTAATGAATTCATCTCCGCCACAAATGAGCGTGGCTCACCGAGACTAAATACAATAAAATAGGTAAAGACGGCGGTAAATAACCACTCAGCACCAAAACCAAATAGATACATACCTAAATGCGTTCTAAAGGTCTTAATTCGAAAGGTTGATAAAATGTCGATGAAAAGTTTTTTAATGGCTTGCAAAAAGCTATGTACCGATTCATCTTTGACTTGATCTTTAGGCTTTTCCCAACTATTACAATAAAGCAAAATTAACGCCGACATCATGATAAGCGCATAAGTGATACCGGTTAATAAAAAAGGGGTTGCCGATTCTTTACTGTAAAAATAGAAATAGACGCCCGGTATCGCAGCACCTAAAAAGTTAGCTACTTTACCAAACATGGCTTTAGAACCGGTTAGGTAAGTCCGTTGTGAAAAGTTTGACGTCATCTCTACAGGCAAAGTATTAAATGGAATCATAATGCTGGTATAGATGATCTCAAATAAAATATAGGTGACTAAGTAGTACCAAAAACCCATACCCTCAATCCATAACATGGGGTAAATGGTCATTAAAGGTATACCAATTAAAATAAAGAAACGACGTCGCCCAAAGCGCTGCCCGATTTTAGTTTGATAAAAATTGTCTGTGATAAAACCCATTAATGGATTAAGTATCACATCTAAATAAGTGGCAATTGAAAATATTAAGGCTGCTTGCACAACACTTAACCCACAAAAAGTGGTATAAAAGTAGAGTAGCCATGCGCCACTTATCGCCAGCGCGCCACTACCGATTAAATTACCACTGCCGTAAGAGAATCTTACTAACCATGTAATTTTTTTCTCTTTTTTGTCATTCATAAATGATCCCTATATTATTTAAAAAAAACAGTGCCCCCCATCAAGTCCCGAAGGACTTAATGTCACTATTAACTTACAAACAATTAATTTATGTTTAGAGGGTTACGCCACTTTTTAAAATGGCTAAATTTTTAAAGTTATTTATTTCATTGCGTGTTTTATTTCCGTTAGCAATTTGAACAATATGCTCGATAAATTCTGTTAATAAGTTTTGCATTGAAACGCCTTGAATCAGTTTTCCGGCGTTAAAATCGATCCAATTGGCTTTCTTTTCGGCTAATTGGGTATTGGTGGCAATTTTGACAGTTGGCACAATGCCGCCATAAGGTGTGCCTCGCCCCGTGGTAAACAGTACCATATGACAACCCGCCGCCGATAAAGCCCCGGTCGCCACCGCATCATTACCCGGTGCGCTAAGTAAATTTAGACCGGTTTTGGTTAAACGTTGCCCATATTTGAGCACATCGATAACTTCACTACCGCCCGCTTTTTGGGTACAGCCAAGCGATTTTTCTTCAAGCGTGGTAATACCACCTGCTTTATTACCCGGAGAAGGGTTTTCATAGATAGGTTGATTGTTGGTAATAAAATATTGTTTAAAATCATTGATCATGTGCACGGTTTTATCAAAAGTCGATTCGTCAACACAGTGCGACATCAAGATATTTTCAGCGCCAAACATTTCCGGAACTTCGGTCAGCACACTTGTCCCACCATGCGCAATCACATAATCAGAAAACAGCCCAAGCATAGGATTGGCCGTAATGCCGGAAAAACCGTCTGAGCCACCACACTCTAAACCGAATTTCAGCTCGCTTAAACGCCCTGCTTCTCGCTTATCTTGCTTCATTATGGCGTAAAGTTCGGTTAAATGGACAAGCGCCGCTTCGATCTCATCGCTTTCTTGCTGCGCAATAAGAAATCGGACACGTGAAGAGTCATACTCGCCTAGATCTGCCTTAAATTCGGCAACCTGATTATTTTCGCATCCCAGCCCAATCACCAGCACCGCACCAGCGTTAGGGTGTTTGACTAAATCTTGTAAAATGATTTTGGTATTTTGATGATCTTGCCCTAATTGAGAACAGCCATAAGGGTGTTCAAGCACAGTAATGCCGTCAATGTCTAACTGATGATTCAACTGCTCACAAAACTGACTGACAATTTGCTGAGCAATACCATTAATGCAAGTAACTGTTGGGATGATCCAAAGTTCATTACGGATACCCACTTCACCATTTTTGCGCCGATAAATTTGCACTTCTCGATCGGCAATGGCATGTAAGTTATCGCTTTTTGCTAAACTGGGTTGATATTTGTAATCATCAATATCACTCAAGTTGGTTTTTAAATTGTGGGAATGAATATGCTCACCCGCTTTAATCGGGCTGGTTGCATGCCCGATTGGTAAACCATATTTAATAATGTTTTCACCTAAGCCAATATCGTTAAGTGCAAATTTATGCCCTTGCTTTATCGGCTGTTTTAAATCGATATGATGCCCGTCGATAACAATATCTTGCTCATGCGCTTGCAAATCGGATAATGCCACAGCGACATTATCCATATTATTTATTTTTATAAATTTAATCATGATATTGCTCATTTTATTTGCTATCAGTCACACATTTTTCCATTGCCTTGCGCATACCTTGTTCGGTTATTACCGTTAAATATTGTGTTAGGGTTGATGCTAGTTGAGCAATAGCCAATAAATCCTGTTCCCAATGTGCACGATCACTTAAGACTTGTTCAACTAACTGGGCTAATGTTGCTTTACCTTCTGCTACATCTTGCCAAGCTGTATTAAAGCGTGAAAGCCAAAGCGCATCATCTTGTAATGGATAGCGCTGGTTATCTCTCACCCCTCGATAAAAGGCGATTAATGCGGCAAACGAGAACACCAAATGCACAGGCAATTGCCCTTTGTGTTTTTGATAAGCGATTAATTGCGGCAAGATACGGGTTTTAAATTTTGTCATGCTGTTTAAAGCAATTGACATTAGTTGATGCTCAATAAAAGGATTTTTAAATCGACTAATCACTGAATTGGCAAAATCGACCAACTCTTGATGTGGTAAATCTAACACCGGAATAATCTCATCAAAAATCGTTGCTTTGATATAAGATAAGATTTGCGGATCATTCATTGATTCACCCACCGTATCAAGACCGGCTAAGTAAGCGACCGGCACTAAAGCGGTATGTGCGCCATTTAAAATAGCCACTTTTCGCTCTTTATAAGGCTTGATATCATCCACGATTTTAATGTTCATGTTACATTGATCTAACCGTAGCGCTTGAGCCAACCACTGCGGACCTTGAATCACAAACAGATAAAAATACTCTGCCGAATCGATAAAGTCGTCTTGATAACCTAATTCTTGCTCAAGTTCATTGATTTGAGCTTTTGGGTAGCCGGGCACAATGCGATCAACTAATGTTGAGCAAAATAGATTGTCATTTTCCAGCCATGCAATAAAGTTGTCTGACAAATTCCACTGTTTAGCATATTTTAAGACTAACTTTTTCAGCGCCTCACCGTTATAATCGATTAGCTCACAAGGAATAATAATCAAGCCACTGTCTTTACTGCCGGCAAAGTGAACAAATCTTTCATATAAAAATGCGGTTAATTTAGCCGGAAAACTGCTAGCCGGTCTGTCGGTCAATTGATCACTTTCCACATAACTAATACCGGCTTCGGTAGTATTTGAAAAGATAAACTTAATATTGGGATCTTTAGCTAATTGAAGATACTCATCATATTGAGTATAAACATTGATTTCGTTATTGACTGAACGAATCATTCTAAACGCTTTTACCGCCTGATTTTGTTCATTTAAGCCACGGATTAACGTGGTATATAAACCATCTTGCGTATTTAACGAAGGTGGAAAGTCGGTATTTAATGGGCGCACAACAACCACGCCAGCGTCAAGATCGGTATTTTCGTTCAGTATATCTAATTGCCAATCTAAAAAGGCACGTAAAAAATTACCCTCGCCAAACTGAACGACTCGGGTGGTATATTTTGCGCCGGGAAAATCATTTCTATTTAATTTTTTCATTACTATTATTGCTCTTATTTTAATTTCACTCGTTTGGATGATCGTTTGTTAATTGAGCTCGATACCAAAATAGTTTTTGGCATTATCAAAGCTAATGTTTTTCACCATTTGACCTAATAACTCGATATCACGTGGTGCTTCACCGTCTTCGACCCAACGACCGACCATACGACACAAAATACGTCTAAAATATTCATGACGAGTATAAGAAAGGAAACTACGACTATCGGTTAACATACCGACAAAACGACTTAATAAGCCTAGCTGGGCTAATTGAGTCATTTGACGAATCATGCCGTCTTTCTGATCATTGAACCACCAACCGGAACCAAATTGCATCTTGCCGGCAACGCCTTCACCTTGAAAATTACCAATCATGGTGCCAAGAACTTCGTTATCAGAAGGGTTTAAACAATATAAAATCGTTTTTGGTAATGCATTTTCTTTCGCTTGTGCATCCAACAATCGAGAAAGTGGCTGGGCGACAGGGGAATCATTGATTGAATCAAAGCCGATATCGGCACCCATTAAGTTAAACATGCGAGTATTGTTATTGCGCAATGCGCCGATATGGTACTGTTGTACCCACTCACGCTTGTTGTATTCAAAACCTAAAAAGATAAGCACAGCGGTTTTAAATTGTGCGACCTCTTTTGCACTTAGCTCACCACCGGCAAGGCGCTTAGTTAAAATCGCATCGAGCTCTGTTTCGCTCGCTTGCTCATAAACCACCGTATCAAGGGCATGATCGGATACTTTACAGCCGTGAGCGGCAAAATGGTCCATGCGTTTTGAAAGTGCTTGGCAAAGTGATTGGAAGCTTGAAATAGCCACATCGGCCACGGCGGATAGTTTTTCCATATAAGCAGCAAAAAATGGCGAATCGATATTAAACGCTTTGTCCGGACGCCAGCTCGGTAACACTTTAATGGTAAACGAACTATCTTGCGCAATCGTTTTATGGTGGGCTAAATCATCGATAGGATCATCAGTTGTGCCAACCATTTTAACGTTCATTTTTTCCATAATGCCACGTGCGGAAAATGCTTTTGTTTCAAGCATGGCATTACATTGATTCCAAATTGTTTCAGCCGTTGCAGGGGAAAGTAAGAGATTATCAATGCCAAACGGACGTCGAAGCTCTAAATGTGTCCAGTGGTATAACGGATTACCAATGGTATGTGGCACAGTTTGCGCCCACGCTTTAAATTTTTCAAAATCGCTAACATCACTGCCGGTACAATATTTTTCAGCAACACCATTAGTGCGCATTGCTCGCCATTTATAATGATCGCCTTTCAACCAGATGTCATACAAGTTTTTGAATTGATAATTTTGAGCGATCTGCTCCGGTGGTAAATGGCAATGATAGTCAAAAATAGGTTGATCAGCGGCATAATCATGATAAAGCTGACGAGAAAACTCAGTATCCAGTAAAAAATCTTCGGTTAAAAAGCGCATATTCATCTCCAAAAACAGTGTTTAGCAATTCGATTGCCAATCGATTATATGATTGGCAATCTGATTTAATTAGTTATTGATTGGTTGTTGGGGCTTTTAAAATTGTCCACACCGCTACCGCAGCTAAAAGATCAAGACAAGTTAAAATCACAAACAACGGACTAAAACCGACCGTGTCGGCAAGTGCCCCAACAATCAAAGCAAAAATCGTACTAGCAAGCCATGCTGCCATACCGGTAAATCCATTAGCGGTGGCAACTTCGTTCCGACCAAAAACATCAGATGACAAGGTAATTAGGGCACCGGATAAGGTTTGGTGAGCAAAGCCGCCAATACAAAATAAAATGATAGCGATATAAGGATCGGAAAACAGCCCCATAAGGCCTGGCGCAATCATCAATACAGCACCGACAGTGACCACACATTTACGTGAATTCACTAAGCTGACATTAAAATGTTTTTGAAAAAACGGCGACATATACCCGCCTAAAATACAGCCTAAATCGGCAAATAACATTGGCAACCAAGTAAAAATCGCAATCTGTTTTAAATCAAAATGATAAACGGTGTACATAAATAAAGGGATCCATGCATTAAATGTTCCCCATGCCGGTTCGGCTAAAAAACGAGGTAAGGCAATCCCCCAAAAGCGGCTGGTGGTGAGAATTTTTTTAGCGGGTAACTTTTCTTTATTGGATGTTTGGTGACCAGCTTCTTGACCGGATAATATATATTTTTGTTCTTCAGCAGATAGATATTTTTGTTCGGTTGGGTGTCGATAAAGAGCAAACCAAAATAGCCCCCAAATAAAACTTAATAAACCACAAATAATAAAGGCTAACTGCCAACTGTGTAAGAAAATTGCGCCGGCAACCAATGGTGGGGCTATCATTGCCCCGACGGATGAACCTAAATTAAACCAGCCAACGGCAATCGATCTTTCTTTAGCCGGAAACCATTCACTTGTCGCTTTTAAGCCGGCTGGAATCATTGCCGCTTCAGCAGCACCGACAGCGCCACGTGTTATAGCCAGCCCAAGCCATCCGGTTGAAAAGGCGGTGCTGATGCAAAATACCGACCATAATAAGGCAAAAACCGCATAACCAACGCGTGTCCCTAACAAATCCAAAACATATCCGGCAACCGGTTGCATTACCGTATAGCAAGCTGAATATGCAGCAACAACATACGAATATTGTTGGGTGGTTAACCCCATAACATCTTTAAGAACTGGAGCGGCAACCGCAATCGAGTTTCGAGTTAAATAGCCAAGTATGGTTCCAATCGTAACTAAAGCTATCATATACCAACGCAGATTTTTTATGGTTTTTAACATCTTTACTACTCCTAAATCGACAAACATTCTGGCGCATATTAACATGTATGACAACTAAAAAAGTTGACATACATCACAGATTTTAATGATAACCTTAATATTTAAACGGTTATTTTTTTATTAAAATCGTTCAACAACATACTGTTTATTCGAAAAAATTCAGGCAATATTATTTAACTCTAACCGATTAGATGTTATTTTAAGATCCTTGATAACTTAAACCTTTTAGCAAGATAATTATGACCCAAGAACAAAACGAACATCAGCGGCTCTATCAAGTTATTGCCAGCGAGCTTAAAAAGCGAATAATCAATGGTGATTACCCTGTCGGCAGCAAACTGCCGTCGGAAAGATTGATATGTGAAGAGCTTAAAGTAAGTCGTTCAGTTGTGCGAGAAGCAATTATCATGTTGGAAGTGGAAGGTTATGTCGATGCACGTAAAGGGTCTGGCATACATGTAATAGCCAACACAGTACAGACTGATATGTTACCACCGTCACAAGGGTTAAACTTCTCAACCACAGGTCCCTTTGAACTGTTGCAAGCTCGTCAACTGATAGAGAGTAATATTGCTGAATTTGCCGCAACGCAGATCACCAAAGATGATATTGTTAAGCTGTTAGAAATCCAGCACAATGCGAAAAAAGAAGATCACTATCGTGACTCCAACTGGGATTTAAAATTTCACACCCAAATCGCCATGATAACGCGCAATACTGCTTTGATAACCATTGTTGAAGAAGCATGGCGGCAACGGATGTTAAATCCGTTATGGAAAAAGCTACATGAACATGTACAACAACAAGATATTGATAGCTGGTGGGATGAACATGATAAGATTTTAGAAGCACTGATTAACCGTGATCCTAAAGCGGCCAAATTAGCCATGTGGCAACATCTGGAGAACACCAAAAAAATGTTATTTGATGCAGCAAGTGAGGATTTTGAAACCAAACGAGATCACTATCTGTTTTCCGATAACCCTGTTGTGAGTATTAATGAAAAAGATCAATAAACTGCGACAATGATTGTATCAGATAGCCATTTTCATTGATTAAATGAATGATACATGATTTAGCTTTAAGTTGGGGCTGTTTGTTAGCGCTCGCCCCAATTGTTTAATTTAGCCAGCATTAGCTAACCATTACCATTAACGCTGATCATCAACTGTAACACCACCAGGCACAACAAGTTTAAATTTATCCGCATTAACTATCCCTAAAGTTTGGTTAGATAAATCATAAAAACTGCGTTGTCCGTCTTCTTCAATAACGGTGAAGTTAGAAACCATACCGGTCGGCAATACCGAAATAATAAAATCTTTTTTTGAACCATCGATTGCTTTTAAGGTAAATGAATCTTGCTTGCGTTTCACTTGATAGGAATCCCAAATCGCATTATGGCTATCGGTGAGAAGTAACATTAAACGATTATCGACCGAGTTTTTTAAATTCAACAAGGTAACTTGTTGGACTGCAGGAGTATATATCCACATATTTTTACCGTCGGAAATAACGATTGTTTCATCCGGTTCTGTCATTGTCCAATTGAAAGAATAAGGTCTGTTTACCCATAATTCACCTTTACCGTCTTGTACCGGTTTATTATCGGCGGTTGTCACCTTTTGCGTAAATCGGGCAGAAAATCCGTCAATTTTATTTAACCGTTGTTGTAATAATTCCTTATCGCCTGCAAGTGCCGACACACTAACGAATAACCCTATTAAGAATAAAAACTTTTTCATAAACAATCCTTCTATTTTCGATCCGGTATTAATGGTTAACTCATAAACAACTGCTGAATAAGCTCAAAATATTACCGTTTTTCTGTCAGTGGGGAAAGATATTTTCTTTTCTTTTTTCACTTATCTAATAACAGGTATATAATAGTTTTCATTTAACCAATTGGGATCACTCTTTGCCATGCCTAGTATGTCTTTTGAATTTACTCACGATGAATTTCAGCCATTAGCGGCTCGAATGCGTCCACGTAATTTATCTGAATATATTGGTCAAACTCAGCTGTTAGGCAAGGATAAGCCATTGCGTCAAGCGATTGAAGCTGGGCATTTGCACTCAATGATTCTTTGGGGACCACCGGGCACCGGTAAAACGACACTGGCAGAGATTATTGCTCACCATGCCAATGCTAAAGTAGAACGCATTTCAGCGGTGACATCGGGAATTAAAGATATCCGTGAAGCGATCTCACGTGCCCAAATTAACCAGCAAGCAGGCATACGCACGATTTTATTTGTGGATGAAGTTCACCGTTTTAATAAAAGTCAGCAAGATGCCTTTTTACCTTATGTTGAAAATGGCACTGTCACCTTTATTGGGGCAACAACAGAAAATCCGTCATTTGAATTAAATTCAGCACTCTTATCACGAGCGAGAGTGTACTTACTCAAATCGTTGACCAATGAAGATATCGAACAGATTTTACAACAAGCGATGGATGATCCTGAGCGTGGCTATGGCAATCGTCAAATTGTTTTACCGCAAGAGACTAAACAGCAAATTGCTGAATTTGTCGGCGGTGATGCAAGGCGAGCACTTAATACGTTAGAACTATTAGTTGATATGTCTAACGGTCAAGCGCTCACCACTGATTTACTCAAAGAAGTTATTGGCGAACGCAGCGCCAGATTTGATAATCAAGGCGATCGTTATTATGATTTGATATCAGCAGTGCACAAATCTATTCGAGGCTCATCGCCCGATGCTGCGCTATATTGGTATGCCAGAATCATTTCAGCTGGCGGTGACCCGCTGTATGTGGCACGTCGCCTATTAGCGATAGCCTCAGAAGATGTCGGAAATGCCGATCCCAGGGCGATGCAAGTTGCCCTTGCCGCATGGGACTGCTTTACCCGTGTTGGACCAGCGGAGGGCGAACGTGCTATAGCGCAAGCGATTGTCTATTTAGCCTGTGCCCCAAAAAGTAATGCGGTATACCTGGCGTTTAAACAGGCAATGCAAGATGCGCAATCGAAACCCGATTATGATGTGCCGGAACATTTACGTAATGCACCAACAAAATTAATGAAAGAGTTAGGTTATGGCGATCAATATCGCTATGCTCATGACGAACCAAATGCTTTCGCTGCCGGTGAGAATTACTTTCCACCCGAACTTGCCGATCGTAAATATTATCACCCCACAACTCGCGGGGCAGAAAAGAGTTATACGGAAAAACTGGCATGGTTAGATGCCCAAAATCAAGCTAGCTTAAATCAACGGTATAAATCATCTAAAAAGTAATCACCGTGTTTTTAATATAAAGTTAACGCCGGTAATAATAACCGGTGTTATATTGTTTAAAACCACGATAATAAACAGTCGAATACTAAAAGTCAGTCTGAACAATAAACATTAACAACAGCACGATATTAAACTTATTGCCAAACACGATAAGCCAGTTGTTTATCAAAAAAGAATCAACAAACGGCAACAAGTTTAAATGATAAAATGACCGTTTGCTATTCATAGGTATTTCTTATCAATATAGTTTTCGAATTTTTACTGTGCCAACCTACCTTTGTTATTTAATTGAATAATAAACAACATTGGAGCACGGTTAGCGCTAAAGCCTTTTTTTTAATTAAAAAACGGTACGTTATTGATGAATATATACACTATATATAGTAATTAAATGATTAATAGGCACTATATATTGTATATTTTGATAATTATCAACTATTATAACCCATACAAAAATTTCACAATCAAACTGGATGGAAAATGAACAAATCAATACTTGTCACTAAGCGGGATGGCCAAAAAGAACCTATCAATCTGGATAAAATTCATAAAGTGATTACCTGGGCGGCTGAAGGATTAGATAATGTGTCGGTTTCTCAAGTCGAATTGCGTTCCCATATTCAATTTTATGACGGCATTAGGACTTCTGATATTCATGAAACCATTATCCGAGCCGCTGCTGATTTGATTTCACAAGATGCGCCGGATTATCAATATTTAGCTGCTCGCTTAGCCATTTTTCATCTACGTAAAAAAGCGTATAACCAATTCACACCACCACCACTTTATGAGCACGTCAAAAAACTGGTCGCCAGCGAACGTTACGACAAACACTTACTGGAAGATTATAGCCAGGAAGAGTTTGAACAAATGGATAAGATCATCGACCATTGGCGTGATATGACCTTCTCTTATGCCGCTGTAAAACAGTTAGAAGGTAAATACTTAGTTCAAAATCGGGTAACCGGTGAAATTTATGAAAGTGCCCAGTTTTTATATATTTTAGTGGCGGCCTGTTTATTTGCTAATTACCCTAAAGAAACCCGCCTTAGTTATATTCAGCGTTTTTATGATGCGGTTTCGACATTCAAAATATCGCTCCCTACTCCGATTATGGCAGGAGTACGTACCCCAACCCGTCAATTTAGCTCGTGTGTTTTAATTGAGTGTGATGATAGTTTAGATTCCATTAATGCGACCGCCAGCGCCATTGTAAAATATGTGTCTCAGCGTGCCGGAATTGGCATTAATGCCGGGCGCATTCGTGCGTTAGGCAGTTCAATTCGTGGTGGTGAAGCTTTCCACACCGGTTGTATTCCTTTTTATAAATATTTCCAAACCGCAGTGAAATCTTGTTCACAAGGCGGCGTACGTGGTGGCGCAGCGACGGTGTTTTACCCTATCTGGCATTTAGAAGTTGAAAGTTTACTGGTTTTACGTAACAACCGTGGCGTTGAAGAAAACCGTGTTCGTCATTTAGATTATGGCGTGCAAATTAATAAACTGATGTATCAGCGTTTAATCAAAAACGAAAATATCACGCTGTTTAGCCCGTCTGATGTGCCGGGTCTGTATGATGCATTTTTTGCCGATCAAGCAAAATTTGAAACGCTTTATCATCAGTATGAACAAGATGTCAATATTCGCAAGCGAGTAGTAAAAGCGGTCGAGCTGTTTGCTTTATTAATGCAAGAACGTGCTTCAACCGGGCGAATTTATATCCAAAATGTCGACCATTGTAATACGCACAGCCCGTTCAATGCACAACTGGCACCAGTTCATCAATCGAATTTATGTATGGAAATTGCGTTGCCAACCAAACCGCTGAATAATGTCAACGATGAAAATGGTGAAATTGCCCTATGTACACTATCCGCCTTTAATCTGGGTAAAATTGATTCGCTTGATGACTTTGAAGAGCTCGCTGATTTAGCGGTGCGTGCCCTTGATTCATTACTTGATTATCAAGATTACCCTGTTCCTGCGGCGAAAAACTCCTCCCTTAATCGTCGCACTTTAGGCATCGGTGTCATTAACTATGCTTACTATCTGGCTAAACATGGTGTTAAGTATTCTGACGGCAGCGCCAATAATTTAACGCACCGCACCTTTGAAGCGATGCAGTACTATCTACTTAAAGCGTCGAATAACTTAGCTAAAGAGAAGGGAGCCTGCCCGTTATTTAATCAGACTACTTATTCACAAGGTATTTTACCTATTGATACTTATAAACAAGATTTAGATACCTTAACCAAAGAGCCATTACATTATGATTGGGAGTCACTGCGTGAATCAATAAAAACCCACGGTTTACGCAACTCAACCCTATCGGCTTTAATGCCTTCGGAAACCTCGTCACAAATTTCCAATGCGACCAACGGCATTGAGCCGCCACGAGGTTTTGTCAGCATAAAAGCCTCAAAAGACGGGATTTTAAAACAGGTTGTGCCTGATTATAAAGATCTGCAAAACTTTTATGAATTACTCTGGCAAATTCCAAATAATACCGGTTATTTACAGTTAGTGGGCATTATGCAGAAATTTATCGATCAATCGATTTCAGCTAATACTAACTACGATCCGACTAAATTCCCGAATGATAAAGTACCGATGAAACAGCTGTTAGCTGATTTATTGACGGCTTATAAATACGGGGTTAAAACACTTTACTATCACAACACCCGTGACGGTGCTGAAGATGTTCAAGGTGATATTGCACTTACTGAAAGTGATGACGGTTGTGCTGGTGGCGCCTGTAAAATTTAGTCTAACGCTATAAAAAATAGCCATTTAATCATTGTATTGGGGAAACGGATACTTTCCCCTAATGTTGCCCTCTTTTCACTGTCGAAAGGTGGCGGTAAAAATAACTAAAAATCAGTTAGGAGTTTTGTTATGAGTATGAATTACAGTACCTTTTCGCATGTGCATAATGATCAACTTAAAGAGCCGATGTTTCTTGGACAACCAGTTAATGTTGCACGTTACGATCAACAAAAATATGAGATGTTCGAAAAACTTATCGAAAAACAACTTTCATTCTTTTGGCGTCCGGAGGAAGTCGACATTTCACAAGATCGTATCGACTATGCGGCGCTACCGGAACATGAAAAACATATTTTTATCAGTAATTTAAAGTATCAAACCTTACTTGATTCCATTCAAGGCCGTAGTCCGAATGTGGCTTTATTGCCCCTTATCTCGATCCCCGAACTTGAAACATGGGTTGAGACATGGTCATTTTCTGAAACTATCCACTCTCGCTCTTACACGCATATTATTCGTAATATTGTCAACGATCCGTCAGTGGTATTTGACGATATTGTGACGAATAAAGAGATTCAAAAACGTGCCGGCGACATTGCAGGATATTATGATGATTTAATTAGCTATGCCAGCTATTACAACTTATTTGGTGAAGGCAAGCACACAATTAACAATCGCACGGTAACAATCGACCTACGTGAACTTAAACGCCGGCTATACCTGTGCTTAATGAGCGTCAATGCCCTTGAAGCGATTCGCTTTTATGTCAGCTTTGCTTGCTCATTTGCATTTGCTGAACGGGAATTAATGGAAGGTAATGCCAAAATTATCAAACTTATCGCCCGTGACGAAGCACTACACTTAACCGGCACCCAATTTATGATTAACACCTTACGCAGTGGCGAAGACGATCCGGAAATGGCGGAAATTGCCAAAGAGTGCGAACAAGATTGTTATGATCTCTTCTTACAAGCCGCCAATCAAGAAAAAGAGTGGGCATCGTATCTATTTGAAGGTGGCTCAATGATTGGTTTAAACAAAGATATCTTATGCCAGTATGTCGAGTATATCACCAATATCCGCATGCAAGCAGTCGGATTAAAATTACCGTACGAAGTAAAATCCAACCCGATCCCATGGATCAACAATTGGCTAGTATCAGACAATGTCCAAGTTGCCCCACAAGAAGCTGAAATGAGCTCGTACTTAGTGGGTCAAATTGATTCTGAAATCAATGAAGATGATTTAAGCGATTTCAAATTATAGTTTTATACTCAAACGTGGGTATTTTCTGAAACTTCTTGACAAAAGGAACAAAAAATTGTTCCTTTTTTATCATCTATACAGATTTATTGAGGTCATTTTTACCCTAACGGTAGCTTGACAGTTATTAAAAATCAGGTAACGTTATCATCATCCAATTGTCTTTATCAATTTGACAACTATGACTGATGCCCATTTGAATTACCCGATTTCTCCGCTCGATTTTACTGATGAGCAGATAAATATTAGCTATCTTAAACAGCAACTCGATGACTTTCAGCAATGGTCTGTTGATCAGTTTAAACAACAAGTTGATATCGATGACTTAGTGCATTTACGCAGTGCATTTATTGATAAGCTGCTTGAGCGTTTATGGCGATATTATCAAATCCCCGAACAAACTCCTTCACTGTTTAAAAAAAATCGCATTGCATTAATTGCGGTTGGTGGTTATGGCCGCTCAGAACTACATCCGCTATCTGACATTGATATTTTAATCTTAAGTGACCAAGCACTAAGTAAAGAGCTGGAAAACCAAATAGGTCATTTAGTGCGTTTACTTTGGGATCTGCATTTAGATATCGGGCATAGCGTCAGAACGTTAAAAACCTGCCTGCAAGAAGCGAAAAACGATATCACAATTATGACCAACTTAATCGAATCAAGATTAATTGTCGGTAGTCAATCGCTATCAGATGAGCTAAGCGCACAGATTTTTAGCGATAAAATCTGGCCTTCGGCGGCGTTTTATCGGGCAAAAGTTGCCGAACAAAAAGAGCGCCATAAACAGTATCACAGCACCACCTATAATCTTGAACCGGATTTAAAAAATAGCCCGGGCGGTTTGCGTGATATGCAAATTATTCAATGGATAGCAATTCGCCATTATGGTGATCAGTTTTTGCAGAAAGTGGCTAACTTTGACTACTTAACGCCCGAAGATATCGAAGAGTTTAAAACGTGCCGTAAATTTTTATGGCGAATGCGTTTTGCGTTGCATAGCGTGATAAATCGTTATGATAACCGCCTGCTGTTTGACCGCCAACTGAGCATTGCTAATTTGCTAGGTTATAAAGGCGAAGGCAATACACCGGTTGAAAAGATGATGCACGACTACTATCGTGTAGCGCATAATATTACCGAATTAAATCAAATGCTGTTACAGCTTTTTGATGAATCGATTTTAGCCCAACACGCCAATAATAAACCTTATGATATCGATGACTATTTTCAAGTTCGGGAGAATTTAATCGACGTCAAAAATGATAATATTTTCAACGACGATCCGGTCATGATTATGCAACTGTTTTATACCATGTTGCTTAATCCACAAGTTACCGGACTTTATTCAAACACCATTAGACAATTACGCTCAGCCAGACGGCACTTAACTTCGCTACTTTGTGAAGAGGCAAAAGCTAGAGCGCTGTTTATGCAAATAATTAAACACCCGGATGCCATTAAAAAGGCGATATTGCCCATGCACCAATATGGCATATTAACGGTTTATATACCGGGTTGGAAACACATTGCCGGTATGATGCAGTTTGATCTGTTTCATGCCTATACGGTGGATGAACATACGATTCGCCTGTTACTGGAGCTTGATAGCTTCAAAACACAAGCCGGTCAACTCAAGCACCCCAATAGTTCAGCCGTGCTAGCCAAATTATCCAAACCGGAACTGTTAATCATTACCGGTTTATTTCACGATATTGGTAAAGGGCACCATGGCGATCATTCAGAGATCGGCGCCAAACTGGTAGAAAAATTCTGCCATTTACATCAATTAGAGGCAAAAGATACCGATCTAATCATCTGGCTGGTGCGTTACCACTTATTAATGTCTGTCACCGCACAAAATCGAGACTTACAAGACCCCGATGTTATCCGTGCTTTTGTACAATTGGTGAAAAGCAAACGCCGTTTGCAATATCTACTTTGCTTAACGGTTGCCGATGTGTGTGCCACCAATGAAACGCTATGGAATAGCTGGAAACAAAGTCTACTACGTGAACTGTATTTAACCGCTAAACGCTCGTTTGATACTGGCATTCACCAAATACCTCAGCAACGTAGTATTGCAAGGCAACATAAGCAAGATGCATTAACCATGCTGCTTGGGCAACACTTTTCTGAGCCGGCAATCAATGATCTTTGGCAAGATTATCGGGTCGACTACTTTTTGCGTTACAGTACCGAACAGATCGTGTGGCACGCGCAAATTTTGTTAAACCATGATTTAAACCAAACCTTGGTATCAATCAATCCGGCGCCTTATCATGGCGGAACTGAAATTATTATCTACTCGCCTGATAGACCTTATCTGTTTGCAACCGCTTGCAATACGCTCAGTAAACTTAACTTAAATATTCATGATGCCTTAATTATCACCAACAAAAAAGGCTTTGCCCTCGACACCTTTATCGTCTTAGAGCCGAACGGGCAAACGGTACAAAAAAATCGGCATCAAGATATCATCACCGCACTTGAAAAGGCATTACAACAACCGGTTTATAAAGGGGTAAGGATCAAACCACCAAAACAAAGATTACGATCGTTTTCAATCCCAACGCAAGTTAACTTTTTATCAGCGTTTAATGATAGCCAAACTTATATGGAGCTGATCGCCCTTGATAAACCCGGCTTGCTTGCTTGTGTCGGTGAAGTGTTTGCCAATTTAGATTTGTCATTAAGTAGTGCTAAAATTGCCACCATTGGTGAACATATCGAAGATCTGTTTATCTTAACCGATAAACACAATAAAGCGCTTGATGATAAAACTTGCCATGATTTACGTGAATCTATCATCAATGCGATTGATTCAATAAGCTAGTTAACAAATAAAGATATTATTTATGCAATTTTTTATCATTTTATTCCCTATTTTTTGTATTTTTATTGTCGGCTTTATCGCCCAAAAAATCTTAAAATTTGATGTGGCTAATCTGTCTAAAATGTCACTGTATGTGCTTTCACCTTTTTTGGCATTTAAAACTTTCTACACCCATACCCTCACCACTGATTATCTATTTTATGTGATGTATATCTTTGGGCTTTGCCTGTCATTAGTGGCGATTGTCTCGATTTGGTCGGTGATAATGAAATATTCGACCAAAGAGCGGTGCGCGATGATTTTAAGCTCATGTTTTATGAATAATGGCAATTATGGTACGCCGGTACTATTGGTCTTTTTTGGCGCGGTTGGCTTTGATTTAGGCGTGATTATGATGGTGTTACAACAATTTGTGATGAGCACCGTGGGTATCTATTATGCCGCTAAAGGTAGTTCTCGTAGCGATATCGTCAGTCAAAAAGATGTGATTAATAAAGTTATCCGCATGCCAGTGGCTTATGGAGCACTTTTGGGGATTATTTTTCAGCTGTGTCATATTCCATTATCCAAATCGATTATGACCTCAATTAATATGATTGGTGATTCATCCATTGTGGTGATTATGATTATTTTAGGTATGCAGCTTGCTAAGATACACATTAAACAACTCGATTATCCTAAACTGTCGTTTTCGTTAATCACCCGTATGGTTATTTCGCCGATTGTGGCAAGCATAATGGTCTATTATTTACCGATTTTACCGGTTTATAAGCAAGTATTAGTGGTATTAGCCGCAATGCCAAGTGCCGCCAATACGACATTGATGTCAGTACAATTTGATACGCACCCTGAGTTGGTTTCCAGTGCGACGCTGGTCAGCACGTTATTGAGCTTAATTACACTGCCGATTGTGTTATCGTTAGTGGGGGCGCCAGTTCCGGTATAGTAAAAGTGCGCTTAACTAAAGTCCGTTAAGCGCACCAGCGTCATTTTAAAAGCCATTTTTAGTATACACATCATCGGGATTTGGGCCAGTGCGGTAATTTTGATTTAAACAGTTGATTTTACGCATCTCATCAGCCGTTAACTCAAAATCATAAATATTAGCATTTTCAGCAATCCGATCGGGGTGTGATGATTTTGGAATGACGATATAGCCATTTTGCAAATGCCAGCGTAAAGTGACTTGTGACACCGATTTATTATACCGATCGCCAATATTCACCAAAAGCGGATCACTCAATACTTTATTGCGAGCTAAAGGTGACCAAGCTTCAATGGCGATATCATGCTGGTGCAAATAGCGGACTAAATCAATTTGCGTTAAATAAGGGTGGATCTCAATTTGATTAATCATAGGTTTGATATTGGCTTGACTGGCTAAAAGTTCTAAATGCGAAATATGAAAATTACAGACACCAATTGCCCTGACACGCTTTTCTTCATAAAGTTTTTCAAACGCTCGCCACGTTTCAAAAAAGGTACTATTAAGTGGCCAGTGCACTAAAAACAGATCAAGATAATCAAGTTGGAGATCTTTCAACGTTTGTTCATAACCGGCTAAGGTTTTTTCATATCCTTGATTTTGATTACTGATTTTGGAGGTGATAAATAAATCTTTTCGGTCAACACCACATTGCTTAATCGCCTGCCCAAGCTGTTTTTCATTTTGATAAAGCTCAGCAGTATCGAATGAACGGTACCCAACCTTAGTGGCAGTGTTTACCGCCTTTATTACCTGATCTAAATCGGTTAATTTATAGGTACCAAAACCAAGCTGCTGCATGGCAACATTGTTGCCCAAATCTATTTTAGTATTGATAGATAAATTCATTGCCCGCTCCTTTACCCATTATTTTATAACTTAATTAATTATAACGACATGATAGATATATTCAATGAATTAAACTTAATAGCGCTATGCCTCCCCTCGCCACTCTTTTTCAAACTGGTTAACGAACTGAAGCATAAACTCGTGCCGCTGTTTTGCTAGCTGTTTCGCTGTGCTTGTATTGAGCATATCTTTCAGTAAAAAAAGCTTTTCATAAAAATGATTGATGACGGTGTTAGGTTGTTTGTAGTTATCTTCGTTAAGTTGCGTTCGGGGTGATATGGCAGGATTGTGCATAATATTATGTCTGTTACCACCATAATAAAAAGTTCGACCAATACCAATTGCGCCAATGGCGTCTAAACGATCAGCATCTTGAACAATCTGCCCTTCGAGTGATAATTTTTTTACTGAACTTAAGTTTTTTCGATAAGACATATTTTCGATAATATCGAAAATCTGATTGATTTGTGTTTGTGTTAAGTTTAGCGAAAATAAATAATCCCGCAATTCACTCACCGCTTGATTAACATCAGCAACCACTTTTTCGTCAATCACATCATGTAAATAGGCGCTCAATATCACGATAAAAGCATCGGCATTAGATTCGTTAATCAAGATTGTCTGTGCCAAGCTGACCACTCGCTCAATATGCGCAATATCATGCCCGGAAAAATCATGGGCTAACTTTTGCGCAACATAGGATTGCACCGCTACTATCACAGATTGTTGTTGGTCGTTTATTCGGGCAGCTAATTTTGTATTCATAAGTTTATAAAAATGATAACGGTTAAATATTCGGTTGGATTAACTTTATAAAAGCAACAAATCGTGAGCGATAAATTAAGGAAATTATCGCAATGTTGACTCAATAGACACCATTTACAGTTTATTAAATAAATTTAAGCAAATTATAGCAAACTGTAACCTATCGCTAAAAGCCTTATCATTGAATAATATTAAGCTAATAATAGGAGAATTGGACAAATGAAAATAATACGTAAAATTCAGATTCAACAATAAAACCGCACAATAAATAAACAATAACCATTAAAAACCGACAGTAATTAATGTTTTTTTTATATTTTCTTTAATTTTCCCTTGATTGTTTTCATCAATAGCGAGCGTTAGAATGCCAAACCTAAATTTCATCGAAGCAGATTTTTGGAGTTGATTAAGTGAAAATTTCAGCGCGTAAAGTTTTGCCATGGCAATTGATAGAAGACTTCACTCGCTATCGTCAATTTTTAGCTTTACTTCTAGCCTTATCTATTTTTTTTGTTGCATTAATCGTTTGTTGGGAACTGTTAAAAACAATTAATCTGCAAGATATCAAAAATGCTTTTGATAAGCTTTCATTTCGTGCGGTACTATTTGCCTGTCTGTCAGCGATAGGGAGTTATATTATGCTGATATGCTATGAATGGTCAGCCGCTCGCTATGCCGGCGTAGATTTAAAACGATCAACTATTGCAGTCGGTGGCATTTGTGCATCAGCCATAGGCAATGCCGTTGGGTTATCGGCGTTATCCGGCGGTGCAATCCGTTGCCGGCTCTATTTTAAGTATGGTTTAACCACCATTGATGTTGCCAGAATGTCAATTTTCGTCACTTTGTCGTTAGGTTTTACCTTACCACTGCTCGCCGCCGTTGCAGCATTAATTCACCCCCACGACACCATGTTAGCTTTGCATTTGTCGGCGGGACAGGTTTGGCTTATTGCTGGTGGCGTTGTTGGGCTATATGCCGGGCTGTTACTCTATTTATATTGTCATCGACTAACCCAAAGACCAAATCCAGATAGTCAATTATTTCAATTTTTACACTGGTCAATCCGCCTGCCTAACTTAAAGCTGGCAAGTTGTCAGTTTCTCATCACATTATTTGATATCCTATTAGCCGGAGCCATTCTCTACTTTCTTATCCCCAATCAGCCCAACTTTATCACCTTTATTATGATCTATATTATTGCATTAGTCGCTGGGGTATTAAGTCATGTTCCCGGTGGTGTTGGGATATTTGAAGCCATTATGTTAGCGGCATTTTCATCGCAAATTGGCGCAGCGCAATTAACCGTTGCACTCATCATTTATCGAATTATTTATATCCTTTTACCACTGATTCCGGCCAGTATTTTGTTGTTAATCAACGAAGGCAAACAATTTTTAACCGCTCCGCAAGTTGACGAAAACGAAACCGGCATTGCCGCAGCCATTATGGCGTTCTTAGTCTTTGTTGCCGGCGTGGTGATGATGTTTTCCAGCATCATCCCCGGGTACAATCATCCATTTGTCACCACTCTCATCCCAAATAAAGTGGTCAACCTTGCCCACTTAAGCGCCAGTTTAATTGGTGTACTGTGTTTACTGCTGGCAATGGGGCTACGTCGCAGACTATATAGCGCTTGGAACGTGTCGATTATTTTATTGGTTTTAGGTAGCTGTTGCTCGCTGTTAAGTGGACTGCATTGGATTGAAACCAGTTTTTTATCTGCTATAACCTTATTATTGATTAAGTTTAGAACGACCTTTTATCGTAAAAGCCGATTGCGAGTTTTACCTTATTCATTGAAATCCTTTGCAATCTGTTTTTGTTTGATTGCTCTGTTGGTTTGGTTGACACTATTTATCTATCAAAACGCGACTTACAACCAATCTTTGTGGTGGCAATTTGAGTTAGATAGTCACGCACCTCGAGGATTAAAAATGGCGTTAGCAAGCTTTATTCTACTCACCTGTATCATGCTCTATTGGCTATTTCGACCTTCGTTACCGGTTATCAATCTGCCGAAGCAAGAGGAGTTAAATAAAGCTTATCAAATCATCCTCAATTCCAAACAGCCGGAAGGTTTGCTTGCCATGAATGCCGATAAATCGCTGTTATTTAACCAAACACAAACCGCTTTTATCATGTATGCCAAACGTAGACGAAGCATGGTTGCCCTTTACGATCCTATTGGTGATAGTGGTGAGCGAGCTGAGTTAATTTGGGCTTTTCGGGATTTATGCGATCAACATCATTTACGGCCGGTATTTTACCACGTTAAAGCGGCCAACTTACCTTTTTATATGGATATCGGCTTGCAAGCGATAAAACTGGGGGAAGAGGCTTTAGTTAATTTAGCTGAATTTGACTTAACCTCAAAAGGCTATAAAGATCTGCGTTACACATGGAATCGTGGTCAGCGTGACGGGCTGAGTCTAAAATTTTATGCGCCGGGTACTGCTCCGTTAGATGAGTTAAAAACCGTGTCGGATGCCTGGCTGAGCAATAAGCATACCAAAGAGAAAAAATTCTCGTTAGGCTCTTTTTCTAAACAATATTTAGATCGTTTCACCATTGCCACCATTGAGTATCAAGGGCGCATTATTGCCTTTGTAAACTTACTTGAAACTGACCAACATTACTCAGCAAGCATCGATTTAATGCGAGTTGTGCAAGATATTCCAAAACTGACTATGGAATTTTTAATGGTTGGGTTGATTTTGCATTATCAACAAAAAGGATTTAAATATTTTAGTTTAGGCATGGTACCGCTGGCGGGAATGCAACGACGCCGAGGCGCACCGATAATCCAACGATTAGGCGCATTAGTCTTTCGCCGTGGTGGACGCTTTTATAACTTTCAAGGATTAAGGCGATTCAAAGATAAGTTTGCCACACATTGGGAGCCACGTTATATGGCTGTTCCGACCGGGCTCGATCCTTTAGTTGCCCTTATTGATACCACCATACTGATTTCAGGTGGTATTACTGGATTAAAAAAAGGTAAGAAGTCATAATATGAAAAAGACATTACGCTATATTTTACTGTTTTTGATGCTGGTGCTCATTACGTTACTTGTCTTTGCGGGTCTGTATTATTATAAAAAACGGCAAAGCGCTTCAGTCAATACAATAACCATTGACTCGAATTTTTCAGTATTATCAGCAACACCGAAAACATTAGCGGAAGCCGCTGCTATCATTGTTGCCACCGAAGAAAATCATTTCAGCGCTCAACAACTGCTTGATTTATCTAAAAGCACGGGGGCAAAACTGGTACAATTTGAATTAAAACCAAACGCCAGTTGCCTTGAGCAGCAAAACCGCTTTGATCAAGCTAAAAAAATCCTTAACGAGAGCCACTATGTGGTCGCCGGTATGCAAGAAGGCGCAGCGTTTGCCTATCGGTGGTTAACTAAGCAACCAAATGATAATGCCAAAGCGCTATCAATTGAGTTCACACTAGACCATAAAGATTGTGATGCCCCATTACCCTCTCAAGCCAGCCATGGCAGTTGGCAGGTGATTTGGAACAACCCACCCGATGAAGCTGTGGCAGTGTTTCCTCGTGAACAAAAAAAGATTAATGTCACAACGTCTATTGGTGAGTATCAAGCCTCGCCGGTTGAGTTATTAAGTTTACATTTATCATCGATTTTATATGGCGAGCATGAACAATTGCCGGTCATTGAATTGCCCGCTAAAGATAAACAAGCTCACCCGGAAACCGTCACTTTCTACTATTCCGGTGACGGTGGTTGGCGGGATTTAGACAAAGTATCCGCCGAATATATGGCGTCAAATGGTTATTCGGTGGTTGGCGTTGATGCATTAAAACTATTTTGGCAACATCGTTCAGTCGAGCGCAGTAGTAAAGATTTAGCCTATTTAATGCAACAATATCGTGATAAATGGGGCACGAAGCGCTTTGTACTGGCTGGCTATTCGTTCGGCGGTGATATCTTACCGGCACTTTATAATCGCTTATCCCCACAAGATCAACAAGCCGTACAAGCTTTGGTTTTGATCGCCTTTTCCAAAGATGCTAACTTTGAAATTGAGATCAGCGGCTGGCTAGGACAATCCGGTCAAGAGATGAAAACAGCACCGGAAGTCGATAAAATTCCGGCTAATAAACTCTTTTGCATCTATGGCGAGGAAGAACAAGACGAAACTGGATGTCTGCAACCACAAATGAAAGGCGAAGCGGTCGAACTCCCCGGCGGTCACCATTTTGATAATAATTACCCCCACCTCGGGCAAATCATTATGGATGCAATCGATAAACGCATAACGCCTTAACATACAGTAAAAAGGGGCACAAGCCCCTTGTAGTCACTTATTTGATTGATTAGATCAATGCTTACTGAATCTGAATTTTCCTTCCGATAACAACACCCCAATAAGGGTTGATAACGTACCGATAGCGGCTATCCATGTAAAAGGCTCATTTAACATCACAACTGCGGCAATAATGGTCAAAATTGGCACTAAATACAGGTAGATACTAATTTTTACGGCACCAACTAATTTCACTGCATAATTCCAGGAAGCAAAACAGATCGCCGAAGCCCCTACGCCTAAAAATAGGATATTAAAAAGATTAGCTGAGTGCGTGAAGCGATCAAGTCCCCATTTAAAATCAAACAGATATAACGCCGGGAGCATCATCACTAAACCATAGAAAAAGAATCGTCGTGTTAATAAAATTGTATTGTATCCATAATGACTGCATTTTTTGGTTAAGATTGAATAACATGCCCAAAACAAACAGGCACCGACCGCAAGCAGATCACCCAAAGGATTAAGCGACAACACATATTTACCATTCAAGCTGATTAAGCCAACACCAAAAATAGCAAATAAACACCCGATATAAAATCGCTTCGCTGGCCGTTCAGTTCTTAAAAAGAAGATCGATAAAAGTGCGGTAAACACGGGCGCTAATGTTGTGATCACTCCGACGTTTGAGGCGGTGGTATAAGTTAAGGCAATATTCTCACATAAAAAATAACAAGTTACACCACAAAACCCGGCGCACAAAAACATCAGTTCTTGCTTAAATCCTTGCCAAGCAAATATCTGTGGCGCCAAAACCCAAAGCATTAAGTAACCCAACCCAAACCGGTAAAATAAAATTTCAATGGGTTTAAAATCGATCAACAGTACTTTAGTGGCAATAAAGGTGGTTCCCCAAAGAAACACGGTCATCAACGCAATTAGATGTCCTTTGGTTTGGCTGGAAAATAACATAGAAATTCTCTTAACTTACAGTCGATATGGCGGGCAAGCGCTTATTCTAATCATTAACATTAAAATTTTTTCAAGCCCTTGATAAAGATAACAATGATACTACTTTATTCATAGCTGTCAAAATTGGACAGATAGTGTTAGTTATCAAGCTATGGCACAAGATGCAAAGCCTTAAAAGATTAAAACCCAAAGCGAAAATAGCAATGTTGATTAAAAAGAGCATGGACGCCTAACGGCAAACGACAGGCAAAAAAAATCCACTCAATATTGAGTGGAGGGCAAAAAAATGAATTAACGTAATCTGATAATATAGACAACGGTAATAACAAAAAGTTCCAACTTATTTTAAAAAATTTATAATATTTATTAAAAAATATTATAAACAGTTGATTTATAATGGTTATTATTTTTTAATTTTTTTAAAAAAATAAAATTTCTCTATCTATTTAACAAAAAACCCGGCTTAAACTGTCATACAAAAAAATAAATAATTAAATCCCGACATCAACAAGTATTAAGTTTTTTACTAAAACGTAGGGTATTTCTGAAACTTCTTGACAAGATTGGGGGCTAGCTTAATTCTTAATGCGCTATATTCGATTCGGCACTGCACACTTAATCACCGAAAACTTTAAGCAACGGTAATCATTCTTTTAAGAGAAAAACCGCCAAACTTTTATTTATTATCTCCTATTAAAAGATTTTATGTTCTTCTCTATTTTAAATGATGATTTTTATACTAAAACGTAGGGTATTTCTGAAACTTTTTGACAAGATTGGAGGCTAGCTTAATTCTTAATGCGCTATATTCGGATTCGGCACTGCACACTTAATCACCGAAAACTATAAGAAACGGTAATCATTCTTTTTAAAAGAAAAACCTCCAAACTTTTATTTATTATCTCCTATTAAAAGATTTTATGTTCTTCTCTATTTTAAATGATGATTTTTATACTAAAACATAGGGTATTTCTGAAACTTCTTGACAAGATTGGGGGCTTGCTTAATTCTTAATGCGCTATATTCGGATTCGGTATTGCACACTTAATCACCAAAAACTTTAAGCAACGGTAATCATTCTTTTAAAAGAAAACCTCCAAACTTTTATTTATTATCTCCTATTAAAAGATTTTATGTTCTTCTCTATTTTAAATGATGACTTTTATACTAAAACATAGGGTATTTCTGAAACTTTTTGACAGGATTGGAGGCTAGCTTTATTTGTAATAGTAGGTTTCTGTCTTGATAGAATTTCAATGGTTATCAACGCAGTGCCTTTAATTTAAAGCTTATTGGGTTGGTGCCCAACTTATATTAACGCTGTGCAGGTGACAACCTTAATACTGTCACTAAAAGTGTGGTAGATAAGATTTTTAGCACAGCAAAAGATGAAAAACCAACTGAAAACGGGGCTTATCTAAATTTAGGTTAACTTGTATTCCCCCTTGAATTGACCTATAATGCCCCGATATTGTTAGTTAATAACAAATCACAATTGGGGCTGATTCTGGATTCGACGGGATTTGCGAAACCCAAGGTGCATGCCGAGGTGCGGTAGGCCTCGTAAATAAACCGCAAAAAAATAGTCGCAAACGACGAAAACTACGCACTAGCAGCTTAATAACCTGCATAGAGCCTTCTCTCCCTAGCCTCCGCTCGTAGGACGGGGATAAAGAGGAGTCAAACCCAAACGAGATCGTGTGGAAGCCTTGCTTGGGGCGGAAGCATTAAACTTAATCAAGCTAGTCTATCGGTAGCGTGTTTGTCCGCAGCAGGTAGGCGAAATTTAAAGACAAACTACGCATGTAGTACCAAGGATGTAGAGATTTCGGACGCGGGTTCAACTCCCGCCAGCTCCACCAATTCACTATTTCGTAAGATTCTTTTAACCCCACTAAAACACAAAAAATACAGTAATATCAAGCCTTAAAGGCTATTTCAGTATTCCGTAAGTACCAACAAGATACATTTATCCGTGTAGCAAACTAAAATTATTTTTACTGACAAATATCAAGATAAATTAATGTATATTGAAAGTGTATGATTATGTAATAAGTATATTACTATCCTGAGATTGGTTAAGAAATAAATTGTAATACTTTATTGGAGCTATACTTATGCGGAAAGAATTTTATGAGTATGATCGATATGTAACCATTTTTCACTATAATAAATGGGATAAATTTTTTACACATAAAGAAGATAATTACTATCAACAAAAAGGAATTGGACTTCCTGCAAACTCAACTGATATAGAATTACCAAGTCAAAAATTACCAAAAGGACAGATATATGTTTTTGAAAATGATCAATGGATTGTAAAAGAGGATATATTCCCCAGAACTAATTTGATTGAAGAAAATTATATTTACAATAAGGAATGTTCAATAAAACAATTTCAAATTGAATCATATAGTTTTCTTCAAATGCCAAAATATGAAGAAATAGAAAGATTTACCAATCCAGAATTGCAGTCTTTAATGATTGTTAATAAGCATTTATTAATTCAACACGAATTTATAGATATTGTAAAATTTCATGAAGAAAATATAAAAAATTTACAAAATCCATATCAACTAATGCAACAAGAACAAAATCCATTTATTCTTTATAGGTTAAAAACAGAAGGGTTAATACTTTCCATTAGAAGCTTATTTGATGAGCTGGTTCAATTGACATATGTTACTTGTTATAAAAGTCTTTTCAAGACAAGAAACAAAATTGAAGTGGATTGTATAGGAGATTTATTTTCAACTAAAAAAAATAGCACTTATCCGCTTTGTAAACAGATTCTCATTGGTAATGGTATTGATTATTATGAAGATAATACTGAGTTTTTAAAAACCATTAATAATCTTTTTAATTCAATTAAGCATAGCGTTCTTCATTATGAGGCAATGTTATTATATTCAGATGTTCCTAATGTTGTTTCTTATTATAAAAAAAGTAATGATTTCTCAAAAAATGATGTTCTATTTTTTAATCACTCCTTATCTCAAATAATGTTTGGATTTCAAAGTAATTTTAAAAGAATCATTAACAATCAAAAAAAGTACTTGCTAAGTATAAAATAATTAAATGTATATATCTGTATATTAAAGTATTATTTGCGTCTAGGCTGATCCCCGAACATTCGCAACCCTAGCGAACTGGCGCAAATATCTATTAGGGGCGTGAGGAATGTAAATGGTTAGTTTTGCTAAGATGAGAGTATTCGAGTAAGCTGTAAAATTACCTATAATCGAGACAAAAGAGCTTGCTTTATTATTATGTGATTTAGAACCATATATGAAAATAAAAGACATACCTGCAGAATAACCTAGTTAGTTGTTATCATTTGTTATCTTATAAACAGCTTAATGAAGTGACCCCCAATAGTTGGACAACCAATTACTTGGGGTCACTTCATTTATGCTAGTTGAAACTTTTTCTTTCAATCTTTTTAAAAGAAGGCTTTCAAGGTAAAGATAAAAAGAAATCATTAACTGTTCTAGTGGAATATTATATTCTAATATAATAAAATCCCTTACATTGAATATATCATTTATTTTTGGTACTACCTTTCCGCCATTACAATCTAAATTAAAAAATGTCTTGTATAAATTATGTAAATCTTTCGCGTTTACTGATTCAATTGCAAACACTCTATCTGTATTCTGAATAACATAGGGTAAGTTATGAGTTAAAAACAAGTTAAAGGATAAGATTAATTAGCTATTCCTATCTTTTTAGAGATATTTACTCAAAAATTCCAAACCCACTTATTTGATATCAATATTTTCTGTATTACATATAATTGACAATAATATTAGAATAAAAGATACTAATATTATGGATAGAATATCCATCAAAAAAGGATCCATAAATGATTATTAATTTTACTGTAGAAAATTTTCTTTCTTTTAAAGAACCCCAAACTTTAAGTTTGGTTGCAGAACCACCCTATGATAATAATAAAGATAATTTATTTGATACTCCTATAGAAGGAATTAAGCTTTTAAAAGCAGTTATTATTTATGGAGCTAATGCATCAGGAAAGTCTAATTTTATTACAGCCCTCGCTCACTTGAGAAGTTTGGTCTTAGAGTCATTGAAATTTACTCCTGATGATAATTTATGGGATCTCTCATCTCCTCAGTTTGCATTAAATTCTGAAAGTCGGCATTCTCCATCACGTTATGAAATTAACTTTTTTTGTAATAATATTCGATATAACTATTCTATTTCATTTTATAAAGACAGAATATTTAATGAACATCTCTCTTATTTTCCAAAACGGTACGAAAAGCTTATATTTGATAGATTTTTAGATACTCAGGACCAGTATATCTTTAATTTTGGTACTGATTTGAAGCCATTAAGGATCTTTAACGATATAGCAAGAAAAACAGCTAAAAATGTACTTTTTTTATCAAAAGCAGTTCAAGAAAATACCCACTTTTTAGAACCTATTTATAATTGGTTTGCGAAAGGCTTATCTGAAGAACCTGAAATGATAGATTTAGCCAGGATGTGTTGCAATGATAATTCTTATAAAAAAAATATATTAGATTTTATTCGCTCTCAAGATATTAATATTGTTGACTTAAGCATTGATGAAAAAAAAATGGAATCAGTTCTTTTTGATGATAATAATATTCCTGAAGAGATAAAAAAGAAATTACTTGATAATTTAAAAGACCAATTTACTTATAAAATATCTACCTACCATAAAGATAATAATGATGACTTAATTGAGTTTCCGATAAAATTTGAATCAAGAGGAACTATTAAGCTACTTGAGCTTTCATCGATTATGATGAAAGATTTAATCTATGAGTCAAAAGCTTTTTATATTGATGAACTAGGTTCTGATTTACATCCACTATTAGTGAAAAACTTTGTAAATAGTTTTCAAAAAACAAACAATCAGCTTATTGCTGCAACACATGATACTCATTTAATTGACTCTGAATATTTAAGAAAAGACCAAATTTATTTTATTGAGAAAAATTCAGAACAAGCATCAGTTTTATATTCTTTATCAGACTTCCGTCCAAGAAATGATAGAGAAAATTGGGAGTTACGCTATTTAAGCGGAAGATATGGCGCTACACCATTTTTCAAAGATTAAAGCTGGGAGTCTTTAATGGGAAGTGAAGATTTAAAAAAGAAAAAAATCGATGAAAATAAGAAAATCCGGGCCAATAAAAAAGATATAAGACGAAATAATAATTATAGACAAATAATACCCAAAATTTTGATACTGACAGAAGGTGTTTCGGAGAAGATTTATTTTGATGGATTAAAAAATAGGTTTTCTTTATCGACACTATCAGTAATAAAAAGTGAATATACTGATAGTGTTGGAATTATTAAAAATGCTATAAAAATCGCAGAGGAATCAATTCAAAATCATGAGCCATTTGATTACATATTCTGCATATTTGATCTAGATACGGTTAAAGATAAGAATTTTATTAATGAACTCATAAATTATGAGAATCAAAATTCTAAACAACCTAAAGTAAAAATTTTTCCAATTTATACTTATCCGTGTTTTGAAATATGGTTCATTTTGCATTTTGACTTGTGCATTAAGCCATTCAATTCTAAGGGTAAGAAATCAATAGGCGATACAGCAAAGACTTATTTGAAAAAATATGCTAAAGGATATAACGAAACAAATAAAAAATGTATAGAACAATTTATTGATAATTATAAAGAAGCACTAAATAATTCGATGAAACTAATTGAATGGCAAAAGGATAACGAGTCAATTAATCCAATATGTACTATACATAAATTAGTAAAACTATTAGAAAATATTAATCAAAGAAATCATGAGGGATACATTTTTACTAAGGACCATGAAGAAAAATTCATAGAGCTATATATTTAAATATATCAACAGTTATCGATACAGCATAGATAGATAAATTAATATATTTTGCTAGCACAAACTGGGGCTAGCTGTTACCGGTTTTCTATGATCAACTTTTCAAAATTAATACCAAATCGAAAACCCCAAATTAGTGTTTATTTTTCTTATATTTTAAAATCACCTCTGCCAGCTTATCATCTTCTGCATACAAATAAGCTAACGGTATATCTAAAGCTTCAGCTAATCTTCCGGCAGTATCTAAACTCGCTTCATGAATCCCTTGTTCATATCTATTAATACGAGCACTTGCGACAAATTCATCTATACCTGCCAATTTGCCTAGTTCTTTTTGCGATAAACCACGCTCAAGTCTAATATGCTTTAATCTTAAGCAAAATATAGAACGATATTTATTTGTGATCTTCATGTAGCCCTCTGAGAAGAATTGCCTAAGGTTACGCTAATCGTAGATTTTATATATATCCCATACTACGCATAACGTAATTTAATGTACAAATAGTTGAGTGAAATGATTACAAGGATTGCAAATAAAACCATTAATAAGTTTTCAAATTCTTTTAACCAATCATCAGATATAACAGAGATTTCATCGTACTCAGCAGCAAAATGAATAATATATAAATATTTACAAAGTGCTCTATTACCTTACGGCAACATAGCAATCATACCTTGCCCCATATAGACACTAAAAGGTAGAAGTTATTACAAAATAGCCTTGTTAAAATTATTCAACGTTTATTATCATTTACGGATGAGCTGATATGCTCATATTTGATTACCATATTATTTAATTTTTCTAACAACAGTTTCAGGATTGAGAGAAAGTAATCGAGCAATATGCACAAACGTCATCACATCTAATCGGCGCTCTCCACTTTAAACGTTGGCAATAATAAATTGTGGTCGATTTAATGCTGGTGCTAGTTTTTCCTGGTTTATGTTTTGCTTATTTCAATGTATGAATGACAAGCTTATATTGTTCTAAATAAATGGATGTCATCACAATTATGAAGCCGTTAAACTCACAAACGCATTAGGCTTTTGTTTTTTTAGCTTGTTATATTGAATAATAAAATCGGCTAATTCATCATCTTCAGCATAAAAATAAGCGCTAGGTACATCAAGAACTTTTGCAAGACGTTTTACAAGCGTAAAATCAGGTGAATGAACTTCATTTTCATAAGAACTAATACGGGAACTTGCTGATTCTTCGTCTAATCCTGCTTTCACTCCAAGTTCAGTTTGTGTCAGATCTGCATTGATTCTAGCTATTTTTAATCGCTTACCAATCATGATAATTGCTGCTCATCTTATATAGTTTTGATTAATAATTATCCTCTTCTGCGATTTAAATTTCGTAATGGAATACTTTAATAAATCATGTATAACTTGAATTTTGGTTTTAATTTAATCATAATTAAAGTTTCTCATTAATAATTCATGTATTTGATGATTTCAGGAGGTGTTATGAATAGCAAAAAAGACTGGCATCCTGCCGATATTATTGCAGCATTGAAAAAGAAAGGAACAACGCTATCTGCGTTATCTAGACAATCAGGCTACACGCCTTCAACACTAGCTAACGCACTTGCACGGCCATGGACAAAAGGTGAAATGATTATTGCTAATGCTTTAGGTGTAGAGGCTAAACGGATTTGGCCCTCTCGTTATAGAAAGAAAATTCGGGTATTGCGAATTAAAAGATGTGAATAGCAACAGAGGAATATCTATATACACAAACAACCTCAGTGTTTGCTAAAAAGCCTGACTCCGGTAGAATATCGAAATCAGGCCTTACAAGCCGCTTAACAAAAGAGTCCAACTTTATGGGGTCACTTCACAACTGCGGTTTTTGTCAAAATTCAACGAATAAGCATTCTTTTGTTATAAAAACATACTTTTATTTATTTTATAAGCAACTACCTTGCATAGATATGTTTTAAAGAAGCTTTAGTGCTCGCTTTCCCTAAAACCCCTATCTTATTTTAATCAACAATAATCCGTCCATGTAATGGCTGAATTGGGCGATTATTATTATGGTGCATAATCGAATGGAATTTTTCGATTTGTTCTTCTGAGGCATGGCTTTGTTGTTCTAACACGATCCACCTTACCCCTTCTGTACATGGTGGTGTTGTTAATGATCCGCTAAAACGGTAATAACTTAATTCTTTTGGGAATAACGCCTTAATATCAACTGCGTTGGCTAAAACGGCTGTATTTCCTGATTCTGTCGGCATTTGTTGCCATGCTTTTGCTAATTCTGAATTGGCTTCACCTTTATTAAACATTAATGCAATTACTGCCAATTCATCATCTTGGTTTTTATAAACAAAGTGTGCTGCCATTGGAAAATATTTGCCTTTAATGGTGTTTTCACTCGGCGTATGGAAATGAAATTGTTGTAATGTGAAAATTTCATCGTCTAGTTCTAATTGGTTATTTCCGGAAACATCGATCTCAATAGTATGGCCGTTATTAATGATATTTTGCTGGCCGGCTTCAAAAGTAAGTTTGAGTTCGCTATGCTCTGTTTTTAAAACATGATCGATATTGATTGGCGATTGATTTTTACCATTTTCACAAGTTGAATATTCCGGTGAGAGTTTTCCCCAGTTTTCTGGTTTTTCCTGCCCTTCATACCCCCAGTGAGGATGATGTTCGGCTGCGGCGCAAGATAAGCTTGTTGCCATAAACATTGCGATAATTGCGTTATATTTCATGCTACACTTCAAAGAGAATAATAATTTAGTGTATAAATTGTATACCTCATCGATGAAAATGTCTTGATGAATTATATATTTTTTGCCTCTTTATCTAAATAACACAACTTGAACTTATATTTAGTACTATTTTCGTCTATTTGCAATGATTTAACTATGATTGATAGTTTATAGATGATTGTTTTATTTAATAGATATGAACAAATCTTATCGGGATATCAAATTTGAAAAGTTTTTTATTTAAAGTAATGGTCTAAAAAGTGTTAAATAAAGGGCTATTAAGCCCTTTTTTTATTTTGTATAAATCATAAACAATTAGAAGTTATAACGTATACCCGCTAATAAATCAACAGAACTTAGCTTTCCACTAGCTTTGAAATGAAAATCATCATAACTACGTTTTAAAGTAAGTTTACCCGCATCGACATAACGAGCAGTGAAGTCGATATCTAAATTATCTGAGACTTTATAAGCAACACCAGCAGCAACATTCCATGCAAATTTAGTTTTTGATCTAGAGAATTGTATGTAATCTGCTTCATCATCAAATTCATATCTTTCATCATATCTATGTTCTAATTTTGCAAAAGCAAGACCAATACCCGCTCCCACAAATGGCGTAAATGATGTGCCTGTTTCAATATCATAATAACCATTAAGCATTAAAGTATTCATGCGAGCTTTAGTTCTTTGGGTTGTATGATATAAATCATCGTCTTCATCATAATAACTTTTATGTTTTTTATCATCTAAGTTACCACGTAAAGTAAATGATAACTCTGCTCTGAAAGGAAGATCAAAAGCTGGCTTGAAGTTATAACCAATATTTAATGAGCCAGCGAGTTTGCCATCACTAATTGAACCGATTTTATAACTTTCGCTCCAGTAGTCATATCCATCATCATAGCTATAGCTATCTTTAAGGCTACTAGCTTTTAAAATACTTGAACCTAATTGACCACCTACATAAAAACCAGATGTTTGAGCATGAGCAAAACTTGAGAAGCAAGCGATTGCCGTTAAGGCGATGAGTGTTTTTTTCATATTAAATTTCCTTTTTTAAGTTGTTGCACTTATCCATTGAAACAAAAGTTTAACTAAGTAGTGACAAAAACACAATAAATTAATCATTAATGTTATTTATTTAACTTAATCTTTTTAGCTATTTTACTTATATATACCAGGAAAACACCGCTCAGAAAACGCACAAAAAAAAACACAACAACTCAAACAATTCGAATAAAGAAACTCAAATTTATTATTTTATAAGTTCATTTATACTAAATTGGGCACAAAGGACACTATATTTATGTAAAAATCAATGAACCTCGTTTATTTCCATAATTAAATTCTTATAAAAATCATCGAATTGTTTATAAAAATAATTCAATAAAATGAGATAGAATGAGTGTAAAATTTAATCAACAATATTATATTTGCCTAAAATTTGATAATGATTGAATTGAGGAGTTTAACTTAGTCAATCATATCCGTTAGTTGTTCCTTGTTAATAAAATAAAAGGTTGTATTGTAAATGCTGAGAATATAACTCAGAAGGTGTCGCTGGCAAAAGAAATACCTATTTGTCATCAGATGCCAGATATAAAAAATATATGGTATCCCAAATAAGAAAATCTAAAAGAAAATGAAAAAAATAGCCCTCAGTTTACTTATTCCCTTTATCGCTAATTGCAGCGGAGGAAATGTGTCTAACGCCATTAAAAAAAATATAGAATCAGAAGAAGTAAACTTTATTCTTAGTCATTCCCTCACCCTAATAAATGGTGAAAAAATCTCATTATCAAATATATATGCTATACCTGACAGTATAGATTCTATACAAGTGGATAATGTGCAATTTGAAGCAACATTATCTGATTATTGTGGGAAAGGAAACTATATATATGATGAAGAAAAAATGGATGGTTTTTTACCTAAAAAACTCGAATTTATTCTTTATTATCAATATAAAAAGAATAATACAGAACCCACTGCATTTAACTTTAAACAAGATAATGCAAATCTTTACTTAACCGTTGCTAACAATAAAATAATTACAAAATATTGTAGTAAAACAAATATACGAACACGAAATACCGCATTTTTATTAAAGGTTTATTCAAACGGAGCTAGATATAATTTACTGGCTATTAATGATGTAAAAACTATCGAATAAATATTAAAACAAGAAAACAATGAGTTAAAAGAGAAACATATCCTCTAAACAACCACAAGAATGTTGACTGGATAATGTTGTTCTTATTCATTGCTATTATTTATATTAAAATTAAAACAAAAAATTAGTTTCAGATAGTATTAACAGCACGATTTAATGGGAAGAGGAAATAAACTTAAAATGAGAATATTATTACTCATTCTATTGTCTTTGGCTAACGTAGCATGCAGTCAAAAAATAGAAAATCAGCAAGCCGTCAAGCATCCCACCCCCATAGAATATGGTGACGTAGCGACTAATGTTTTAGTTCCTTTAGGTAATTCTTCTCCTAAGATAATTTCGCAATCTGATACGTATTTATTAGGTCAATCTGGCTATGCCTATAAACTAAAAATCAACAATCAGGAAGAATTAATCTTCTTAAATTATAATAAAAATTTCAAACTCTATTCAGAACCAAGACTAAGTAAAAATGGTGTTATATCTAAAATCGAAGGATATGATGACGGTTATACCGGTATTGAATCGATTGATATTAAAATATCTGAAAATAAACATTATGTAAAAATGGATGCTATTATCAAAGGTTATGTTGAAATATCAGACAATGAGCGATGGCTATACGAAAACTATCAATGTGTCATTATCGATATCAAAAAATCAAAAGTCGTTTGGTCTGGGGTAGAAAGGTGTGACGGTGAGTGGAAAGATGATCAATGGATTAGTAATGAACAAGTCGAATTTGATGGTGAATAAAGTTTAAGTTCGAAAGAAAAATAAACAGAGATAAAAACATGAAAATTTTAAAAGATGAATAAATTTAAAAAGAATTTATATAAAAAAATAGTGCTCATAAAACAGACCCTCATTACCATTTGCATCAGAATGAAAATGAATATAATCAGAATTATATGGAGATAATCCTAAAATGATAAAATACTTTTCCTTATATATTTTTTTATTTATGTTATGTAGTTTCACAACAAATAGTGAAGCTAATAGCATAAAAAAGATTCCAATAAGCTTTATAGAAAAAGAAAGTAACGCACAAGAATTTAGTCATATGAAAAAAATTTATGACCCAATGATTGAAAAAAATGACAAAAGATTCATAAAAAAAGAAGAATATCTAAATGTAAATAATAAAATTTATACAAATAATTTAAATGATAATGAACTCATGAAAATTTATAACTATTATGGCTATTGGAAGCCCTTGAATAGCGATATTATTACAGTTTCATATTATGAGGATAGCGAAGTTAAAATTCAGGATAACAATAATAATACAACTACTGTACAAGCAATACCTTATATAAATAAGGCCCAAACGCATTTTACTACCTTTTACATAGATTATGAACAATCAAAATCCATTATAGATTTATATGAGATTGAAAATAATCATATCAAGCATATTTTTTGTTTCGAAACAGAAAAATGGATTATTTGGGATTTGGCTTGGAATGACAATATTTTATACATAAAAGTAACTGATACTATTTGGAACGGAAAAGGTTTTTATAGCACTGATTATAAATATAAAAAATTAATTATTGAAAAAATCAACTAACTTCCTGATAAAAATTAGAACGCAAATTTGTGGATAAAGAAATTGATGAATTGAATTAGAGGTTGTGTAGTAAACAAACAATTATTATGCTTATCACCCTCATAAATATGAACGGTGGTAAGTAAACCGATATAAATGAGTAAATTAAAAAGAATAATCATTCAAAACTAATCCTTATAATGGCTGTTGGTTTTATTTGAAACTTAATAACAAGAGTCCGTTAACAAAGGATATGTAACTAAAGTATTTTTTATGATGATATCTCTAAATAATAAATTCATTATCACTACCCTATTAAGCCTTTTTTTATTCAGCTGTAACCCCGCTAAACAAGGAAATAAAAGTCTTCGCTCGCTCGATTCAATTCAAATAGGATATCAAGCGGTAATACTTATATCGAAAGATCGGGGCAAAAGTTGTGAAGAGTTAACGCTTCCCGAACAAAATGTATTATGGTTGTACCATAGCCACGATTATTCAATTATATAAGGAATTATTGTAATGAAAAAAAATTACCTTTTACTTTTAGTTATTTTTCTATGTTCTTGTCAAGGCATAAAATCACAGGATTCCTCAGATTCGAAAAAGAAGAATTCAATTCCCGTAATTACTTTACCTTTCGGAACTAAAAAGTTAATTGACGTCCAATTCCCAGCAAATTGGAAAACATACGATTATCCAAGCAATACATGGTATAAAACACCTATAGATTTAGCTTATAATAATTCAGATTTATTTTACGATGTTTACAAAAATAAAAATCGAGATTTAAAACCTACCGATAGTATTACTTATACTTATACTAATGCTAATATGCCTAATATCTATTATGATTACTTTTTTCCTTATCAGTTTATAAAAAAACAAACAGATATACTTTACAATTTTGAAGAAATTTTATATCCATTATGGAAAATTAATTTGTCAAACAACCAATCTCTAATAATGCTTTTTAGTCAAGGTTATAGTGATCAAATTGAACCATATACAATTTACTTCCAAAAAATGCAATTAATGGTTGTAGATAATCACGGAAACAAATTAGATTCTATGAATGCTTATCTGGATACTAATAGGGGATACGATCTTAAAACAAAACGCCTGTATATTGACAGAAAAGGAATTATTCATATTAAATACTTTGATTATGATGTTGAAGACGTCAACTTTTTTCGTTATGAAAAATTTCAAATTTCGCCTGAAGGCAAATTTATTCGATATTACGACCAAAACGGATTTTTCCAAAATGAAGAAGAACAAGGGTTAGTCGAAAATCATACCCGTGAAGGTTTGTGGATTGAGATGAAGCCGAATGGTTATTATACTTATCCTCTCGGTTATACTTATCTTGAAGCAAATTACCAAAAAGGATTACCGATTGGAATTTGGAAGTTTTATAAATTAGATTATCAAAAGAAACCTGACAGTTCTATCGATCTATCTTCTGGTAAAAAAGGCAAACTTTTGTACACAGAAACCTATAAAGACGGTGAGCTTGTCGAACGCAAATTTGTGGATAAAGAAATTGATGAATTGAAGTAACGATAGTATATTAAACACACAATTATTTTGCTTATCACCCTCATAATTATGAACGGTGATAAGTAAACCGATATAAATGAGTAAATTAAAAAGAATAATCATTCAAAACTAATCCTTATAATGGCTGTTGGTTTTATTTGAAACTTAATAACAAGAGTCCGTTAACAAAGGATATGTAACTAGAGTATTTTTTATGATGATATCTCTAAATAATAAATTCATTATCACTACCCTATTAAACCTTTTTTATTCAGCTGTAACCCCGTTAAAAAGGAAATATGAAATGGATAGCCAAATACGATTTTAATCAACTATACCAATTAACCGACCAAGCAACTGCCTTAGACCCAATGTCTTCTTTTCGTTTTGAACGTTTTAAAGCACCTAACGAGAACACCATTATTTTAATCGGAAATAAAGATCTTAACTCCTTTGATTCAAGCCAAATAGGAGATCAAACCGTAATACTTATATCGAAAGATCGGGGCAAAAGTTATCAAGAGTTAACGCTTCCCGAACAAGAGATGAGATGGATTGACACCAGCAATGATTATTCATTAGTAGAAGCTCAAAATAGATTACCCGATAACAGTAAAAAAATTTCCCAATATCTTTTAGATAATAATAATTTAAAATTGGTTAAAATAGATGAATATACTTCTGATGCTAAAATCAATTATGAAAATTTTAATGGTAAATATGTCATATATTCCAATCGAGGCAATTTAAAACTGATTAATTTATTGAATCGAGAAGAAGAATACCCCTTGCCAAACGATTTAAACAATCAGCCATTTTATTTAATCGCACAGGGTAACATTCTAACTTTACACAAAAAATCAGATCATTAGTTATGACCCTAAAACCTAAAACCAACAAATCATCAAAAGTTTTAAAAACAACTACGATATCTTACTATATCAAGATGACTCTTTTATTTTGGGTGAAGCTAACCTGTTAAAAACGTCTGCAACTTTTTATAATGAAGAGGAAAAAGAGTTAAATACACTTGATTCAAAAAATGTGAACTTTTACCGATATAAAAATTTTGTATGCGACTATAAACCCTTATCATCTATTTATCCGTCGAACCGATACTCATATGACTATGGACAAACTTGCTATAAGTATGAGTTAAAAGGCATGTTTACTGCCTCTAGACCTGTCGGATTTTATAAGGATAAGTTTATCATTTTAGATGCCACATTTTATGATAAAATGAGACAGATGCAGAGGTGGAAGGCTTTTAATCGGTGAGTTTGAAAAATAGGACGATGTTAAACACGCTTAGTATAATATAATTATTTTTGATTTAATTTATTTATTAATCATATATATTTTATTGGTATCATGAGCAATTAATGGAAATGTAAAAGTCCCCAATGGTTTAGAAGAAAGAAGTTTACAGAAATATTAAAAGGTATAATGAAATATAATGAGTGTATTAATGAAAAATAAAGGAATCTTTTTTATTCTAATAATGATATTAATTTTTCCTTGTCAAGGACAAGTTAAAAATGTTTATAGTAAACAAAAGATTCAAAATGAAAGCGAAGCTAATATTATTAAAAATAATATTTTTCATATTCAATTTGATAATGCAGGGGAAGTCCATAAAAATTTAGTATCGGATCAACCGTATGATCATTTTATAATTCAAATAGAACAAGGAAATATAAAATTTAAAGAAAACTATAAATTATTAATTAGTAACTATGGTGATAGAAATGATTTAACATTTACTTTGACAAAAGTAAGTAAAAAAGAATATACCTTAGAAATTATACAAGAAACTAGACATTTAACGGTTGATAAATTCATCTTTGAAAAGGATAAAAACAACTTATTAGAATTAATATCCATGGAACAAATCCAATCGGGAAATACTATTCAAATCTGTAAATATAGTATGTCAAGAAAGAAAGGAAATGAAATTAATTTAATCATAGATTCAATTAATGATGCTCAATGTTTCAACGTTAAAAATAAATAATATTAAAAGTTAGATACATAAACAAAAAATAAGTCTACAACCCAAAATGGAAAAAGGAGCAACCTCGCCGGACAATAAACAATCACAACCAATCAACCCGGCAACAAGTTATTACAACCTCAAACCGATTCCTATTCAGCCAAGCCTAATCAAATTGTCTATGATTTGTTACATCAATCTGATTTTCAGATTAATGTAGCGGATACCATTTTGCAAAAAAAGTAAATGTCGCGAATAAACCTAATGAATATACCTATTTAAAATTAAATCAAGCCTCTTTGGATGACAAAATTTATCTGGTTGCCAAATGTTACGGTACTCCCCGAAAAGGTAAATTAGTGCTCAGTCTTAGGGAAATTGAAAATACCGATACTACCCAAAACCTGTATTCAAATAACCCAGTTCCTTTTTAGTCAATGGAGAAGAAAAAACAGAAATGGAATACACGGTAGAGGGCTCCATTACCTATACCAAGGAAATAGTAAAAACGCTGTTAAAGTTGACAATAATAAAGAAGCGATCTATTTTCGCTGTGATATAGCTAATAATAACAAAGCGGATTATTTTATTTCTATTCATGCAGATGGCTTAACCAATTTTACTTCCGGCGCGCATGTTATCTATTATGAAGGAGATAAAAAAGGGCTAGAATTAGCTAATGATATTTTTAGTTGTTATACTGTTGTCAATATAGGAAAGAAACACCCTGATGCTAGAAATAATGTAGGAGTTCTTGAGGTAAAAAATCAAACGAAATATAAAGTTTTAATTGAGTTTGGTTATATTACACCCCCAAAAGATGCAAAAAGTATTTAGGACAATATGGACTTAATAGCAGAGCAACTTGCTCAAGGGTTAGAAATCAACATTAAATAACGTTTTAGGAATAAAATGAAAAAATTACTAATGGTGTCTATTTTTTTTGGTGGCATTTTGGCATGTGTTCAACACATTGAAGCAAAAAAGATTTCGGAAGCTACCCCTTCACATTCAGTACAAATTAAAGAATCCAATACTCCGGAGGGTTTTCTACGGTATGAATATTATATCAATGGCAATAAAGCAGCGGATTATATAAAAACTTACTATACTAAAGGCGGTCAATTAGAATCTGTGTATTATATGTCATCATATAAACCAGACGGCATTTCTGCTCAAGGATTTTACCCAAATGGAAAACTAAAATTCATCCGCTATGTAAGAGATGAAGTCAAAAAAGGAGATGTATTATATGTTATTTATTATCCTAATGGACAAATAAATCTTATAGAAACAATAGTTACTGACTCTTTAGAATTACCCAAACTCACTACTATTTACTTTGAAAATGGCGTTAAGAAATATGAAGGGTTTATGGATATGTATAATGCTACCACAATACCTGTAGGATTATGGAAAACATACGATGAAAAAGGCGATTTAATCGAAACCACCTATTATCATCCTGATGAATTAGGCAAAGACTATAAAATCATAACTCAATATAAGAATGGAAAAGTTGTTTCAAAGAAAATTTACAATTTTGATGATTTATATGAGACTGAGTTAAAAGAGCTTTCAACTATACCTAAATAATAATTCAATGCATGGATATTAGTCCAATCAATAGGTTAATCTTAATATAAAATGATAAAAAAATAACAATGTAGATTGGAAATAATGAATAAATTTTTAATACTTTTAATTAGGTTTCGTAACTTCTCCAAAAGAACTAATGGAAGTTATTTATTCCGTTTCCATATCCCCGAAGGCTCTGACGAGTTAGAAGTCATAAGATAGGTTAGTGATGAAAAAATTTTTAAACTAATTAATGTTACTATTAAAACTAAAACATAAAAATAAATTGTTATGAAAGATATATTTAGCTATATCTATTCTTCGGATGTGGAAATTATTATAGAAAAAAGATTTAGAGGGATTTCCACTACAAACGCATATTACCATGAGTTTTATATAGATGGTGAAGAAACATATGTTTTGAATGAGTTTAACATAGAAGAAAAAAATACTTTTACAGCAAGAATAATTTTCAGGTAAATAATGTTGCAGACGTTGCGGATTATAAAAAAGGAGGCTATGTGTTGCAAAAAAATGAAATGTCTCCAATAGAAAATCTAACCCCTGAAGGTATTGAGAAGCTCGCCTATAATTATTTTAAACAATTTCAATTTATAGAAATAAGTTTTAGTTTGAATTAATTATAATTGATTTAAAATTTGTTAAAAAGGGAATTATAAAAATTCCCTTTTTGTTTAATAAATTAGTAATGATAAAATGGTAACATTTTTTTATAACTAATTATTGCTGTTACGTGTTAAAATGCGTGATTCAATCCATTCATCTATTTCGCTTTCAATCCATCCGACCGCTACAGATGTAAGCTTAACATTTTTTGGAAATCTGTTTTCTGCCATTTCTTTATAAATTGAAGCACGGCACATGCCTGTTTTATGTATAACGTCTGCCAATCTAATTATCCTTTTGTTCTTTTTTTCCTTCATTTAATAATTGTTTAACTATGCAATGCAATACGTGAAAGAATGTATTAATTAAGCAGTAAGATTCATTGAGTAAGAAATTTTGCTCATATTGCTTGTGTTGCTATAGTTTGAAGTAAAGTTAACTGTAGGTTTAGGGTTGGTAGATTTTTGCTTATTAAACTGTAAGACTTTACCTATTTTAGCAAATCGTACAAACTCAGCCCAACAATTTAACATTTCGGTCCTTTGCTCTAGGTATAGCGACCTGTTATACGCCCTACGAACTGTATTTTTATCAATATGTGAAAGTGCTATTTCGATGATTTCTTTATCAAAACTTTGCTCATTTAAATACGTTGATGCAACGGATCGTAAGCCATGAGAAACCAATTTACCACTATATCCCATACGTTTAATAGCTACATTAGCTGTTTGAGAACTCATATGTTTATTAAGGTGCTTCTTAACCTGTGAATTAAAAACATATTTTCTATTTCCATTAATTTTTTTCATCTCCAACAATATATCTATTGCTCGTTGACTTAGCGGTACAAGGTGTTCTCGATTTTTTTTAATTTTTTCTTCTGGAACTGTCCAAATACGCTTAACGAAGTCAATTTCGCTCCACTCCACTTGTACGGCTTCAATAGGACGAGCTAGGGTGAGTAGTTGAAACTCAATCAGCAATTTAGTACAAGGTTTAATTTGTGCTTTTGAAAGTGCTTTCATAAACTCAGGTAATTCTTCTGGACGAATAGATAACAGATGTTTTGCTTGTTGCGATTCAAAAATCATATGTACTTTATTTAACTTATTTATATCCATATATCCAACATTTATGGAATAGTTCATGATTTCATTAATCCGTTGTATTAATCTGTGTAATGTTTCGAATTTTTTTCCTGCTCCAACGGTTTTCACAGCTCAATAACCCTGCTTGGCGTGCTCTCTTGAATCGGTACATTTCCAATAAACGGGACAATATGCTTTTCTAAGGATTGCCTTTTTTTCAATAGTGTTCTTGGTTTTAGTTTTTTACAATAACTGCTGTTATACCACTCGTTCATCACATATTTAAAAGTGGTGCGTTGTTTATCAAGTTGTTTTTGTTGCTCCGAATTTCTATAAATTTGAGGATCTATTTTTTGCTTAAGGAGTTTGATATATTCATCTCTTTCGGAACGTGCTTCATCTAAACTTACCAATGGATAGTTACCTAGTGTCATTGAAGTTTCACGATTTGTGATTGGGGATGTATATTTAAAAGCCCATTTTTTAATGTTGTTTTTGCAAACAATAAGAACTAAACCATTTCCGTCTCTTAAATACAAGTTTTTATCATTTGCTCGACTATTTTTAATTTGATTATCTGTTAATCTTTTAATTATTTTTGGCATAGAATTCTTTTCCTCTAGGAAAAAATGAGCATTTTTGCTAACCCTCATTTGAACCCGAAAAAATATTGAATTGATAGAAAAAAAGATAGATGTATATGGATAAGAGGAATACTAAAAAAATATAATATATTGATTTATAAATAAAGATGTATAGGTATGAGATAAAGTGGAAAGTTGGCTCCTCCAACTGGACTTGAACCAGTGACATACGGATTAACAGTCCGCCGTTCTACCGACTGAACTATGGAGGAACACTCAACGGGGAGAATATTAACCATCAAAGGCCGCTGTGTCAATCGTTAATACACTAAATATAACCAACTGCTCACCTTATAAACAAATCACGCGATTTATATGCTATTATTAGCATTCTTTAGCTTAATATTGTTGATAAATTAATGAAAAAAAATATATGTGTTTTTTGTGGTGCCAGTGAGGGCACGTCTCCGGAATATCGTTTAGCCGCTGAACAATTAGGCAAAACCATTGCCAATCAAAACAGACGTTTGATCTACGGCGGTGGCAATAAAGGTTTAATGGGAATTATTGCTAATGCGGTCTTAGCCAATGGTGGTGAAGTTATTGGCGTTATTCCCGAACGTTTAGTACAAGCTGAGACAGCGCACCACGGTATTACCCGTTTAGAAGTCGTCGAAAATATGCATCAACGTAAAGCCAGGCTTTCTGAGCTAGCTGACGGTTTTATCGCTATGCCGGGCGGAACAGGCACGCTCGAAGAGGTTTTTGAAGTTTGGACGGGTATGCAAATAGGTTATCACGAAAAGCCGGTTGCTTTGTTTAATGTGAGCGGATTTTGGCAATCATTATTAAACTTTCTGGAACATTCGGTTAATGAGGGCTTTATTCGGGAAAGTTTTTATCAAACATTAATTGTAAGCGATAATAACGAATTAATACTTAAATATATGGATGAGTTTGTACCTAAAGATTTGCAGCGTTGGGTAAAAAAATAAAACCTAATAACCGGAATAAAAAAACGCCATCATTTGACGGCGTTTTTAGTATTTTACTTCTGTTAAGCAGCTTGAGGATTTTCATTCACCGATTCGGGTGCTTTAATTAATGCATAAGCAATACCTGCAATAAGTGAACCGACAACAATTGATAATAAATATCCAACAACTGGTTTCACAACCCCAGGTATTGCCAAAGCAAATAATCCACCATGTGGAGTCATTAGCGTTGAACCAAATGCTAATGCCATACCACCGGTGATTGCTCCACCAATAATACAACAAGGGATTACACGTAGCGGATCACGCGCTGCAAAAGGAATCGCTCCTTCAGAGATAAAGCATAAGCCTAAAACTAGAGACGCTTTACCACTTTCTTGTTCTGCTTTAGCAAATTTTTTGCGGGCAATAAGCGTGGCAATTCCCATCGCTAATGGTGGTACCATACCGCCAGCCATAACTGCCGCCATAGGTGCATAAACTTGTGAAGAGATTAAACCTGTACCGAATGCATACGCAACTTTATTGATTGGTCCGCCCATATCAGTACACATCATACCGCCTAAAATCGCACCTAAAATAACAGCATTACCAGTACCCATTGAGTTAAGCCATGATGCAACATTCCGCATCAACCATGAGACTGGCTCACCAACGACAAATTGCATAACAAGTCCGGTTGCCAGCGTAGCAAGCAACGGTACAATTAAGATCGGTTTGAGTGCTTCCATACTTTGTGGTAATGGTAAATATTTGGCGATGATCATAGATATATAACCCGCAAAATAACCAATAATAATACCACCTAGGAAACCAGCTCCCGTTGATACTGCAAGTAAACCACCAACAAGCCCCGGAGCAAGACCCGGTCGGTCAGCGATCGAGTAAGAGATATAGCCGGCAAGTAAAGGCACCATTAACGAGAAGGCTAAACCACCAATTTCAGCTAAATGAGGTTCACCGACAAGTTTTTGGACACCATCTTGCATTTCAAATGACCCAAAGGCAAAAGAGAGTGCAATAATCAATCCACCCGCAACTACCATTGGTAACATATAAGAAACACCGGTTAAAAGATGTTGATAGACACCTTTTTTCTCATTGCTTGATTTTCCGGATGAGGCACCCGCCGAAGGTTGATAAACCGTCGCTTCTTCAAATGCTTTATCTAACTCTTGAGCTGTCTTTTTAAGAGCTGGACCAGTCTTAGTTCGGTATAGTTTTTTACCGGCAAATTTACTAAGATCGACATCGATATCGCAAGCCGCAATCACAACATCAGCCGCAGCGATCTCTTCTGGCGTTAATTCATTACCGACACCCACAGAACCACGGGTTTCTACTTTACACCACCAACCACGTTTTTTGGCTTCTTCTTCGATCGCTTCAGCTGCCATAAAGGTATGAGCAACACCGGTTGGACAAGCTGTGACCGCAACAATACGTTTTACACCAGTATCTGACTTAGACGCTGGCGCTGCTGAAGTTGATTGTTGGTAAACGCTCGCTTTAGTCGGTGCATCATTTAAAATCTGTTTAGGGTTAGCAAAGATTTCATTTAAATCTTCCACCACATAAACTTTTTTGCCTATCACAGACTTATCACCGATATCACCACCACCAACAGCAACAATGACATCAGCAGATTGAGCATTTTCTGCGATTTTTAAATTTAATGAATTGGCAGCTAAAGCTAGTTCTGCTTTAGCCAAACGTCCGTTAACCGGACCAGAATGACTACCTTCAACTATATATATATTCATGAATACTCCTATCCCGCAATTATTTCAATTTTTGAAAGCATGTTAGTGACTGCTTGACGGTCAGATATACCAACTCCTGCTTGTCCAACTGATAAAGCGGCAACACTTGATGCAAATACTAAGGTGTCTTTAATGGATTGATTAGTCATCAGACCATACATTAAACCACCAACCATAGAATCACCAGCACCAACAGTGCTAACTACCTGACATTTAGGCGGTTTTGCCAACCATGCTTCGTGTTTTGTTACCCATAAAGCACCTTTACTTCCTAGTGAAATTACCACGTTCTCAACACCGCCATCAATAAGTTCCATGGCAGCTGTTTTGATTTCCGGTAGGGTGGTTAATTTCCGTCCTACCCACATTTCTAATTCTTTATCATTAGGTTTAATTAACCATGGTTTGGCTTTTAAACCGGCAACCAAAGCATCTCTTGAGCTATCAAACACAATTTTTGGACAAATGGCTTTGACTTGTTTCATCCAATCAGTGAACTTATCAAGCGAAACGCCCGCTGGCAAACTACCACTGATTGCCACCATATCGATATCTTTCAACCATTCAAGCGAGCTTTTCACAAACAGTTGCCAGTCATTTTCGCTGATAGTAAAGCCGGAAAAATTAAGATCCGTCACTTCACTATTTTCTTCGGTCAATTTAACATTGATACGAGTACGGCCTTCAATCGTTTGGAATTTGTCGACCACATTTAAGGATTTGAATAACAAATTAAAACCATCACGATTTTCTTTACCTAAAAAGCCACCAACAGTCAATTTAACATCTAAATCAGATAATACTTTAGCGACATTAATGCCTTTGCCAGCGGCAAGTAAAGCATTAGTTTGAACTAGGTTCACATCACCAAGTTCCACTTTGGGACAAAATCCCAAAAGATCATAAGCGGGATTTAAGGTAATAGTTGCAACACGATATGTCATCACTAAACGCCCTCGCCTAAACCACTTTCAATTGCTTGACCAATTGCATCAAGGGCTTGTTGGGCATCATCACCCACAGCGGTAAATCTTAATCGGCTACCTTTTTTAGCACCCAAAGCGACAATTTTCATAAGACTGGTTGCGCTAACCGCTTCACCTTTACCGTCAAGATTTGCCACTGTAACTTTGCTGTTAAACTCTTTTACAAGTTTAACCAGTACTGACGAAGGACGGGTATGTAAACCGTTTTCATTTGGTACAATAAAATCACGCGTTAACGTTTCACCACTGGTTTCAGTCGTGGTTGATTGATTTTGACTAACGGTTGATTCTGCTTGAGTATTATCACAAGCAACCCCCTCACCACCTGCTACCAGAAGATGATTAAGCGTATCAATATTAGCCGACAATAGTTGATCCAATTTTTGGTTAAAGGTCAACGTTGCAATATTAGCAATAATTTCACACACGCTATCATCAGTTGCTGACATAGTGATTAATAATTTTACAGGGTTACCGTCTTGACTCAGATCACTGACTGTGCGACTAATTGCAATCGCATTTTTTAAGTTACCTTCTTTGCTATCATTTAACCAAACACCACTGCCTAAATAATTAGGTTTGTTATCAAGCACATTAGCAATAAAAGATGCGTTAACGGCATTTTGTTGTTTTAAGCGTGAAGCATTTAATGCTTGTAATGTCGCTAGGCTGTCGGCGGTAATATCTAATAAGACACAATCATGATTAATACTAATTTGGCTATCTTGTGAACTCTCTTTACCGGTCAAAATGGCAATCGCATCATCGGCAGATTGAATATTTTTAATTCGTTCTTCAACACCGTCAGCACCCAGAACATGAGTCAGTTGACGCAATAGTTCGAGATGCTCATCAGAACTTGCCGCAATACCAATAGCTAAGTAAGCCTTTTCACCATCATCGCCCCATACAACACCTTCAGGGAAACAAAACACTTGTACGCCTGTTTTTTTAACTAAATGGCGGGTTTTAGTTGTACCATGAGGAATAGCAATACCGATACCCAGATAAGTTGCAGCTTGCTCTTCCCGTTCAAGCATACCATTAACATACCCTTCTTCCACATAACCGGCGTTAGTTAAGGCTGCTGCAATTTGTTTTATTGCTTCTGTTTTATTGGGTGCTTGTTCATTTAAATGAATATTTTCTTTAACTAAATGAAACATATAATAAATACCTCGGGGTTAAAATGTTAGATCTACTAAAATAACTCAGTAATTCTAAATCCATAATTGAATCATATTGAATCGTTTCAGCAATAATGAATACAAACTTATTAATTATCAAATATTTTATTTCTATTAATAATTAATCTGTGATCTAGATCTGATTTTTGTTAAAAATTCAAACAGCTTTTAATTCTTAAAGCTACCATCCCGACTAAAGCTACCACGATAGATTAACCGCCTTGGTATAACAGTAGTGCCCGGTTGGTACTGTTTTTTCTGTAAACTATTTAATAATAACTCAATAGTTACTTTGGATACTGCTTTATGATCTTGAGAAAGCGCTATCACTTTACAAGGTAAAAAATCCAGTAATTCATTATCGCCAAATGTCGCAATAGTTAAATTTTCTGGTAGATGACCTAACTTTTTCAATATCGCATCAATTGCGCCTTGCAGTAATGAAAAAGAGGTTGAAAAAATACCATCTGGTATCTTATTTGTTTCCAGCCAGCGACTAAATGTTAGCGCTGCGTCGTGCCGACTATAATTATTTACGCATAAAAAATCAACCCTATTACAGTGGTCTTGCGTAATATCTTTAAAACCTGCCATACGAAGCTGGCTTACAGATAAATTTGGTGATGCGCCAATATAAACAATATTACCCTTCACAAATTGATTAAATGTTTGCGCTAACATCTTTGAATCTTCTTTATCAGCCCCAACAATGTTTCTAAAGTGGTCTGCCGATAATGTTCTATCGAGCGCAAATAATGGCATTTCATCATTTTGCCAGTCATCATAAAAAGTATAATCATCATCAGACACGAAAGCAGATGAGATGACTAAGGCATCAACACGGCGTTGTCTAAGGTGTTTAACACACTCTTTTTCAATTTCAGGATTATCTTCCGAACATGAAAGCAGTAGCTGATAACCCTCTTTTCGAACAAGTTGCTCTAGATAATTTGCTATTCGGGTATAACTATTATTTTCTAAATCGGGAATAATGATACCAATTGTGCGTGTTTTACCTGCTCTTAATCCTGCCGCTACCGCATTAGGTTGATAGTTATGCTCTTTTACAACCGCCATAACTTTTTCAATGGTTTTATCACTCACCCGATACTTCTTTGCTTTTCCATTAATTACATAGCTGGCAGTTGTTCTTGATACACCTGCTAACAAAGCAATTTGTTCTAATTTCATTAAACTTTCTCAATCAAAAAACTGTTAGTAATTTAACCTAAATCAACTTACATTGTAAACATCGACCGTATTGTTTATGCGATGATTTGCAATGTTAACAAACAAAAAATAGTGTCGATATTACAAATGGTTACTTTAACTAACACCTAAGATAATTGATCAAATTAACTAATAATAGATAGCAATATTTTGATCATGCACATTTTCAATTTTAACGGGAGTATCAAAGATCTCTTCTAATATCGCCGCATCCATAATCTGTTTTGGCTCGCCTTGATAAATCAATTTGCCTTCTTTCATCGCTAAAATATAGTCTGAATAAACCGATGCAAAATTGATATCATGAATAACAATCACAATGGTTTTACCCAGCTCATCAGCCGCTCGCCGTAACTGTTTCATCATCGAAACTGCGTGTTTCATATCAAGATTGTTTAGCGGTTCATCAAGCAAAACATACTCCGTATCCTGACAAAGCACCATGGCAACATAAGCACGTTGTCGTTGTCCGCCGGAGAGTTCATCTAAAAAACGATCTTTATATTCAGTCAGATTTAAAAACTCGAGAGCACGATGAATATGCTCATAGTCATTAGCATTTAAGCGCCCTTTAGAATAGGGATAACGGCCAAAACCGACAAGGTCAAAGACGGTCAGCCGACTGGTAAAACGATTTTCTTGTCTTAATACAGATAAGTAAGTGGCAAGTTTATCACTAGGTGTATCAACCACATTCATATTTTGGATTTTTACTTCGCCTTCGTCAGCCAATAGCAGACGACTTATTATTGAAAGTAACGTCGATTTGCCTGCACCATTGGGGCCAATGATTGTCGTAATGCCGCCTTGGGTTATAGTGGCATTGACATTTTTTAATACTGAAATTGATTGGTAATTTTTACTGATATTGTTAATTTCAATCACTTTGGCACCTTTTTCAATAATAAGAAGATAAATAAAGTGCCTCCAATAAACTCAATAACAATCGATAGCGCACCGACCATATTTAGCACTCGCTCTAAAAACATTTGTCCTCCTACAAGAAAAATAATGCCTAATAAAAAGGCTGTTGGTAGTAAGTAACGATGTTGGCTAGATCCACTTACGCTATAGGCTAAATTTGCAATCAGCAGACCTAAAAAAGTAAATGGTCCAACCAGCGCAGTAGAGATTGCAACTAAGATTGATACAAGTAATAAGATTATCGAGACATTTTTATGATAATCGAGGCCTAAACTAATGGCATTATCACGCCCTAATGCTAACACATCAAATCGATAGCGCATTTGCCACAAAACCAGCCCAATTATGGTTACAATAGCTAGCGAAAATAGAATTAACACTGGTTCCGCTCGAGTAAAGGTCGCAAAAATGCGGCTTTGCAATACAGCAAATTCTGTCGGTGTCATTAATCGCTGTAATAAATTGGAAAAACTACGAAATAGTGTGCCTAGAACAATACCAATTAATAGCACCAAATGAAGATTTTGCTTAAGTTTAGTTAATAAGCCTTGATATAAAAAGAGTGAAAAGAATATCAAGAATAAAGATTCAAATATAAATTTTCCTATTACGCCAATAAAAGGGATGCCTTGAATATCAATAAAAAATATGATTATAGTTTGAATTAAAACAAACAATGATTCAAACCCCATTATCGATGGCGTTAATATTCGATTATTGGTTAGGGTTTGGAATAGTAGCGTTGAGGTTGACGCTGAAAACGCAACTAAAATCATGGTTAACACAATCCATGTTCGATGCATGAGAATATAGTTGATGTTTCCTTTCAAATTAATGGTCATAAAGCAAGTAATGCAAACAAGAGCGAGAACTAACAGTATTATCACCCGTTTTGCGCTGGAAAACTGACGATTTAGATTAACGGACATGACGTTTTTGACTCAATAAAACTAAAAAGATAACTGCACCTATAACACCAAGGATAACACTCACAGGAATTTCGAATGGATATCGGATAACACGCCCAATAATGTCACATATTAACACTAATCCACTGCCCAAAAGACAAATCCATGGAATCGTTTTACGGACATTGTCCCCCATTAATAAGCTTACAATATTGGGGACAATCAATCCTAAAAATGGCAATACGCCAACAACAACGACAACAATTCCCCCGATAAGTGCGATAACAATAAGGCCAATTAACATCACTCGGCGATAATTGAGACCAACATTAACCGAAAAATCACGCCCTAAACCGACCACCGTGAACTGATCGGCATTCCAACAAGCTAGCAACGTTAGTCCCCCAACTAACCATAAGAGTTCATATCGTCCTTGTAAAATTCCGGAAAAATCACCCGATTCCCACCCAGCAAGAGACTGCAATAAATCAAAATACATTGCGAAGAAAGTGGTAATTGCGCTAATCACAGCCCCAAGCATAATGCCAATAAGTGGTACCATAAGTGCAGATTTATACATAATTTTCCGGGAAATATACATAAAAATCAGCGTACCGAATAAAGCAAATAGGCTTGCAACAACCATTTTGATCATGACGCTAGCAGCAGGCGCAAAGACCATCATTACCAGCAGTCCTAAACTTGCTGCTTGCGTCGTGCCTACAAGGGAGGGTTCAACAAATCGATTTTGAGTGAGCAACTGCATAATCAAGCCAGCCACACTCATAGCACTACCTGCTAATAATAATGCTAGTGTTCGAGGGAGTCGGCTAACAAAGAAGATTTCTCGCATGTTACTGTCAGTCCAGAGTTCTGATAATGTGACATTCCCTGCACCAATAAACAGACTTACGACAACCATTACCATTAAAAAGACAATGGCTGTCATAAAATAAAACGATTTAATCATACTTTAATTATTCGTTGATGTTTTTTGTAACGCTTCTTCTATTTGATCCATCAATCGACTATAAGTTTGAATACCACCAGCAATATACATTGATGTTGAATCCAGATAAACAATATGATTATCTTTCCATGCGGCAGTTTTTTGGATCAATTCATTATTTAAAACTTGTTGTGCGGATAACGCTTCTTTATTACCAATGGCACTATCACGGTCTATAACAAATATCCACTGCGGGTCAACACTCAAAACAAATTCACTGGTGATCGAATTACCATGACGGCCTGCTTCTTGGAAAACAGCTGCCGGCTTGAAACCTAAAACATCAAACACAAAGCCAAAACGAGATTTTGGACCATAAGCTGACATTTTGCCACCATTAACCATAATCATTAACGCCGAACCGGCTGTACTTGTTTTTGGTTTTAGTTGTTCTATTTTTTGATTAAAGTCTTCAATCAATTTAGATGCTTCTTTCTCTTTTTCAAAAATCCAACCTAATTGACGAGTTCGCTCAGTTAAACTCGCTAAGAAATTATTGGAATCGATATCTAAGGAGATTGTTTTTGCTAATTTTTCCAATTTTGGATAGGCATCAGTTGCTCGTCCACCTGCTATAATTAAGTCAGGATTGATAGAGCTAAGTACTTCGTAATTTGGCTCAAACAAAGTCCCAATGTTAGTATAGGACTTATCACTATATTTAGATAAGAAATCAGGTAAATGGACATCTGATTGTGGCACAGCTGTGACTGGAATATTTAATGCATCAATAATATCAAGCGTTGCAATGTTAAAAACAGCTACTTTTTTGGGAGCATACTCAAACGATGTTTCGCCTTGAGCGTGTTTAATTATCAGAGCATCTTTCCAAACATCGATATTGGAATAATCTGTTTTTTGGTTATTCTTATTATTATCGCACCCGACAACTAACAGCAATACAGCAAACAGCACTGTAATTTTAACTTTGATAAATGAATACATATGAACTCCTATTGACTTGTTTAGATAAAACAAACTAAATGATAAATAATAATCATTATCATTAAATTGTATCTAAAAACAACTCAGTGTTCAATAAACTTCAAAGGATATGTAAAATTAACGTTAAATAAGGAGAAATCATATCTATTGCAAAACATTATAATAAAAAATTTATATATTCATCAGTGTGCACCACGATCATTTTCATTGGATAACTCTTTTAATTTTCGGGTTAAAGTATTGCGCCCCCAACCTAATAAATTAGCAGCATCTTGTTTATGACCTCGGGTAAAATTTAGTGCGCAATTTAATAAAATACGCTCAACATCTGCAACAGCTTCGGTTAATATTCCTGTTTTACCTGCGACTAAAGCTTGTTTAGCCCAATTTTCTAACTCATGTTGCCAGTTCGAATTAGATATCGACATCACAGGGGGCGATATTTCATTTGGTTCGCTAATATTAGCTGTGCATGGATGAAGCAATTCAGCAGGTAAATCCTGAACCAGTATCTCTTTACTTGAAGACATAACAGTTACCCACCGGCAAACGTTTTCGAGCTGTCTTACATTACCCGGCCAATTAAACAGGCATAAAATTTCAAGTGCCTGCGGACTTAATACTTTACTTTCAACCCCTAATTCTTGAGCGGTGGTATGCAAAAAATGCTCGGCAAGTTTTGGAATATCTTGAGAGCGATCACGTAATGGTGGCAATAAAATACGAATTACATTGAGTCGATGAAACAGATCTTCCCGGAATTTACCTTCTCTAACTCGAGCTTGTAAGTCTTGATGCGTAGCAGCAATAATTCTCACATCAACTTTAATTGGTGAATAACCACCAATTCGATAAAATTGCCCGTCCGCAAGTACTCTTAATAATCGGGTTTGTACATCTAATGGCATATCGCCAATTTCATCTAAAAATAGCGTACCGCCATTGGCTTGTTCAAATCGCCCATGTCTGATTTGTGCCGCACCAGTAAAAGCGCCCTTTTCGTGCCCAAAAAGTTCAGATTCAATCAGATCTTTTGGAATGGCCGCCATATTAAGTGCAATAAATGGCGATTGCGCACGTGGGCTATGGGTATGTAACGCTTTAGCGACCAGCTCTTTACCTGTTCCTGATTCCCCATTAATAAGAACACTAATTGAGGATTTAGATAACCGCCCAATAATACGAAACACTTCCTGCATAGAAGGTGCTTCACCAATAATACCGGTCGATGCTTTTACCGTAGTGGTATGCGGGGAATTATTGCTCTGATTTTGTAAAATAGCTCGTTCAACCAATTGAATAACTTCATCAACATCAAAAGGTTTAGGGATATAATCATAAGCGCCACGTTGATAAGCATTAACAGCCGCATCTAAATCCGAATGTGCCGTCATAATAATCACCGGTAAATTAGGCATCTGCTCCTTTATGTGGTGAAGTAACGTTAGTCCGTCAATCCCAGGCATTTTTATATCGGATATTAAAACTGCTGGTTTTTGGGGATGATTGACTAAAGCATCGATGACTGCTTGCCCGCTGGAAAAGCTGACGCAATGAAAATGCGCATTAGTCAGCGCTTTTTCTAATACCCAACGAATCGAACTATCATCATCAACAATCCAAACATTCATTATCATTTACCTCATTGTTTGATTGGCAAATAAATTGAAAACTCTGTATGACCCGGCCAACTATTGAACTCAATTTTGCCATGATGTTGATCCACAATATTATGCGCAATTGAAAGCCCGATGCCGGTACCCCCTTCGTAACCACTTACCATAGGATAGAAAAGGGTATCTTGAATATGCATTGGCACTCCCGGTCCATTATCTTCAATATCAATGCGTGCACATAGCCGATAACGCTGGCCATGTATAGTCACTTGAAAAGCGGTTCTGGTTCTGATAGTAATTGTGCCGGTTTTTGCACCAATTGCTTGCAAAGCATTACGAACAATATTTAAAACAACCTGTTCTATCTGTTCGGAATCATGAATTAAATCCGGTAGGCTTGGATCGTAATCACGCAAAATTTGTACATTGTCCGGCTTTTCAAGGCACAATAGTGCATAGATTCGTTCAATAGCTTTATGAATATTTTGCTCTTGTTGTAGTAATCGTTGCTGAGGACCTAATAACCGATCGACAAGGTTTCTTAATCTATCCGCTTGTTCAATAATAATCTTAGTATAATCTTGTAGCTCGTTTTTCGGTAACTGGCGAGATAATAACTGAGCGGCGCCGCGTAGGCCACCTAAAGGATTTTTAATTTCATGAGCAAGTCCACGGATTAGATCACGAGCCGCACTCTGCTGTGCTTGCTGTAATTGCTCTTGACTCAATCGTTTATGATTATTTAATGGCGCCATTTCGAGCAAAATTTGCCCATTAGGTAGGAGTTGAGCGGTTAACGATAAAATATGTAATTCATCGTTAATCACTAAGTTGACTTCATTATCGGTAAAACCTTGATTTTGATCTAAAGCATTTTGCATCAAATCAATATCCAACGAAAAGTAACCCAATAGATCGGGCAGATAGCTATCTAATAATTTTTTCGTGCTTTGCGCTAAAAGCTGCTGAGCTGCTGTATTGGCATAACGAATATGGAGTTGTTTATCAAGTAACAAAATACTTGTAATCATCGAATCGAGAACAAGATTAGCATCAGATTCATTATCAAATGTCATCGCAGGATTTCCGTCCTCATTTAAAACCACCGCCTGTAAGCGGTGGATTAATTTTTATCAAATAGCTGATAGACGATAATGTTATCAACATTAACGTTATAAACTATAGTAAAGCTCAAATTCGACAGGATGTGGAGTCATACGTACACGATCAACGTCTTGACGTTTTAAATCAATATAAGCATCAATCGTATCATTCGTAAATACATTACCGCGTGTTAAAAATTCACGATCGGCATCTAATGCATTAAGCGCTTCTTCCAATGAACCTGCTACTTGAGGAATTAATTTAGATTCTTCCGGTGGTAAATCATATAAGTTTTTATCCATTGCATCGCCCGGATGAATTTTGTTAATGATACCGTCTAAACCAGCCATTAACTGAGCAGCAAATGATAAATATGGATTACCGGCTGGATCAGGGAAACGAACTTCAATACGGCGTGCTTTCGGGCTAGTCACAACCGGAATACGAATTGAAGCAGAACGGTTACGAGCAGAGTAGGCAAGCATAACGGGGGCTTCATAACCTGGTACTAAACGTTTATATGAGTTAGTTGCAGGGTTAGTAAACGCATTGATAGCCTTAGCATGTTTAATGATACCGCCGATATAGAATAATGCCATTTCTGAAAGGCCAGCATATTTATCACCTGCAAATAAGTTAACCCCATCTTTGGCTAAAGATTGGTGGCAGTGCATACCTGAACCATTATCGCCAAACATCGGTTTTGGCATAAATGTTGCGGTTTTACCATAAGCATGCGCGACATTTTGTACCACATATTTATAAATTTGTACTTCATCAGCTTTCTTAGTTAGCGTATTAAAGCGACAAGCAATTTCGTTTTGTCCGGCTGTTGCCACTTCATGGTGATGCGCTTCAACAACTAAGCCAAGTTGTTCCATAATTAAACACATTTCAGAACGAATATCTTGCGATGAATCAACTGGCGGAAGTGGGAAGTAACCACCTTTAACGCCCGGACGATGCCCTTTATTGCCTTCTTCGTATTTAGTCCCTGAGTTCCAAGCCGCTTCAATATCATCAATATGAACAAAACTACCCGACATTGGCGTTCCAAAACGAACGTCATCAAATAGGAAGAATTCCGGTTCTGGTCCAAAAATAACGGTGTCGGCAATGCCTGAAGATTTCAAAAACTCTTCAGCACGTTTAGCGATTGAACGTGGATCGCGATCATAACCTTGTAGCGTTGCTGGTTCTAATACGTCACAACGGAGATTTAATGTCACATCTTCAAAAAATGGATCGATAACGGCACTTGAAGCATCTGGCATTAATACCATGTCTGATTCATTAATACCTTTCCAACCTGCGATTGATGAGCCGTCAAACATCTTACCGTCTTCAAAGAAATCAGCATCAATTTGACTAACCGGTATCGTAACGTGTTGCTCTTTACCTTTTGTATCAGTAAAACGTAAATCGACAAATTTAACATCGTTTTCTTTAATTAGTGTTAATACTTTTTGTATAGACATGAATCTTCTCCATTAAGGACAAATAATTGTTCAGTTCGTAAGGCATTGTTGCCAAAGGTTTATAAGTTGCTAAACTATATGCAAATATAATGCCACTTTTTAAAATGCCTTATTTCGGTGAATTTAATGGATCGATGATAACACAAATGAAACTCATGCACCAAAATAAAGCAAAACAAGATTGATTACGCACCAAAATTGAGCGCAATTGTGCCATTTTGCTTATTTAATGGGTAGATTTTGCTTGAATCTTCACTCTTGGTTAAATTAAAGCTGAGCAATATTGAACAAAAGCACCAAAATAATAAATTGTTTTATTTGCGTTATCCGACTTTATAAATCTCAATTAATATTATTTTGTGTTTACAAGATTTTCTTATTGGTACTATATTTCAGTGCATAATATCGTTATAATCTCTTCTTATATTGAAAAATTCAGGTAAACATACAAGTATGGACTTTATTACTCTCGAAATTATACCTTTTATTAAAAATCACCTTTTACTATCTTTAGGTTGGATTGTCCTATTTATTGCAATCATCGTATTAACAGTTAAAAGTAAATTATCAAAAGTAAAAATCATTAATAACGCCCAAGCGATTAATATGATCAATAAGCTCGATGCGGTTATTATCGATATTCGTTCAGCTGATAGCTTCAAAAAAGGGCATATCACTCAATCACACAATATCTTACCGATTGATATCAAAAATGCGAATGCAAAAACAATTGATAAATTTAAAGAAAATCTCATAATTTTAGTTGACGAGAATGGTTTATCATCATCAAGTATTGGTGAACTCCTTGTCAAACAAGGGTTTTTAAACGTATTTACGTTAAAAGACGGCATTGCTGGGTGGAATGGCGAAAATCTACCATTAGTAAAAAAATAATATAATATCATTTCAAAATAAGGTTTTATCATGACAGAACAAAACAATACACAACAAGCTGAAACACAATTTGCTATTCAACGAATTTATACCAAAGATGTTTCTTTCGAAACAAATAACGTGCCAGAAATTTTTACTAAACAATGGCAACCAGAGATGAATTTAGAACTTAATTCATCTTCACAAACACTAAGTGATAGTGTTTTTGAAGTATCACTCAGAGTCACCATTACCGTAAAACAACAAGAAGAAGTTGTGTATATTTGTGAAGTCACTCAATCTGGGATATTTTCATTAATTGGCTTTGAAGAAGGTCAAATTCAACATTGTCTTGGTGCTTATTGTCCAAATATTTTATTCCCATATGCACGTGAAGTGGTGGCAAGTTTAGTGAATAAAGGGACATTCCCACAAGTTAACTTAGAACCAGTCAATTTTGAAGCATTGTATTTGAACTATCTTCAACAACAACAGCAACAACAACAAGCTGAAAATGAGTCTTCAGATACTTTACAATAATTATTGTTTTAAAGTTAACTAAATACTTAATTGGATCATTTATGAAAAAAGATGCTGCTGTGACAGTAATTGGTGCGGGTTCTTATGGCACTTCGCTGGCGATATTACTAGCACGAAATGGTCATCGAACATTATTATGGGGGCATAACCCTGATAAAATGACCATTTTGCAGCATGACAGGCAAAATAATCAATTTTTGCCTGATATCCCTTTTCCTGACTTACTGTATATTGAAAGTGACCTTGGCACGGCAGTTGCTGCGTCCCCTATTTTACTTATCGTAGTACCTAGTCATGCATTTGGTAACATTCTTAAACAAATTAAACCATTTTTGCGAAAAGACAGTAAAATCGTTTGGGCAACCAAAGGACTTGAAGTTGATACCGGCAGGCTACTGCAAGATGTCGCAAGAGAGATTCTGGGTGATAAAATTCCCCTTGCTGTCATATCGGGTCCGACCTTTGCTAAAGAAGTTGCATCTGGCTTGCCAACGGCAGTGACAGTTGCTTCTACCGATGATCAGTTTTTAACTGAACTACAAAATCTATTCCACTGTAGTAAAAGTTTTCGGGTTTATAGCAGTAAAGATTTTATAGGTGTGCAACTTGGTGGCGCAATTAAGAACGTTATTGCTATCGGCGCAGGCTTATCTGACGGACTAGGCTTTGGTGCAAATGCAAGAACGGCTTTGATCACTCGTGGACTGGCAGAAATGATGCGGCTAGGCGCAGCGCTCGGCGCAGATCCGGCAACTTTTATGGGGATGGCTGGTTTAGGCGATTTAGTTCTCACCTGCACAGATAACCAATCTCGTAATCGTCGTTTTGGGATTTTACTCGGACAAAATAAAACGATTAAACAAGCGCAAGATATCATTGCTCAAGTTGTTGAAGGATGCAAAAACACCAAAGAAGTTTGGATGCTTGCACAAAAATATCATGTCGATATGCCTATCACCGAACAAATCTATAAAATTCTTTATGAAGGCAAAGATCCTAAACAAGCTGCCATGACCTTACTTGGACGCTCACAAAAACAAGAGCTGCAAAGCTAAAGTTAAGCTTAAACGCACATTAAGTTTGATTGATTGCCTCAAATCTATTTTGGCTTAATGTGCTTGATACGCTTAAATTTGAGTACCGATTCCCTGTTGTTTAGCTTTTAGATAAATATCGTAACCGACATAAACATCTAATACTGCTGTGCCCACTGTTTTAAACAGGGTAATTTGCTGATCGTTTACACGACATTTTTGCGGATCGATAACTAAATCACCCAATTCAAAAAAGTCATCTTTTGTCACTAATTGTTGGTTAATCGGATCAATAATATCACCCGCCTCAGCAAACACGCCATCTTTAGTATCTAATACACGAATGTCAGCTTGTTTAACAACGCTCTCCGGTATTTCATGCATCTTAGGCGTATAAGCGCCAACACCATTAATGTGTGCACCGGATTTCACCTTTTCACCATTAAAAGTAGCAGTGTTGGAAGTGGTAACTGAAGTAATAATATCTGCCCGGCTAATATCTGAATCAAGATCTTGTGAGAAATAGAGATGAGCCGGAAAATGGGCAAATCGTTGTTTCATCTCTTCGGTAAATTGTTTAGCTTTATTGGTATCAATATCATAAATAGCCAAATCGGTAAGTGGACGCACCGTTAACATGGCTTCTAACTGAGAAATCGCCTGCCCACCGGTACCTATTAACACCGCTCGCTTAGCCTCTTTTTTAGCTAGCAGATCTGTCGCCGCCCCTTGAACAGCGCCAGTACGTAATTGTGTCACATAAGTGCCGTCTAACATTGCGCATACTTCGCCAGTTTTCGGATCGATCATAAGTACTTGTGCTGGCACCGACGGTTTACCCAATTTAGGGTTATTGGGAAAAACCGAAACAATTTTTATACCAACTACATCGTTATCTTTAATATGTGCAGGCATAAATAAACATTGACCATTTTGCATATCAAAATTTATACGTAATGGCACTTCACTGTTTCCCTGCGTATAAATTTTTAAAGCCTGTTTATCAGCCGCTATAGCCTCTTTCATGCTATAACATTGTTGTATATCTTTTGCGGTTAAAATTAACATGATGATTCCTTATATGTTGTTATCCGTTATTTTACTTTTTTGATATCTGTTGTCTATGTTAATGAGTAACAATACTAAGCAAAACAGCGCAACGAATGATTTAATTATAAATAAAATCATAAAAATCAAAGTTCTTGTATATTGGATAGATTTTCACTATTATTACCTGGTACAATTTTGTACGGTAATTGAGAATTCAAATGGTTTTTAAAATATTAAAGTTTTTTTTAAAGATATTATTCCATGTCAAACTTAATGGTAATCTAAATAACTTAAAGCAAGAAAGACTCCTCATCACTCCTAACCATGTTTCCTTCCTAGACGGCATTTTAATCGGCGTATTTTTACCTGTAAGACCGGTGTTTGCAATTTATGCTGGGTATATTAATCATTGGTTAGTTCGTTTTGCCAAACGCTATGTTGATTTTGTCCCCATGGATCCCTTAAATCCTATGGCGATTAAACGATTAGTCCGTGAAATTGAAAAAGGCCGACCTATTGTTATTTTCCCTGAAGGTCGCATTACAATCACAGGCTCATTAATGAAAATTTACGACGGTGCCGCTTTTGTTGCTGCCCGTTCACAAGCGACCGTTGTACCGGTTTGGATTGAAGGTGCAGAATTTACCTTAACTAGTCGCTTAAAAGGGTTATTTAAGCGTCGCTTGTTTCCGAAAATAACCATACATGTACTCGAACCTACTACTATTCCAATGCCGGATGCCGCAACTGCCAGTGAACGCCGCTATATTGCCGGTGAAAAGCTACATCAAATTATGATGAATGCCCGAATGGCAAGCCGTCCTAAGTTAACCCTATTTGAAGCCCTGCTTGAAGCTCAAGTGCGTTATGGCGTTAAAACCCGTATGGTGCAAGATCCAACCACGCATGAAGCCTCTTTCCGTCACTTATTTAAACAAATTATCGGTATCAGTCGCATCGTAGCAAAATTTACCGCTCCGCAAGAGCGGGTGGGACTACTATTGCCTAACGCAACAATTACGGTGGCAACCTTTTTTGGTTTATCGGTAAAAAATCGTACGCCTGCAATGCTTAATTATACCGCGGGCACTAAAGGGTTAACCTGTGCTATCACAGCGGCAGAAATTAAAACGATTATTACATCGCGTAAATTTATTAAAAAGGGCAAACTTGATTATCTACTCGATGAAATCAAAGGGGTTAAGTGGTGTTTTCTTGAAGATTTAAGCAAAAGCTTAACACTTTCGGATAAACTTTATACCTTTATTTTTCAATACATTCCACGCTTAGTGGCCCATCCTCAATCGAGTGACGATGAAGCGTTAGTACTGTTTACCTCCGGGTCTGAAGGCAATCCTAAAGGGGTTGTACACACTCATGGCAGTTTGCTCGCCAATGTTGAGCAAATTCGTACCGTCATCGATCCCACGCCGGCCGATAGATTTATGTCAGCTTTACCGCTGTTTCATGCTTTTGGCATCACAGCCGGACTATTTTTACCACTGTTTTCCGGTAGTCGAACGTTTTTATACCCTAACCCATTGCATTACCGAATGGTACCGGAAATCATTTACGACCAAAATTGTACCGTTTTATTTGGAACACCAACATTTTTGGCTAATTACGCTCGTTATGCACACCCTTATGATTTTATGCGTTTGCGCTATGTGGTTGCCGGGGCAGAAAAACTACCGGAATCAGTACGTGAACAATGGAAAGATAAATACGGCATTCGTATTTTAGAAGGTTATGGCGTAACCGAATGTGCGCCGGTTGTTGCGTTAAATGTCCCTATGGCATTTAAAAATGGCACTGTTGGGCGCTTAATGCCAGGTATGGTTTCAAGATTGATTCCTGTGCCGGGCATCAATGACGGCGGTGAGTTACAAGTAAAAGGCCCGAATGTCATGAAAGGTTACTTACGGGTTGAAACTCCCGGTCAGTTAATCACACCTGCGGCGGCTGATCAAAATGGTCAATTAGAAGAAGGCTGGTATGATACTGGCGATATCGTCAACATTGACAATGAAGGATTCATTACTATCAAAGGAAGACTAAAAAGATTTGCCAAAATTGCCGGTGAAATGGTCTCATTAGAAAGCGTTGAAGCATTAGCGAAAAAAGTTGACCCCGATGCCATGCATGGTGCAACGGTCAAACCGGATTCAGCAAAAGGCGAAGCGATAGTCCTGTTTACCACTTCAAATAAGTTAAGTCGTGATCTGCTTAGTCAAGCAGCGCAACAATTGGGTATTCCGGCATTAGCCATTGCACGTGATATTCGTGTTGTTAAAGCGTTGCCGCTACTCGGGACGGGTAAAATTGATTTTATCACTCTTCGAAAAATGGCTGACGAATAACCGAAAGGATTACGCATGAATCACTATTCCTTATTAAGCAAAGGCATGGTCGCAACCATGCTGGCGCAGTTTTTTTCAGCTTTTGCCGATAATGCGATCTTTTTTGCCATTCTCGCTTATATTAAAAATCTTCATTATCCCGAATGGAGCCAATCAGCACTGCAAATCAGTTTTGTCGTCCCATTTATCATTCTTTCGCCTTTTGTCGGTCAGTTTGCCGACAGCATGTCCAAAGGCAGAGCAATGATGATTGCAAATTCGATCAAGTTAATTGGTGCCGGTTGTATCTGTTTAGATATTACCCCTTTTGTCGGCTATTTTTTAGTGGGAATTGGCGCCGCAACCTACTCCCCAGCAAAATATGGTATTTTGGGCGAGCTAACTACCGGCGATAATCTGGTGAAAGCCAATGGTTTGATTGAGTCATCGACAATTGCCGCAATTCTACTCGGTTCACTGGCTGGCGGGCATATTGCGGATATGAGTATTATTGCCTCCTTGCTCACTTGTGTTTTGATGTATGGACTGGCCGTGCTTGCCAATATTTTCATACCAAAACTTCCGGCCGCAAGAAAAAATATTGAATGGAAATTTATCAGCATATTGAAAGATTTTGTTAAAACCATTACTGTGGTTTTCACCAATAAACAAACCTTATACACACTATGTTGTACCAGTCTATTTTGGGGTGCCGGAATTACGCTACGTTTCCTGTTAATCGCTTGGGTACCAATCGTATTAGGTATTGAAGATAATGCCACACCGACTAACCTTAATGCAGTTGTGGCTATCGGTATTGTTATTGGCGCCGGGCTGGCAAGTATGTGTATCTCGATGAAAAATACCCTGCGTTGTATTCCGGCAGGAATAGTAATGGGACTGACCGTTATAGCATTCACCTTACAAAGTAATATTATTTCATCGTATATTTTACTGATTCTAATTGGCGCTTTAGGCGGATTTTTTATCGTGCCACTTAATGCGTTAATTCAAAAAATGGGGAAAGAGTTAATTGGTGCCGGTAGTGTTGTTTCAATCCAAAACTTAAGTCAAAATAGTGCTATGATGATTATGCTAGGGCTTTATACTTTAGCGGTCGCCATGGAATTACCCGTTATTGCAATAGGTGTCGGCTTCGGCAGTTTAGTTGCCATTGTCATACTCTTTTTATGGATAGGATTAAAAAAGCATGCAAAACATTAATCTTGGCGATATGATGACCGAGAATCAAAACCCTAACAGTGAACACATCGATCAATGTTCCACGCTTGAAATTCTCAGCATCATTAATAATGAAGATAAGCAAGTTGCGCTAGCGGTTGAAAAGCAGCTTGCTAACATCGCAAATGCTGTCGATGCAATCAGTCATGCATTTTTAAATAATGGCAGACTTATCTATCTTGGTGCCGGCACTTCTGGCCGGCTTGGCATTTTAGACGCCAGTGAATGCCCACCAACTTATGGCACGCCACCTCAACAAGTCATAGGCTTAATTGCGGGCGGTAAACCAGCCATTTTTAAAGCAGTTGAAAACGCTGAAGACAAACCGGAGCTGGCAGTTATCGATTTAACCGATATTCAATTTTCGGCCAATGATATTTTAGTCGGGATTGCAGCTAGTGGGCGCACACCTTATGTCATCGGTGGAATGCAATACGCCAAAACACTAGGTGCAACTGTCATTAGCCTTTGCTGTAATGCCAACGCGCCAATGATAGATATAGCCGATATTGCCATTACTCCCATTGTTGGGCCCGAAGTGATTACAGGCTCATCAAGAATGAAAGCCGGCACAGCCCAAAAACTCGTCCTTAATATGCTCACCACCGCCAGCATGATTAAAATCGGTAAAGTTTATGGTAATTTAATGGTCGATGTTGAAGCAACTAATGCTAAACTTATCGAACGGCAAATAGCAATTGTTAGGCAAGCAACACAATGTGATCGCCAAACCGCCATTTTGGCTTTGCAACAAAGTGAACAGCATTGCAAAACAGCAATTTTAATGATTTTGGCCGATCTTGATGTGATTGAGGCCAAAAAACGGTTATCGGAAAATAAAGGATTTATCAGAAAAGCACTCAACACCATGATAAGCTAATTTGATGCAGTTAAAGCAGTTAGCAAAAGAGATTTTATGACTCAAGTCTAATTTTTCAATCATGATTGTTGACATTAATACAAGTTATAGAAAAATATACCGAATACTGTTACTACAATTATTAGATTTATAACCAAAATAGTATTAATTTCTATCACGTTTAGAAATATGAGCTTGTTAGATTAAGAGTAATTTCGTCATACTTTATTTCGTAATATGAATACACTTCTCTCTAATTTTTAACATTAACTATTTCACATTAATGGCTTTTTATTAATACACAAGGGAAATGTATGAAAACATCATTCTATAAGTTTAAAACAACTCTCGCTTTTCTGGGTCTAATTACGCTGGCAACACCAACGGTTGGCTTTAGTCAAGAAAACTCGCTTCCTAGCCATAATGAAAACATCACTACACCAACAACTGCTGATTCAACGCTTATCAAAACACAATATGGCTTAATCCAAGGGCATTACGACCAAATTAATAATGTCATTCAATGGACGGGCATACCTTATGCCAAATCCCCAACCGGCGAGTTAAGGTGGAAAAAACCGGTTGATGTTGAACATTGGAACGACGTATTTGATGCAACTAAAGCTGGTCAAGTTGCCATGCAACTTAAAGACAATAATATAATAGGTTCTGATGATAGCTTAAACCTTAATATCTATCGCCCTAATAATCATAAAAATAATTTACCTGTACTGGTTTATATACACGGCGGAAATAACCAAATTGGCACCGCCATGGAAATGACTGGCAACACGCTGGTAACCGATCTTGATGCCATTTTTGTGTCAATTAATTACCGTTTAGGACCATTGGGATTTACCCCGCTTCCAGCCTTACAAACCGGCGATAAATTAGAAGATTCAGGTAACTATGCGCTACTTGATATAGCAAAATCATTAGATTGGATAAAACAAAATATTGCGCAATTTGGCGGCGATCCGAATAATATTACCGTCTCAGGCTTTTCAGCAGGTGGACGAGATGTAATGGCAATGTTAATTTCTCCTATCTTTAAAGATAAATTTCAACAAGCTATTTCATTTAGTGGCGGCATGACGGTCGCGGATAAAGACGATAGTATCAAAGTGTTTGCCAAAGCTATCGCCCCACTGGTGGTTGAAGACAAAATTAAACCAACTGAAGAACAAGCTTATCAATGGTTGTTAACCAATCAATCTGAAGTCAAAAAATACCTCTATAGCATCTCATCCGATCGGCTTGTTGCGCTAATGGGAAATGCCGGTATAAGAATGAGTGTTTTTCCACATTTATACAATGACGGCTATGTGATCCCTAAAGACGGTTTTAATACTCAACACTACAATAGTGTCCCGTTAATTATGCTTACCGGTACTGGCGAGTTTTCACTATTTGCACAATCGTCCCCTTATTTTAGTCAAGAAGCCGATTCATTGACCACCAAAGCGTCAGCTGAATTTCAATTTGCCAATAAATATGGCAGTCGCCTTTATGAACTATTTAATGTTACCGACTCAGCTAACAAAATGGCACCATTTTACCCAGCCAATATTTTTGGCGTGACAATAAAATATGGCGAGGATCAAAATACTGTTGGCTTGCCTATGGGAATATTTGGCGCTTTTCATGGTGTTTTCATCCCATTAATGGATCATTCTTCAGATAATTATGAAAAGATAATTGGCAATGCATTTGAGACTAAAGGCGCTAAGCAACTGAGCATGATATTTAAACAATATCTGCATAACTTTATTCATCACGGCAACCCTAACGGCGATGATCTAATTTATTGGGAAAATTGGACAGCTAAAAACCAATCGTTACTTTACCTTAACGCCGATAGACAGCAAGCCCAAATTTACATGGGTGAGCAAAAATGGAACTATCAAGATGTGCTTAATCAAATGGATAACGATCAGTCAATCGATGCAAAGGTTAAAAAGACTTTAATCGCTGAAGTATTAAATGGCAGATGGTTTAGTCATGAACTTGATCTGAAATATAAAAATAAATCATTATGGATTAAATAAATGCCATTTATCTTAAAGGGATTGGTTGAGATTGTCGATCATGATACATAGTTGAAATATTTTCATGTAACAGTGAATAACTTTATAAAATACAAATGATTAATCTATATAGCATCACAATTTTTTTCAATATTTGTATTTTATCAATTATAATCAGCTAAAATACATAAATCGTAAAATAGTTGAATTGCAACAAGTAAGAAAATCGTTTTGTACTACGCAAAAAAATATATTTTATAATCAACTAATTATGTAGGATATATCATTTTTTTTTGAAAAATTTATAACATTTATATTAGCGAATAATATAAAAATCAGGAGGTAGTTATATGGTAGGAATTATCCTGGCAACTCATGGTGAGTTTGCTGAAGGTATTCTACAATCAGGCTCTATGATATTTGGTGAACAAGAAAATGTTAAAGCCGTAACATTGCACCCAAGTGATAGCCCTGAAAGTCTAAAAGAACGAATGTTAGCCGCTATTGCCACATTTGATAATCAAGATGAAGTGTTATTTTTGGTCGATTTATGGGGCGGCACGCCATTTAATCAAGCAAATAATTTATGCGGAGCGCACCCTAATTGGGCAATTGTCGCTGGCCTAAACTTGCCCATGTTAATTGAAGCTTATTCATCACGTTTCTCCATGGAGTCAGCAAAAGAGATCGCCGGAGCAATTTTAGAATCGGCTAAAGACGGCATTCGTGCAACGGTAGATGCGCCAGCGAATCAAGCTCCTGCAAAACAAACATCAAATACCATTCCGGAAGGCACTGTGCTTGGTGACGGAAAAATGAAGATTGTGTTAGCTCGAGTCGACTCTCGTTTACTGCATGGACAAGTTGCCACATCCTGGACTAAATCGACCAATCCTAATCGTATTATTGTTGTTTCTGATTCAGTTGCTAAAGATGAGTTAAGAAAAAAACTCATTGAAGAAGCCGCTCCTCCTGGTGTTAAAGCCAACGTCGTACCAATCAAAAAAATCATCGAGGTTTCAAAAGATCCCCGTTTTGGGAATACCAAAGCACTATTACTTTTTGAAAACCCGGAAGATGTCGTGCGAGCTGTTGAAGGCGGCGTCGATATTGAGGTACTCAATATTGGTTCCATGGCTCACTCAGTGGGTAAAGTCATGGTAAATAAAGTGCTTTCAATGAATGAGCAAGACGTTGAAGCCTTTGAAAAATTAAAAGCAAAAAATATTAAATTCGATGTTCGCAAAGTGCCTAATGATTCAAATAGCAATATGGATGAATTATTAACTAAAGCGAAAGAAGAGTTAGCCGAACAAAAGAATAAGTCTTAATTAAGGGGTTATATTATGACGTTATCAATCGTTGCTATCCTGTTAGTGATAGCTATCGCCTTTCTGGCAGGAATGGAAGGTATTTTAGATCAGTTCCAATTTCATCAACCGTTAGTGGCATGTTCATTAATTGGACTGGTAACCGGTAATCTAGAAGCTGGTGTAGTATTAGGTGGATCATTACAGATGATAGCACTAGGCTGGGCAAACATTGGCGCAGCAGTGGCACCGGATGCGGCACTAGCGTCTGTTGCCTCATCAATTATATTAGTGTTAGGCGGGCAAGGCGTTGAAGGTGTTTCAACAGCGATTGCGGTTGCAATTCCGTTAGCGGTTGCCGGACTGTTTTTAACAATGATCGTTCGAACACTGGCTGTGCCTTTGGTTCATATGATGGATAGCGCAGCGGAAGAAGGCAATATTAGACGTATTGAATTACTCCAAATATTGGGCATTTGCATGCAAGGTTTACGTATCGCTATCCCAGCTGCAGCATTACTATTTATTCCGGCTGAAACAGTTAAAGACGCATTAAATGCAATGCCAACATGGTTAACCACCGGTATGGCTATTGGTGGTGGCATGGTTGTGGCTGTTGGTTATGCAATGGTTATCAATATGATGGCAACCCGTGAAGTATGGCCGTTTTTCATTATCGGTTTTGTTGTTGCCGCTATTTCCCAATTAACCTTGATTGCCCTTGGTGCATTAGGTATTGCTTTAGCGTTAATTTACCTTAATCTTTCTGAACGTGGCAACAACTCAAATGGTGGTGATAAAGGTGATCCACTAGATGATATTTTGAATGATTACTAGGAACTTGGAGAAGAAAATGACTGATAAAATTCAATTAACTAAAAAAGATCGTTTAGCAGTTGCTTGGCGCTCAACTTTCCTTCAAGGTTCTTGGAACTACGAACGTATGCAAAATGGCGGCTGGGTCTATTCAATGATTCCGGCGATTAAAAAATTGTATACCACTAAAGAAGATCGTTCTGCTGCATTAAAACGCCATTTAGAGTTTTTTAATACTCACCCTTATTTAGCATCGCCTGTTTTAGGGGTAACTCTTGCTCTTGAAGAAGAGCGTGCCAATGGCGCACCAGTTGATGATGTGGCTATTCAAGGGGTAAAAGTGGGTATGATGGGACCTTTAGCCGGTGTCGGTGATCCGGTGTTCTGGTTTACTGTTCGACCAATGCTTGGTGCCCTAGGTGCATCGCTCGCACTAAGTGGCAATATTTTAGGACCGATTTTATTCTTTTTACTTTGGAATATTATTCGTTGGGGCTTTATGTGGTATACCCAAGAGTTTGGTTATCGTACCGGTTCAAAAATCACAGATAACCTATCAGGTGGTTTACTGCAAAAAATTACCAAAGGCGCCTCAATTTTAGGGATGTTTGTTCTGGCAGCTTTGGTGCAAAGGTGGGTATCGATCAATTTCCAACCTGTCGTTTCAAAAGTGAAATTGGCAGACGGTGCCTTTATTGATTGGAGCAAAATATCTAATGGTGCAACAGGTATTAAAGAAGCCTTAGAACAAATGCAAGCTGGATTATCTCTCACACAAACGAAGATAGTTACTTTACAAAATAACTTAGATCAGCTGATACCTGGACTGGTTCCATTACTTTTAACCTTTTTATGTATGTGGTTATTACGTAAAAAAGTATCACCAATCTTAATTATTCTTGCACTATTCCTAGTCGGCATTGGTGGACATGTGATTGGTCTTTTATAAGCAACCAATCTTGTAAAGAAGTTTCAGAAAAGCACTATGTTTGAGTATAAAAACATAGTGCTTTCTCTCTCTATTAGCGGCGTTTTTGACTGATACAATTATCACCCGGCTTGCTAATTACCGATATTGAACATAGCAGGCAAAATAGCATCGCTAAATTACCATCATACTTGGAGAAATATGGTTCAATCATTAAATACCAAAATCGATCTGACCACCAAAGGAACAACTTTTGTTGGCACCACTGAATACGGCAATATTATGATTGGCGATAAAGCCTTTGAATTTTATCATCAACGTGACCGCCGTAAGTATATACAAATCCCATGGCAAGAGATTGATTTTGTCAGCGCATCGGTCTTATTTGGCGGTAAGTGGATACCACGCTACCAAATACATACCAAACAAAATGGCACTTTTACCTTTTCCTCGAAAGATCCCAAAACAGTTTTACGAGCGATTCGAGTTTATATTGATAGCCAAAAAATGGTGAAATCATTAGGTTTCTTTGATGTCATAAAACGGGCATTTATTCGCAAAAAGCCCAACAAATAACCCTATTAATTTATTTCATTGTTTTGCTGAGTAAACACTTAAAATTTTTGCGTTGGTTTGGGCAATTGCCGCTGTTTTTCTTAATTAAATAAACCGCTCATTTAAAAGATATCTGCTTAAAAGACATAATGGCAATATTATTATGCTCAACTTGAAAAAGGATTAATCTAAAGTGTAAAGCAAACAGCAAAGTGGCGGTGTTACACCCACACTTTAGCGCTCGATATGCATGCAAAAAGACTAAATGCTGCACTTATAAATATAGATATTTTCTAACAGCAAATTGTAAACAATTCAAACCATTACCGTTACCCCTCAATCACGCAAATAATTAGGCAGGACTATTTGCTTTATTATAAATAATCTCGCACTAACCCCAGCTGATAAACAGTCATTGCACTTTTTGCCAGAAAGAGTATAATTTCGGGGCTTTGATTTTGTCCATGTTGGGCAAAAGAAAGATTATTTTTTAATTTAAGAGGATGTTATGGTAACTATTCGTTTAGCTCGTGGTGGCTCTAAAAAGCGCCCTTTTTATCAAGTAGTTGTCACTGATAGCCGTAACCCACGTGATGGTCGTTTTATTGAGCGCGTTGGCTTTTTTAATCCAATTGCACAAGGTAAAGCAGAAGAATTACGTTTAGATCTTGATCGCGTAAATCATTGGGTTGGTTTAGGTGCAACCGTTTCTGATCGTGTTAACTCATTGATCAAACAAGCACAAAAAGCTGCTTAATTTAGTCGTTTATAGTCACTGTAATGATAATGAATACTGAGAATCTAATTGTTGTAGGTAAACTTGGTTCAAGCTACGGAATTCGTGGATGGCTCAGGATTTTTTCGTTTACAGAATTTCCGGATAGTATCTTTGATTACACCCCTTGGTATATCCAGCGTGCTGGACAATGGCAAGAAGTAATCGTAGAAAGCTTTAAACCGCATAATCAGGATATGATTGTCAAACTCAAAGACGTTGATGATCGAGATCAAGCAAATGCATTAACGAATGCTGAAGTGTTTGTTGATGCTGATAAATTGCCTAAGCTTAATCAAGGCGATTTTTATTGGAAAGATCTTATCGGCTGTCGAGTGAAAACAGTTAACGGTTATGACTTAGGTCAAGTCACTGATTTAATGGAAACCGGTTCTAATGATGTGTTGGTCGTTAAAGCCAATCTAAAAGATGCATTTGGAGCAACAGAACGTTTAATCCCTTTTGTTGAAGAACAATTTATTAAACAGGTTGATTTAACAACAAAAATGATTATGGTCGATTGGGATCCTGCTTTTTAATTGGTAAGGTAAGATTATGTGGATTGGCGTAATAAGCCTTTTTCCCGAAATGTTTCAAGCTATTACTAGTTATGGCGTTACTGGTCGAGCAGTTAAAAACGGACTGTTAACAGTAGAATATTGGAACCCGCGCGATTTTGCGCATGATAAGCATAAGACTGTCGATGACAGACCTTATGGCGGTGGGCCCGGCATGTTAATGATGGTACAACCCCTTAGGGATGCCATTCATGCGGCAAAAGCAGTAGCAGGTGAAGATACAAAAGTAATCTATCTTTCCCCACAAGGGCGCAAACTTGACCAACAAGGTGTTTGCGAATTGTCACATAATCAAAAACTTATTTTGATTTGTGGACGTTACGAAGGTATAGATGAGCGCGTTATCCAAACCGAAATTGATGAAGAGTGGTCAATTGGGGATTACGTGTTAAGTGGCGGTGAATTACCGGCAATGACAATGATTGATGCATTAGCAAGGTTTATACCGGGCGTGTTAAATCACCAGTCATCGGCAGAAGAAGACTCTTTTGTTAACGGTTTACTTGATTGCCCGCACTATACTCGTCCAGAGGTGTTAGATGGAATGGCGGTGCCCGATGTGTTAATGTCCGGACACCATGAAGCGATTCGTCGCTGGCGATTGAAACAATCACTAGGACGAACTTGGTTGAGAAGAGAAGATCTTCTTGAAAATCTAGCTCTGACTGATGAAGAGCAACGTTTACTCACTGAATTCCAACGGGAATATCGTGATAAACATAGCGACTAAAATTTCAGTATAACTAGTAAGAGATAATATTATGAAAAATGCAATTATTCAGCAATTAGAACAAGAACAAATGAAAAAAGACATCCCGTCTTTTCGCCCGGGTGATACGGTTGAAGTAAAAGTATGGGTTGTTGAAGGTAACAAAAAACGTCTTCAAGCATATGAAGGTGTGGTTATTGCTATTCGCAATCGTGGTTTACATTCTGCATTTACAGTACGTAAAATTTCGAATGGCGAAGGTGTTGAACGAGTATTCCAAACTCACTCACCAATTGTTGATTCAATTACTGTGAAACGTCGTGGTCAAGTACGTCAAGCGAAACTTTACTACTTACGCGAACTTCGTGGTAAAGCGGCTCGTATTAAAGAGCGCCTTAACTAATATTGATTGGTTACAATTTAAAAACCAATTAAAATATATCAGATTAAATATGGTCACCTTTACGGTGGCCGTTTTTGTATCTATCATATTATCTTCCAGCCAACTGTCTGAAGTTGACAACTAAATCCAATTTACTGTTATTCTTTGAAAGGTAATACTATGAGTAACTATCTTGTTGATATTGTCTCAACAACCATAAAACTCTTTGCCCTTATGACGCCACCAGCGGTATTAAGCGCATTTTTAAGTGGTACTAAACAGTACGACGAATCATTACGCCGCAAAACCGCGCGTAAAACTTCGTGTGCAGTATTTATTATCGGTATCATACTATTCTTTTTCGGTAATACCCTGTTTAGCGTTTTTGGTTTTACCTTAAATGCGTTTCGAATCGGCTCTGGTGCTTTACTGTTTATTACCGCAGTTTCATTAATGAATGATTCGCCGGAAAAAAACAAAATTAGTAGCGATGATGATATCAGCGTCGTTCCGCTTGCGGTACCGCTGTGTATGGGGCCTGCGTCTATCGGGACAATCATTGTTATGGGCACCAGTTCCGTCGGATTTGCTGCAAACATGGTAGGCGCCGTCTCTTTATTGATCGCCTCTTTAGGTATTTACGCCATGCTTCTATGCGCCAAAACGATTGCTAAAGTATTAAAAAATACCGGCATTGCGATATTATCAAAATTAACCGGACTGTTAGTATCCGCTATCGCAGCACAAGTTGTGTTTACCGGGGTTGCGGCATTTTTAAAATAGTCATCTAACGTTGCTGTGCAAACAAAGCCACACTTTGAACACACTACCTTAAACGTTTTATCGATAAGATTTTGACATGTAATCATCATCCTAAGTGATGATGATTACATTGTTAGACAAAAACTAAGTTGACTTAGTTGTGATAGCGGGATTACGTTTTTTATAAAAAAAGTAAGAAATTAAAATAATAGTAATTAATGCCAGTTCAGACAGTAAAATATAATGGCCTGACTCACCAAACCAAACGCCCAGTATAATCACAATATTGACCGTAATTGAAATCATGGCTAACCATGGAAACAGCGGTGATTTGAATTTAATCATCTCTTTCGGGTATTTACCACTGTTCACCCCCTTACGGAATTGATATTGGCACCATGCAATGATAATCCAGGCAAAACAGCCGACCTGTCCGGTACCGGCGACTAAATAAAGATAAAGCTTATCAGCAGCAATATATTTCGAAAATAGCGAAACTAACGCAATGATAGCAATAAAGAGAATGCCTTTTGTTGGTACCCCTCGTTTATTTACTTTAGAAAACGATTTTGGAGCTAAATTATCTTGTGCCATAGACCACAACATTCTTGAACTGGCATAAACGGCAGAATTAGCAGCCGAAATAGCAGCACAGAAAATCACAAATAGCATCATATAAGAGGCGAACTGAATCCCGGCCTTGTTAAAGACCCAAACAAACGGGCTGATTTCATCGTGAGCAACGCCATAAGGATAGACAAGCGCCAACACCGCTATTGCTAATACATAAAATAGAATAATTCTAAAAGCAACGCCGGTAATAATTTTTGGTAAAACCGATTGTGGCGATTGTGCTTCGCCAGCCGCACTACCAATTAACTCTACCCCTTGAAATGAATAAGTGACAATTGTCATACAGACAAAAATCGACAAAAAGCCGTTGGGAAACCAACCACTTTCTGTTTTAAATGTCGGCAGTAGATGCGTTTGCTCATATTGCTGATAAAGCAGATAAATGCCGGTGGCAATAAAAGCAATAATCGCCAACACTTTTATGGTCGAAAACCAGTATTCACTTTCACCAAAGGCACGAACCGAGGTTAAATGCACCGAGGTGATAACAACTAAAATAATTAAACTAAAAAGATAGATAGGAATGGAAGGAAAGACTTGATGAGCAATCATAGCAGCCGCTGTAAGATCTGCCGCCATTGACAATACCCAACTTAACCAATATAACCAACCAATGGTGTAACTCCATATTGGATTGGGAATAAACATTAATGCATAGTGTTGGAAAGAACCAGCATGCGGAAAAGCGCAAGAAAGCTCACCTAAACAAAGCATCGTAGAGAGCATAATACTGCCCGCCATTAAATAGGCAATAATTGTCCCTAACGGTCCAACCGTGCTAAGAGGTGCTGCAATACCAATAAATAATCCCGTACCGATTGATCCGCCTAACGAAATCATCAAAAGATGACGATTTTTAAGGTTTTTCTTTAAGTTACTGGGATAAGGACTTTCTTGAGTTTCTGATATAGCCATGTAAACCGCCTAGTAATCAATAAAAGCTGCCGGTGACCCGGCAGCTAGCACGAATTAATAAATAAAACGTTTTTCTACGCCATTTGTTTGACATGCCATGAGTAAGGCTGTGTAATCGAGTTCAAAACCGATCATATCGCCGACTTTCAATGTTTCAGTTACATCTTCAATATCAACAATAGTATGATCACTGGTTTGACCTAAAACAGTAATGTTATCGTCGATAGGAACACAGTTTTCGGCCGGAACGTCTTGACGTCCAAAGGCCAGTAAAGCACGTTTACGTGTACCATTATCAACAAATGTTTTACTATTTAAAAATGCATCAACCCCTAACTCACCAACAGGAACAGTAGGTTTACTATTGAGCTCGATGATTTGGGCATATAATTTATATAAATTACTGCATGCCTTCTCAACAGGTTTATTTGAGTGGTGGAATTCATCAAGATATTTCATATCCACATACTCAATACCAAACTCATGTAAACCACCGATTCTGATGTGGTTTAATCCTTCAGGCCAAATACCTTTATCAAGCAGATGATAGCTGGTGCAATTACCTGCTGACAGATATTTGATTTTGATATTACAAGCCTCTTCCACTTTACGTGCTATGTGTAAAAAATCCACGCCATTTTTAACGGTTGGCAGAACAGTACCATAGCAGTTAAAGTTGGTGCCAAGCCCATAAAGCTCAACACCTGGTAAAGATAATATGAGTTTAACGGTATCGATGATATCATCGAGGTGTTCAAACCAAATACCTTCACGTAAGTCACCCATATCCACCATTAATAATACTTGATGAATTTTTTGTTGCTTAACGGCTTCATCCGAAAGCGCTTGGATAACTTGTTTTTCACTGTTTAAGCTAATATCAGCATATTTAACAACATCGCTGATTTCGCTTAAACAAGGGCTACGTAATAAACAGGTCTTACAATTTAAGGCGTCTTTTAATTTTTTCAAATTGTAAGTTCTTGACTCAGCGATCACATCAATACCGCCGTCAAGCACGGCTTTGGCGGTTTCAACGCAACCATCAAAAACTTTATTGACGGCCATTACTTCAATGCCGTGTTTAGCTAACAGCTCTTTTTCAACACGAGCATTGTTTCTTAATTTACGTAAATCGATTTCCAATATAGGTTTGTACATACTTTACTCCTCTATATCTTATTGTTGTTGCAAGCGATTACGTTTTTGTGCTCTATGGTAGATCCATTCAGCTAACACAATAGCTAACACCGCACCACCAACAATTTTAGCGATATATTCAACATATCCACCCATATCGATTTGTGCAGGTGGGATAAACACTAAGATCACCGCAAATAGAGTCGATAAGAAACCTAACGCAGGTAACACAATCGGTAACACTTTACCCGGAATTTTAAAGCTACGTGGTACATCAGGTTGAGTAATACGTAAACGATAATAAGCAATAAACATCACTAAATATGGGATAAAGTAACAGATTGTTGTTAACGCCGTTAACATCCAATATGCTGCTGCAATACTCGGTGATACGAAAGTTGAGAAACAAAGTACGGTTACAATAATTGCTTGAACAATTAACGCAAAAGCTGGTGTTTTATACACAGGGTGTAAACGACCAACACGTTCGCCAAGTAAATTATCTTCTTTTGATGCTTCTTGTAACATATAGATAGGGCCAACTAACCATGAGTTAATTTGTCCTAACGCACCAAAGAATAAACAGATTGCCATAACCGGTAATAACCAAGGCATATGTAACTCTTTTGCCGCCGCTTCCATTGCTTGCATTACACCTGCAACAATATCAGTATCTTCAGCTGGCAATAAAGTATTAATTGCCCAAGAACCAATCATGTAAATACCCACAATCACAATTGCTGATACCGCCATTGCTTTAGGGAAATCACGTTGTGGATCACGAGTACGACCAGCGATCATCGGCGCAACTTCAAGGCCAGCAAAAGCAAACATCATACTAGATAAAAACACAATCGTATCCCAACTACTTAAATCAGGGATCCAATCGCTAAGATGACTATAGTCAGTTGCCATTGGATGACCAGTTAATAGCCAAACAATTGCTAATAGCACAATAATTGCAGCCGGAATAAATACCCCAAGCCATGCACTGACACTATTGATAACTTTAGTCCATTGCATACCTTTGATATTCATTAATGTCAAAATCCAAAATACCACCATGGAACCGACACCAATAAACACCTGATTTTGAGCAAGTTCAGGACTAAACATATAACCAATTGCAGTAAAACCAAACTGCAACATTAATGGGAAGAAAAGTACACATGAAAACAGGAAGCAAACAACCACTATCCAACCAACACGTTTACCAAATGCTTCTTTTACCCATACAAAGATCCCACCATCTTTTGGCCAGCCTGTTGAAAGCTCACCACATACCATGGCTAAAGGGAAGAAAAGACAGAATGCAGCAAGTAGCCAAAGTACCATTGCTGACGCCCCATAAGGCGCAACATTCGGAATTTGACGTAAACTTAATATTGCAATGACATTCATAAACACAATGTCTTTAATACCAAGTAAACTTGAATCTTTAGAATCACTCATAATAACCTCACATAATAACAACTGGGGCAGTTATTGCCCCAGCCAGTTCATGATTAATACACGTCGTATCCAACCATATCCTCGTAAGTGTCTTCACGGCGAATCAATCGATCTTTGCCATGTTTATCAATCATAACAACAGCAGTACGTGGGCGGTTGTTATAAACTGTTTGGCTTTCGATGGTATAAGCACCGGCATCAAGGAAAGCAATGATATCGCCAATTTGAGTGTCTTTTGGTAATAAGAACTCTTCACCTTTAACACCCACGTGGAAATAGTCACCACCGTCACATAATGGACCCGCTAATTTAATGTACTCATCATGTTGTTCAGTAATTCTTGATGCATCATAGACATAGAAGAACCAATCAAAGTGTTGGCTGTCAGATAACACGCTATAACCAGCATCAACAAATTTCCATTCAACATGTTCTTCGATGTTACCGTCTAAGTCATAGTTAGTTTTACGTTTTTCACAAGCAACTTCAGTTAAAAGTACACCCGCTGAACCGGTTACTTTACGACCTGGTTCAATACAGATTTCAACATCAGTACGCCATTTGTGAACTTCGCTAATGATTGCATCAGCAAAATCTTGTGCGGTAATACCTGCATACATATTGTCTTCTAATGGGTTACCATTTTCTTCGTCATATTTATATGGAACAGGAATACCACCACCAACGTTGATTAAATCAAATTTAATGCCAAGCACTTCTTCTAAACGGCGTGATTCATCAACTAATACTTTGGTCGCTTTGGCAAAAGGTTCTGCTTCCGGTACTTGATCCCCTACGTGCATATGTAAACCACGTAAATGAACATAAGGCATTTCAAGAATACGACGACAAGTCTCTTCAGCTTGTTCTAAGTCGATACCAGATTTAGCGTGATAAGCGGTGACTAATTCTGCGTGAGTTGCTGACGGTACATTTGGTTCAACACGCACACACACATTTGCCACTTTTTTCAAACGTCGTGAAATCTCATCAATAATATCAAGCTCATATAAGCTATCTACGTTGATGATGTAAAGATCGTTTTGGATAGCAAATTCTAAATCAACAGGTTTTTTAACCACACCGTTGAAAACAATTTGGCTTCCCGGGAAACCGATATCTAAACATTTACGCACTTCAAACATTGAGTTTGCTTCAGCATAGATACCTGCGTCTTTAATTGCTTTAAGTACGCCCATTACCGAACAGGTTTTAGAAGCATAGAAAATTTTTGTTTTAGGATGCGCTTTAAATGCTTCTTTGATTTCTTGAACGTTACGATCAATTTCCTTTTCAGAAAAAACATAAAAAGGCGTTGGGTATTTTCTGGCTAATTCTTCTAAATTAACCCCATCAAAACATAATTTGCCACTTTCAGCACTAAAACGACGATCTTTTGTTATAAGATCTGTGCGTATTTTGTTATAATTTGACATAATTTTGTCGGACATATGACCTCCAGTTAATTAGTACATAAAAAAGTACATAATGAATAAGAAAAATGGCTTCTCACAAGTAATGCAATCAGCATGCCAACTTAAAAATTACTTATAAATCAAATTCTTAACTATATACTTACAAAAAAAATATTAGTCATTTAGTAAAAAATATGTTTTTATGACAAAAATTCGTCATTGTTGAGGTAATGGTTGAAAGGCTTTTAAAAATTAATATACCACTTAGTAAATGATCTCAATTTCAAAAGGTACTACTATCATGACAATCGATCCTGAATTATCACAAGCATTGGATGTATTTAAACATTTTTTCGATTTAATGCATCAGCCAATGGCCATTATCGATAAAGAAGGTAAATATATTTACTACAATAAAGAAAGTGCTGAGTTGGATGGCTTCCCGGAAGAACAAGCCATCGGTAAACCAATGCTTAAAGTTTATCCTAATTTGAAGAAAGAAGATAGCACTATGTTGCAAGCTTTACAACATGGTAAAGAGTATCAAAACAATTACCAAAGTTATTATAACCATGTTGGTAAAGTCGTTGACTACCTTCATACCACCGTTCCGCTTTATAATCACCAGAAAGAGATCATCGGTGCAGTTGAGATAGGCCGTAATTTATCCAACGTCAGACAATTACAAGACCAAGTATTTAAACTCAATAGCCGTTTATACCAAAATCAAGAACAACCCTTACCGGAAATTGTCTTTGCATCGCAAAAAATGCAGGACGTTATCGATCAAACCAATATTTTAGGTGCTAACGATGTGCCGGTATTAATTGTGGGTGAAACCGGCACCGGTAAAGAGCTGTTTGCCCGCTTAATTCACCAAACCAGTGACCGGCGTGATAAAGCGTTTATCTCGCTAAACTGTAGTGCCCTGCCAACTACGCTGATTGAAAGCACGCTATTTGGCACCGTTAAAGGCGCATTTACCGGCGCAGAAAACCGTCAAGGTTACTTAGAACTTGCCAATGGCGGTACGCTGTTTTTGGATGAACTCAATGCAATGCCGTTAGAGATGCAAAGTAAATTATTACGCTTTTTGCAAGAAAAAACCTACTGGCAATTAGGCGGTAATAAAGAAATTCACTCAGATGTCCGTATTGTGGCCGCCATGAACCAATCGCCGGCAGAGCTGTTAAAAACTGGTAAAATGCGCAGCGACCTATTTTATCGAGTAAATGTCGGTTTAATCAAACTGCCAGCCTTAAGGGAACGTACCGAAGACATTCCGGTATTAGCCCGGTACTTTATCGATAAACATCAGCATGACGTTAAAGTGACCATTAGTGGTATTAGCGAACCCGCGTTAAAGCAATTAATGTCAGCGCCGTGGCCGGGCAATGTCCGTATGTTAGAAAACGCCATAGTCCGCAGCATGGTGCTGCAAAATGAACCTGGCGAACTGCAACATATCACCCTTGATGATGAGCTGTTTGATATTCAAGCGCCGCTTACTCAACAAGAGCAGGTAAGCCAGCCGGAAAAAACGGTCAACGTTACACCGCCAAGCAGCGATAACTTAATCGAACAAGTTGAAAACTACGAAAGACAGCTCATTGTTGATGCCTTAAATCAAGCTAATGGCAAAATCATCACGGCGGCCAAATTGTTAAACATTTCCCGCACGACATTACAATATAAGGTCAAAAAGTATCATATTCAAATGGGCGTTATCGACAATTAATGGCAAACATAAAAGCTCGTTAATCAAAAGCCTTCGCACAAGCAAAGGCACTACTCCAAGCCCATTGAAAATTATACCCACCTAAAGCGCCAGTTACATCCACAACCTCACCAATAAAATAGAGGTTAGGATGTGACTTTGCGGCCATCGTTTTTGACGATAAAGCATCAGTACTCACCCCGCCTAATGTCACTTCGGCTGTGCGATACCCTTCTGTACCATTAGGCATAATTTGCCATTGCGTTAAGGCAGTATAAAGCTGCTTTTGCTCATTAGGATTGAGTTGTTTAACCAGCTTATCGGCAATCATATTCAATTGCATTAATGCCTCAACAACCCTTTTAGGTAAAATTTGTGCCAGACAATTTTTTAAAGACTGATTACGATTCTTCTCAAGCAGAGGTTTAAATGCCGATTCAAACGGGAGATCGGGCAACAAATTAATGGTAATAAATTCGCCTGCCTGCCAGTAACTTGATAGCTGTAAAATAGCGGGACCAGAAAAGCCACGGTGGGTAAAGAGTAAATTCTCTTTAAAACTGATTTTATCATTAGCCACTTCAACCGGTAGCGCAATCCCGGCTAGAGGAGATAACACATCTAACAATGGTTTATGTAAGGTAAATGGCACCAGACCGGCTCTAACCGGTACAACCGGAATGGCAAATTTTTCAGCGATTTTGTAACCAATTGATGTCATGCCTAATGCCGGCATGGATAAGCCACCGGTTGCAATTATCAAACTATCACTTTCAATAATGCCTTGTGAAGTGTGCAATTGAAAGCCGTCAGCCACGATCTTCACATCATCGAGCTGCGTTTGCATCATCCACTTAACACCGCCTTTTTGGCATTCGCTAACCAACATATCGACAATCTCTTTAGCGGAATTGTCACAAAACAGCTGACCATGATCTTTTTCATGATAAGCGATATTATATTGATTGACTAATTGGATAAAATCCCATTGATTATAACGGCTAAGCGCCGATTTACAAAAGTGCGGATTTTGTGAAATATAGTGCTTGGCATCGATATCCAAATTCGTGAAGTTACACTTCCCGCCACCGGACATCAAAATCTTTCGCCCGGGCTTTTTACCGTTATCAATTACAGTCACATCAAAGCCCTTTTGCCCGAGTAACCCCGCACAAAAAAGCCCCGCTGCACCAGCGCCTACAATGGTGATTTTAGTTTGCATAGTTGAGATATTAAAAATAAATAATAGCAGATTATAACAGTATAAAATTATCCGTCATCATTAAGGGATATTTCAACCGATTTTTTGCTAAAACACCTATATTTTCTGAAACTTCTTGACAAGACTTCACCGCTTTTTTATCGCAATAAATCCAATCTTTATTTTTCTGTCTTTAAGATTTTGAGTGGCTTTTGTGTATGGTTTTTTCCTAAAAACGGCTTCAGTATTTAATATTTTCTAAAATGAGAATCAAAAATTTTTATACTTAAACATAGGTATTTTCTGAAACTTCTTGACAAAACTTACCCGCTCTTTTATCGCAATAAATCCAATCTGTATTTTTCGCCTTTAAGATTTTGAGTCGCTTTTGAGTATGTTTTTTTTCCTAATAACAATCTCAATATTTACTATTTTCTAAAATGAGAATTAAAGATTTTATACTGAAACATAGGTATTTTCTGAAATTTCTTGACAAGACTTGCCCGCTTTTTTATCGCAATAAATCCAATCTTTCATTTTTTGCCTTTAAGATTTTGAACCGCTTTTTTGTATGTTTTTTTCCTAAAACGGTTTCAGTATTTAATATTTACTAAAATGAAAACTACGAATTTTTATACTAAAACATAGGCATTTTCTGAAACTTCTTGACAAGACTTATCCGCTTTTTTATCGCAATAAATCCAATTTGTATTTTTCGCCTTTAAGATTTTGAGTCGCTTTTGAGTATGCTTTTTTCCTAATAACAATCTCCACATTTACTATTTTCTAAAATGAAAATTAAAGATTTTTATACTTAAACATAGGTATTTTCTGAAACTTCTTGTCAAAAAAGAAAAACAACTTATGATGATTATAAAAATTATTTAAAAAATAATGCCCTTATATTCTATTTAAATTTTAATAATCAATAAGCTACATTTTATTATTAGCTTCATTAATAAGTCTCATATCAGTTATTAGAAGATTGACTTATAAGTAATATTTATTTGACCAAAATTGCATTTTTCTTTAATTTCTTAGCCAATATGGGATTAATGCCTATACCTTCACAAAATATAAAAGCGATGAATTAGAGGCAATGATATGTTATATAACCAGAATCTTGAAAAAGATAACTGTGGATTTGGTTTAATTGCACATATTGAAGGGCAACCAAGTCATAAAGTAGTACGTACTGCAATTCATGGATTGGCAAGAATGCAACATCGTGGCGCAATTTTATCTGACGGTAAAACGGGCGATGGCTGTGGGCTTTTATTACAAAAGCCGGATAGATTTTTTCGATTAGTTGCGCAAGATGCCGGTTGGCGCTTAGCGACAAATTATGCGGTAGGCATGTTATTTCTCAGTCAGGATGAGCAAGAAGCGCAAGCCAGCCGGGAAATTGTAGAACAAGAGTTAGCCGATGAAACCTTATCCATTTTAGGTTGGCGAGAAGTGCCAATCGATAAAAGTGTGTTAGGTGAAATTGCCTTATCTTCACTTCCTAGAATTGAACAAGTCTTTGTTAATGCGCCGGCAGGTTGGACTAAGATTGATTTAGAACGTCGACTGTATATGGTACGTCGCCGTATTGAAAAACGTGTACAAGACGACACCTTTTACGTTTGTAGCTTTTCCAATCAAGTCAATATCTATAAAGGCTTATGTATGCCTAAAGATTTGCCTCGTTTCTATCTGGATTTAGCAGATATTCGTATGGAAACGGCGATTTGTTTATTCCACCAACGGTTTTCCACCAATACTGTGCCACGTTGGCCATTAGCCCAACCATTTAGACATCTGGCACATAATGGCGAAATTAATACCATTGAAGGCAACCGCCAGTGGGCTAAAGCACGTTCTTACAAATTTAAAACTCCGCTGATCCCCGATTTACAAAATGCCGCACCATTTGTCAATGTGACCGGTTCTGACTCAAGCTCACTTGATAATATGTTAGAGCTGTTTTTAGTTGGGGGAATGGATATTGTTAGAGCGATGCGTTTATTGGTACCGCCGGCATGGCAGAATAATCCCGATATGAATGAAGATCTCCGTGCCTTTTTTGATTTCAATTCCATGCATATGGAGCCGTGGGACGGGCCGGCAGGTATTGTGATGTCAGACGGTCGTTATGCAGCGTGTAATTTAGACCGTAACGGACTACGCCCAGCTCGTTATGTTATCACCACCGATAAACTTATTACCTGTGCTTCTGAAATTGGCATTTGGGATTATCAGCCCGATGAAGTAGTGAGTAAAGGACGAGTTGGTCCCGGTGAATTACTGGTTATCGATACTGAAGAAGGCCGCATTTTACAATCTTCTGAAACCGATAACGATTTACAAAAACGTCATCCTTATAAAGAGTGGATGGCAAAAAATGTTAAGCAGCTTATCCCTTTTGAAAATTTACCGGATGAGAATATCGGTTCTCGCAGTTACGATGATACGCTCCTAGCCACTTATCAAAAACAGTTTGGTTATAGTGCTGAAGAGATCGACCAATGTATCCGTGTGCTCGGTGAAAATGGGCAAGAAGCAACCGGTTCAATGGGCGATGATACCCCGTTCGCCGTTTTATCAACCAGACCACGTCTGATCTATGATTACTTCCGACAAAAATTTGCTCAAGTCACCAATCCACCGATTGACCCACTGCGTGAAGCACACGTAATGTCGCTCTCTACCAGCATCGGTCGGGAGATGAATGTTTTTGCCGAAGCGGAAGGACAAGCGCATCGGGTGGCGTTTAAATATCCGGTATTGGTCTACTCCGATTTTCAACAATTAACGGCTTTAGAATCTCGTTACTATAAATCCGAAACACTTGATATCACCTACGAAATTGACGGTAGTTTGCGTGATGCCATTGAGCAGTTATGTGGCGATGCCGAAGCCAAAGTCCGTAACGGTACCGTTTTATTAATCTTATCAGATAAAAATATTGCTGCTGACAGATTACCGATTCCGGCACCCATGGCCGTGGGCGCCGTTCAACAACGATTAGTTGAAAAAAACTTACGCTGTGATGCAAATATTATTGTGGAAACGGCAAGTTGTCGTGATCCGCATCAATTTGCTGTGCTCCTCGGTTTTGGTGCAACGGCAATCTACCCTTATTTAGCTTATGAAACCTTAGCTCATCTGGTCGACAATGGCACTATCAATAAATCTTACCGTGAAGCGATCGTCAATTATCGCAACGGCATTAATAAAGGTTTATATAAAATTATGTCGAAAATGGGCATCTCAACCGTTGCTTCTTATCGCTGTTCCAAACTGTTTGAAGCAGTGGGTCTACATCAAGATGTGGTTGAACTGTGTTTTCAAGGGGTAAGTAGCCGTATTAGTGGTGCAAACTTCGATGATTTTGCGCAAGATCAGTTTGAACTATCGAAAAAAGCATGGTTACGCCGTAAACCATTGGAACAAGGTGGCTTGCTTAAATATGTCAATGGTGGCGAGTATCATGCTTATAATCCTGATGTGATCCAATCGCTACAAAAAGCGGTCAACAATGGTAACTATGAAGATTATAAAATTTATGCCGATATCGTCAATAATCGGCCACCGGCGACACTGCGGGATTTATTAAAGCTCAATCCACCGCAAAATGGTGCAATTGCGCTTGATGAAGTCGAGCCGGAAACGTCACTGTTTCAACGCTTTGACTCAGCTGCAATGTCAATTGGGGCACTAAGTCCGGAAGCGCACGAATCACTTGCCCAGGCAATGAATACTTTAGGCGGATACTCCAATTCCGGCGAAGGGGGCGAAGATCCGGCTCGCTATAACAGCATAAAAGTATCACGCATAAAACAAGTCGCTTCTGGTCGATTTGGTGTCACGCCGGGTTATTTGATGAGTGCCGATGTGATTCAAATCAAAGTCGCACAAGGGGCGAAACCCGGTGAAGGTGGTCAATTACCGGGCGATAAAGTCACGCCTTATATTGCTAAATTACGTTTTTCAGTACCGGGCGTTACGTTGATTTCGCCACCGCCACATCACGACATTTATTCAATCGAAGATTTGGCACAGCTGATATTCGATCTTAAACAGATCAATCCTCAAGCGATGATATCAGTAAAATTAGTCTCAGAGCCGGGCGTTGGCACAATTGCTACCGGTGTTGCTAAAGCTTATGCCGATTTGATCACCATTTCCGGCTACGACGGCGGTACCGGCGCCAGCCCTTTAACATCGGTAAAATATGCCGGTTCACCATGGGAGCTTGGTTTAGTTGAAACCCAACAATCACTTGTTGCCAATGGTTTACGCCACAAAATTCGGTTACAAGTTGACGGCGGATTAAAAACCGGTACCGACATTGTTAAAGCGGCGATTTTAGGTGCGGAAAGCTTTGGTTTTGGTACCGGCCCAATGGTGGCATTAGGCTGTAAATATCTGCGCATTTGCCACTTAAATAACTGCGCTACCGGCGTTGCCACACAAGATGAAAAATTGCGTCAAGACCACTACCATGGACTACCGGAAAAAGCCATGAACTATTTCCGCTTTCTTGCTCGTAATACAAGGGAAGTCATGGCTGAGCTTGGCGTAAGCCGTATTGTCGATTTAATTGGACGCACAGACTTACTGTTAGAGCTTGACGGCATTACCGCTAAACAACAAAAACTTGATTTATCCGGGCTACTAGAAACCGCCACACCACTTGAAGGTAAACCGGTGTACTGTATTGAAGACAACAAACCTTTTGATAAAGGTGTGTTGAATAACGAGATCATCACGCAAGCACAACAGTTTGTTGATAATCGTCAAAGTAAAAACTTCTACTTTGATATTCAAAATACTGACCGCTCTGTCGGCACCAGCCTATCTGGCTATATTGCTAAAAAGTATGGCGATCAAGGTTTAGTTGCCGATCCGATTTCACTGCACTTTAACGGTACCGCCGGACAAAGCTTTGGTGTATGGAATGCCGGCGGGGTCGATTTAACCCTAACCGGTGATGCCAATGACTATGTAGGCAAAGGTATGGCTGGCGGGCGCATTGTTATTCGTCCACCGCAAGGCTCAGCGTTTTTAAGCCACGAAGCGACCATTGCCGGTAATACCTGCTTGTATGGCGCAACCGGCGGTAAATTATTTGCTGCCGGCCGTGCTGGTGAGCGCTTTGCGGTGCGTAACTCAGGCGCAATTAGTGTGGTTGAAGGCATTGGCGATAATGGCTGTGAATATATGACCGGTGGGATTGTTTGCGTACTGGGTAAAACTGGCGTTAACTTCGGTGCCGGTATGACTGGCGGTTTTGCTTATATTTTAGATACCGACGGCGATTTTCATAAACGTATCAACAAAGAGCTGGTTGAAATGTTAAATGTGGCTGATTATTCGATTCATGAAGAGCATCTACGTGGCTTAATTATGGAGCATGCACAATTAACCCACTCTTCACGTGCGGAAGAAATTTTAGCCAACTGGGAAAAGTTTGCTAAACAGTTTGTTTTAGTCAAGCCGAAATCGAGCGATGTAAAAGCCCTGCTCGGTCATCGTAGCCGATCATCTGCTGAACTACGCATTCAAGCACAGTAAGGAGAGCACGAAAATGAGTCAAAATGTTTATCAGTTTATCGATTTACAACGTGTTGATCCGCCAAAAAAATCGTTGAACATTCGTAAAATAGAATTTGTTGAGATTTATGAAGGATTTTCTCCTGCCCAGTCGCAAGCGCAAGCCGATCGTTGCTTAGCTTGTGGTAACCCTTATTGTGAATGGCGTTGTCCGGTACATAACTATATTCCTAACTGGTTAAAGCTGGTTAACGAAGGGAAAATTTTAGAAGCTGTCGAGCTTTCTCACCAAACAAACAGCTTACCGGAAGTTTGCGGTAGAGTTTGCCCGCAAGATCGTTTATGTGAAGGCTCTTGTACATTAAATGCCGAATTTGGCGCCGTAACTATTGGAAGTATCGAACGCTATATTACCGATGAAGCATTTAAAATGGGCTGGAAACCAAACTTATCCAATGTTGAAAAAACCGGCTTAAAAGTGGCGATTATTGGGGCGGGGCCTGCCGGGCTTGCTTGCGCTGATGTGTTAGTCCGTAATGGCATAACGCCGGTGGTGTTTGATCGTCATCCCGAAATTGGAGGCCTGCTAACCTTTGGTATTCCGGCGTTTAAACTCGACAAAGAGGTATTGATTAATCGTCGCCATATTTTCACCGAAATGGGCGTTGAATTCCGTCTTAACACCGAAGTGGGCAAAACGGTGCAACTTGCTGATCTTATCAATGAATTTGATGCGGTGTTTGTTGGTGCCGGGACTTATCAGTCCATGCGAGCTGGGCTAGAAAATGAAGATGCCCATGGTGTGTATGATGCCTTACCATTTTTGATCGCTAACACCAAACACATTATGCAGCATCAACAAAGTGATGATACGCCTTATGTTGATATGAAAAATAAACGTGTTGTAGTACTCGGTGGCGGGGATACTGCTATGGACTGCGTTCGCACCTCTATTCGTCAAGGCGCAACTGAAGTCACTTGTGCTTATCGTCGGGATGAAGCCAATATGCCCGGCTCTAAGCGAGAAGTGAAAAATGCTAAAGAAGAAGGTGTACAGTTCCAATTTAATGTGCAACCGCTTAGCATTGAAATCGACAGTAAAGGGCAAGTGACCGGAGTAAAAATGGTCAGAACGCAATTAGGCGAAGCGGATGCTAAAGGCAGACGATCACCTGTGATAATTGAAGGCTCCGAATTTGTGTTACCGGCTGATGCGGTGATTATGGCGTTTGGTTTTAAACCGCATGCCATGCCGTGGTTAGCTGAGCACGGGGTCGAGTTCGATGCGCAAGGCCGTGTGATTGCACCGGAAATTAAAGGCTTTCAAACAACTAATCCTAAAATCTTTGCCGGCGGTGATGCGGTAAGAGGATCGGATTTAGTGGTAACCGCTATTAGCGAAGGTCGCAAAGCGGCAGAAGGTATTTTAGATTATTTAGAAGTGTAACTGCGGTTTTAGATTAAATCCAAAAAATAACCCCACTTTCGCAATGTTAGCGGGGTTATTTTCTGGCAAAATTTAATTATCTGTGTAAACGATAAGGCTTAACATCGTAACAAAACTGCGTGCTTTCAACGCATCATTTCTCCACGCTTTGATACCTTTAGGATGACAAATCGTTTCAATGTAATAAGCTAAAGTTGAGCTTGTCTGTCTATGATAATTTTTTAATCTTAAGCATAAAGGCGCATAAAATGCATCTGCCAATTTTTTAGTAAATGGAATAATCAAAGTATTTTATCACCACTCAAGGTCGCATAGACCTGGTAGCGTCGTTTTTATTGCCGAGATAAGGTGTGTCATTCATTTTCAACTATTCTGGCAATAAATATCCATTTTGAAATTTTTAGGTGCTTATCTCACTGAATAGTTTCATTAAAAACCTTCACTATCACAGTCTACAACGTTATAAATAAACCACATGTGTGCCTTTTTCTGGTTGAAAAGTCGCTTTACCAAATTCATCAAGGAAATAAGCAATATGATCGGTTTTATCACCTAATAAACGTCCTTTAACCTTATTCCACGTTAATAGTGCAATAGTCGAATCAGGCTCACAGCAGATTAACATCGGTTGTTCGAATTCTTGATTCCAATAAAACTGACCGCCATATAATTTATGAGCAGTTAATAATAAATAACAGCCATATTCTTGCGATATCATATCAATTTGTTCTTCTGGTAAGCCAAAGCTTTTATCGGCCATTTCGGCAATAATCATCTCAACAACCGTAATACTCTTTTCGGAATAATCGAGCTGGTTAATACTCCACGTTGGACTATTTAAAACGGCATTTTGTGCCCATGCTTCGATCTCTTGATACAATTCATTTTTTTCAGTCATTTTTATTCACTTCGCTAGATAATTGTTCAGATTGTTTGACAATTTGCCATGCATCTTCCATTTCTTCAAGTGTTGCATCGGCTAAATTGTCCTTTTTATGTTTCAGTAATGCTTCAACTTGTTTAAAACGCCGAATAAACTTGTTATTGGCATTTTGTAAGCATAACTCAGATTTAACTTTTAAATGTCTGGCTAAATTAACGGTGGCAAAAAATAGGTCGCCAAGCTCTTCTTCAATTTTGGATTGATCTTGTGTGGTTTTATTCAATTCCTCTTCCACTTCACAAAGCTCTTCTTTCACTTTATCGATAACGGGTTTTAACTCAACCCAATCAAATCCAACTGATGCGCAGCGTTTTTGTATTTTTTCAGCTTTCATTAGCGCCGGAATGGCGTTGGGGATATCATCTAATAGTGAATATTGCGCCCTTTGATCACGTTCTTTTTGCTTTAACTGCTCCCAGTTCGGCTTTTCAGCGGTTTTATCAGCAAAAACATGTGGATGACGGCTGACGAGTTTATCGGCTACTGACGAACAAATATCGTCAAAATTGAACTCGCCTTGATCGCTGGCAAGATCAGCATAAAACACAATTTGAAATAAGAGATCGCCCAGCTCTTTTTTTAGTTCGTCCATGTCTTTTCTATCAATCGCATCTAAAACTTCATAGGTCTCTTCGAGAGTATAAGACTTTAATGAATCAAAAGTTTGCTTGCTATCCCATGAACACCCTTTAATCGGGTCACGTAACTGTTTGGTAATCGCCTGTAAGCACTTAAGTTGGTTCACTGGTTTTCTCTTAATAGTTTAGATTGGTCATTGAAAAATAAGTGTAACACAACTTGACCATTTTTACTGTCTACTGGCACTTTCAGCTTTAATTTTGTTTTTTAAAGCCTGTTTTTGTTAAAAAACAAGCATAAAAACGGTTAAAAACTGTTAAAAAATATAACTTGTAGCAGATAAACACCAATTAAGTATATAATGTTCACATAACAAATTAACTTAATTACATTTAATGAATAATTTACGCGAACTGACATTGAGAGGTACAATTCTTGGTGCCCTTATTACAATTATATTTACCGCATCAAATGTTTACCTTGGCTTAAAAGTGGGGTTAACTTTTTCTTCCGCTATCCCAGCCGCGGTGATTTCCATGGCGGTATTAAGGCTATTTTCCGGCTCAACCATATTAGAAAACAATATGGTGCAGACTCAAGCATCGGCAGCCGGTACACTTTCCTCGATTATATTTGTTTTACCCGGATTGTTAATGATCGGCTATTGGCAAGATTTCCCGTTTTGGCTCACTTTTGCTATCTGTGCCGCCGGGGGGATGCTTGGAGTACTATTTTCAATTCCACTACGCCATATTATGGTGGTAAAAAGCACCTTACCTTATCCGGAAGGGGTTGCCGCTGCGGAGATATTAAAAGCAGGCTCAAAAACTGAGGGTGATGATTCCAATGCCGGATTGAAAGATATTTTAGTTGGTGGCGTTATTGCCTCTGGTGTGAGTCTGTTTACTAACGGTTTTCGGGTTTTGTCAGAAAGCGCCTCTTATTGGTTTACTGGCGGTAAATCAATCTTCCAATTACCGATGGGCTTTTCATTAGCTTTACTCAGTGCCGGTTATTTGATTGGTATTATTTCCGGTATTGCCGTGTTAATCGGCACCATTATCGGCTGGGTGTTTGGCATACCTATTTTAAGCGCAATTACCGACTATGACACCAGCGAATCATTAGCCAGTGTGGCTATGGGGCTTTGGGCTAAAGATATTCGTTTTATCGGCGCCGGCACCATTGCAATTGCTGCAATTTGGACACTACTGACGTTAATCAAACCCGTGATTGAAGGATTAAAAATCTCATTTAGAACATTACGTGCCGATGTTTCGGTTGATGATATTGCACCAACCGAACGTGACTTATCACCAAAAGCGATCTTTTCGATTATGGCTGGTATGGTTGTTATCTTAGTCGCCACTTTTTATGCGTTTATTTCCGACAGTGGCTTATCCGCTGGTGTTGCTTGGATGTTAGTTATTTGCGCTGTGTTATTTGCATTTATTATGGGCTTTCTTGTTGCGGCGGCGTGTGGCTATATGGCAGGTTTAGTCGGCTCTTCAGCAAGCCCAATGTCCGGTATTGCCATTGTTGCTGCAATTGCCATATCACTTATTTTATTGGTAATTGGGCAAGCCAATGATTTGTTATCTACCCCTGAAGGGACTAATTTTGCAACCGCATTAGCGCTATTTACTACCAGCACAGTTTTAGCCGTTGCCTGCATCTCAAACGATAATTTGCAAGATTTAAAAACCGGTTACTTAGTCAATGCAACACCATGGAAACAACAAGTTGCACTTTTAATTGGTTGTGTTGTTGGTGCCATTGTTATCGCACCTATTCTTGAAATTTTATATAACGCTTATGGATTCACCGGCGCCTTACCTAGGGCAGATATGGATCAATCTCAAGTATTAGCGGCGCCTCAAGCGACACTAATGACCACCATTGCCAAAGGGATATTTTCTCATCAGCTTGATTGGACAATGATTTTAATTGGCTTAGCGGTTGGATCAATTATTATTATTATCGATTTAATTTTAGCTAAAAACCAATCTAAGTTTCGCTTGCCGGCATTGGCTGTTGGTTTAGGGATCTACTTACCACCAACCATTACCACTCCGATTTTTATTGGTACACTACTTTCGTGGATAATTAAGCGTAAAGCTTATGCTAAAGCCAAAAAAGCGAACCTAGATCCGGAAGAACAATTTAAAAACGTCGATCGCAAAGCGGCATTAATTGCATCGGGGTTAATTGTCGGTGAAAGTTTAGTTGGGGTATTGCTAGCTATCGTAATCGTGATTAGCATTACCAGTGGCGGTAGTGATGCGCCGCTTGCAATATCAGCCGATCTAGGGCTATTACCACAATACTTAGGCTTAGCGGTGTTTGTGATTATCTGTTTATATTTTATTCGTCGGGCACTGACTGCGATTAAAAAATCCTAATATTGCGTAAGCAAAAAATAAAGCCCTTTAACTTAAAGGGCTTTTTTATTAGCACAATGTTTTACCGATTTTTAAGGTTAATGCAATATTTTTCGAGGTGTGATAAAGATTCGTTTCGGCGACTTTTCGATCCAGTGCTTGAGATAAACTCGACACTTGACTAAGAATACTAAACATAGCAGTTATGCCATAAGGATAGACCGCCTCAGCTTTATCGCCTAAACTGCCAACAATAGCAATAACCGGTTTATTATACTTTTTGGCGATATTTGCCACCCCAACCGGTACTTTACCGTTGACACTCTGATAATCTAACCGACCTTCACCGGTCACCACTAAATCGGCTTGTTCAATTAAGCTATCTAAATTAAGTAATTCGGTAATAATTTCAATGCCCGGCCTTAATTTTGCTTGCATAAATGCCAATAATGCCGCGCCCATTCCGCCCGCCGCTCCGGTACCGGGAACGGTCTCTATGTCGATATTAAAGCAACCTTTAATCAGACTGGCAAAGTGTTTAAGATTTGCATCAAGTAATTGAATATCTTGCGGTGTTGCCCCTTTTTGTGGACCAAAAATAGCCGATGCGCCATTTTCACCGGTAAGTGGATTGGTAACATCACAAGCGACTTCAAATTCACAATGCTTTATTCTCTCATCCATTTGGCTGATATCGATACTATCAAGTGCACTGAGCGAAACGCCACCAAAACCTATTTGGTGACCAAATTTATCTAACAGTTTGACACCTAATGCTTGTAGCATCCCTGCCCCACCGTCATTGGTCGCACTGCCGCCAATACCGATGATAAATTTTTTACAACCCCGATCTAAGGCATCTTTGATAAGTTCACCGGTACCATATGAGGTGGTAATTTTAGCATCTCGCCGTTCAAACGGAACACGTTCAAGCCCGCTGGCGGTCGCCATTTCGATAATGGCAGTTTGTCCGTCTTGTGATATGCCATAAAAAGCATGTCCCGGCTCGCCTAACGGGTCAGTTACTGTGACTGTCACTTTATGTCCTTTTAATGCATCAACCATTGCATTAACGGTACCTTCTCCGCCGTCAGCGACAGGTAATAACGAGTATGTTGCATCAGGGTAAACCTGTAAAAATCCCGCTTTTATTGTCTTAGCAACATCTATGGCACTCAGACTTTCTTTAAAAGTATCAGGCGCAATGACAATGTTCATAAATATCCTTTTGGAATTGGTCAAGGTGATTGAGTATGTTGCCATACTCAATATTGACATAAATTACTTAATTTCGATTTTCGCTAAAGCTTCATAATAACGAGCAAGGGCACTATGGTCACTTTCGCCCATACCGTCGGTTTTCAGTGCTTGCATCATCTCCATAACAATTGCTGTTAACGGTAATGAAGTCCCCACCCCATGAGAGGTATCTAAAGCATTTTGCAGATCTTTGATATGGAGATCGATTTTAAAGCCCGGTTTAAAATTGCGTTCTAACACCATTGGCGCTTTGGCATCTAACACCGTACTACCGGCAAGTCCGCCGCGTATTGCTTGATATACGAGTTGCGGGTTAACCCCAGCTTTCGTGGCTAAAACCAATGCTTCTGACATGGCAGCAATGTTGAGTGCTACGATGACTTGATTAGCAAGCTTAGTCACATTACCTGCGCCAATTTCACCGGTATAAACCACTGAACCAGCCATAGCTTTCATTAAATCATAATGTTTATCAAATACCGCTTTATCCCCACCAACCATGACAGATAAGGTGCCGTCTATCGCTTTAGGCTCGCCACCGCTCACTGGCGCATCTAACATCACTAAGCCTTTTTTAACGACTTCATCATGAATCTCCCGGCTGGCTAATGGCGCAATCGAGCTCATATCAATAATGGTTGTACCGGCTTTGGCGCCTTCAACAATCCCATTTTCACCTAAGACAACCTCTTTCACATGTGGTGAATTAGGTAACATAGTAATAATCACATCACATTGTTGAGCAACTTGTTTTGCGTTGGTGGCACTTTGTGCACCCGCTTTGATAAGTTCATCAACTGAAGCTTGATTTTTATCGCAAACGACCAGTGAATAACCTGCTTTTAGCAAGTTTTTGCTCATCGGTTTACCCATTATTCCTAAACCAATAAAACCAATTTTCATTTTACTCTCCTTTATTACGCTTATAGTAATGGCTGTTATTTTAGAAATTTATCGGCTAATGATTGCGTTGCCATTCTTAGCAAGCCCAGATCATTGCCGACGGCAACAAACGTTGCCCCCATTTCGATATAATGATGTGCGTCAGCTTCTATCGGGGCTAATATGCCACAAGCTTTCCCTTGTTTTTTTGCTTCATCAAATACCTGTTTGATCGCCGCTTGCACCTGTGGATGTTTTGGATTGCCAAAATGCCCTAACGAGGCAGAAAGATCGCTCGGGCCAACAAAAATACCGTCGACGCCGTCAACAGCGGTGATTTGAGCAACGTTATCCACCGCTTGTTGGGTTTCAACTTGAACGATCACACAAATATTTTGATTAATTTTTTCAAAGTAATCCGGTATTGTGCCAAACGCATTGCTACGATGTGAAACCGACACTCCCCTTAAACCTTCAGGTGGATAGCGGGTATAAGAGACCGCTTGTTTTGCTTGCAAAGCCGTCTCGACATACGGAATTAAGAAGTTATAAAAACCAACATCAAGCAAACGTTTAATCAGTACTTGATCATTCCAGGCCGGGCGCACAATTGGCACGCTCGGGCTATCTTTTAAGGCCATTAATTGCGGGACAAACGACACCACATCATTAATGGCATGCTCGCCGTCCAGCAGTAACCAATCAAAACCGGCTAAGCCCAATATTTCTGTTGAGATCGGACTACCTAATGCAGCCCAACAACCAATCAATTTTTTTCTTGCCAACATGTCTTGTTTAAATTGATTGTGACAAGTGAGTTTTTTCATGCAATTACCTCGATTTTTATCTATTTTTAATCATCCATGCCAACTATCTGACCAAACACGGCCTTTTATTGTCGAATTGCCAGTTAGGGATGAGATATTGCATAGCTACGGCATCATTACGATTGCCCAGCCCCATGCTTTTAAATAGCTCGTGGGCTTTGAGAACTTGATCGATATCAACCTCGATACCTAAACCCGGTTTTTCCGGTACTTTGATTTTGCCATTGACTATTTGTAATGGCTCTTTGGTTAAACGCTGATTACCTTCTTGCCAGATCCAATGTGTATCTAACGCAGTTGGTTCACCCGGCGCCGCTGCACCAACATGGGTAAACATGGCGAGCGAGATATCAAAATGATTATTGGAGTGTGAGCCCCACGTTAAGCCAAACTCATGGCACAGTTGCGCAACCCTTACTGAGCCGTTCATTGTCCAAAAATGCGGATCAGCAAGTGGGATATCGACCGATTGTAACGATAAAGTGTGTCCCATTTGACGCCAGTCAGTTGCAATCATGTTGGTTGCGGTAGGCAAACCTGTCGCACGGCGAAATTCAGCCATAATTTCTCGCCCAGAGTAGCCTTGTTCTGCGCCACACGGATCTTCTGCATAGGTCAAGGTATCTTTTAAGTATTTGCCGATTTGTATCGCTTCATCTAATAACCACCCGCCATTTGGGTCGAGCGTTACGCGTGCTTCAGGGAATTTTTGCTTAATGGCAATCACGGCTTCGGCTTCATCTTGCGCAGATAACACACCGCCTTTTAATTTAAAATCACAAAAGCCATATTTTTCATAAGTTGCCTGCGCTAAACGAGCAATTTTGTCTGGGGTTAAGGCTTCTTCATGTCGCAGTCGATACCAATCGCACTGCTCATTGGGTTGGCTTTGATAAGGTAAATCGGTTTTTTGCCTATCGCCGATATAAAATAGATAGCCAAGCATTTTCACTTCATCACGTTGCTGTCCTTCGCCTAAAAGCGAAGCAACGGTAACGCCTAGATGCTTGCCTAGCAGGTCTAACATTGCCGCTTCAATCGCTGTCACCACATGAATGGTTGAGCGCTGGTCGAATGTTTGATTACCTCGCCCACCGACATCACGGTCAGCAAACGCCGTTCGGACACGATTCATAACATTTTTATATTGGGCAATCGATTGTCCCACAACCAGCGGTTTGGCATCTTCAAGGGTTTGAGTAACTCGGCCTACGCAAGGAACTTCCCCGACGCCAATGTTACCGGAATTATCTTTAAGAATGACGATATTACGGGTGAAGTAAGGGGCGTGTGCTCCGCTTAAATTCAGTAACATGCTGTCATAACCGGCCACCGGATAGACATGCATTTGCGTAATAATCGGCGTTGATGAACTCATAGTTTTTACCTCTTTTATTTCTCAATTTCTTTAAATCTGTTTTAACGAACCATGCATGGGCGCTTGCGGTCAAATTGCCAATTTTCAATGAGATATTGCATGGCAATGGCATCATTACGTGCCCCATTTGGTAATTTTTTATAAAGCTCATGTGCGCAATTGACTTGCTCCATATCCAATTCAATCCCAAGACCGGGCTTGTCGTGTAATTTGATCTTGCCATGGCGAATTTGCAGCGGGTCTTGCGTTAAACGGGCTTGACCTTCTTGCCATATCCAATGGGTATCAAGTGCAGTTGGATTACCGGGCGCAGAGGCACCGACATGGCTAAACATTGCCAGTGAAATATCAAAATGGTTATTCGAATGGCACCCCCAAGTCAGCCCCCATTCATGACAAAGTTGTGCGACACGACTGGCGCCGGTTAATGTCCAAAAATGGGGATCGGCTAGCGGTATATCGACCGCTTGTAACATAATGGAATGGCACAGTTCACGCCAGTTGGTTGCAACCATATTGGTGGCAGTTGGTATACCGGTTGCCCGACGAAATTCAGCCATGACTTCACGCCCGCAGTAGCCATGCTCTGCGCCACAAGGGTCTTCGGCATAAGTCAGCACATTATTAAGCCCTTTACAAAGTTTAATGGCATCATCTAACCACCAACCACCGTTTGGATCTAAGGTAATGCGTGCATCGGGAAACTGCTTTTTAAGTTCTATGACTGTTTCAATCTCTTGTTCACCCGCTAACACTCCACCTTTCATTTTGAAGTCTTTAAAGCCGTAGCGATCTTGTGCCGCTTGCGCCAGCTCAACCACTGACTCAGTTGTCATAGCTTGTCGCCGGCGAATGTTGTACCATGGGTGGCCTTTCGTTGCGGGTTGGTCATACTCGAGATCGGTCTTGTTGGCATCACCGATATAAAACAGGTAGCCGAGCACGGTAACTTCATCTCGCTGTTTACCTGCCCCAAGTAATTCAGCAACCGGTACATTTAAAAATTGCCCCATTAAATCGAGTAATGCCGATTCGAGTGCCGCTACGGCATTGACTCGTAATTCAAATGTCCATGCACCTTTACCAAAAGAGTCATAATCATCATCAAGGTAGCCTTGATGCATATCATTAACAATTCGATTAAGGATAGAAATAGGTTGCCCTTCGACATGTGCAATAGCTTGTTTCAGAGCGTTTTCAATCGTCACTCCGCCGGGTGCCTCCCCTAAACCGATATGGCCGCTATTGTCCTTCAAAATAACGATATTTCGGGTAAAATAGGGGCTATGTGCACCACCAATATTCATCAGCATGCTGTCATACCCAGCCACCGGAATAACTTGCATAGAGGTAATCACTGGCACTGATTGCGTATTCATATTCGATCTCTCCTAGGTAGTTAATTCAATAAGCACGTTGTCGTTAAGGTTTTTTCTTCAGTTCCATGCGTTTAATCGGGCCAACAAGCACCAAATAACTAAACGCTGCAACAAAAGCATGACCGGCGACAAACACTAGCGCCCATTCAAATCGACCTGTCCATGCCACGATATAACCGATAATAATTGGTGAGATGATGCTTGATGCATTACCGAACATGTTAAATAATCCGCCAGCCAGTCCACTCATCTCTTTGGGTGCGGTATCGGCCATTACTGCCCAACCGAGTGCACCGACGCCTTTACCAAAGAAAGCCATGGACATAAATAAAATGACTAATCCAATTGAATCGACGTAGTTACATAAAATCATGGTCATTGAAAACAACATACCTAAAATGATTGGTGTTTTACGGGCAATAGAGAGCGATCCGGTTTTTCGCATCAGAAAATCGGAGAACACGCCACCACTGATACCACCAATAAATCCACAAATAGCCGGAATCGCAGCGGCAAAACCAACTTCTTTAATATTCATTCCTCGTTGAGTGGCAAGATAGATAGGAAACCAAGTAATAAAGAAAAACGTTAAACAGTTAATACAATACTGACCAAGGTAGACGCCTAATAACATTCGATTCGTTAAAAGTTGGGTAAGATAAGCTAATTTTGGTCCCTCTTTTTTCGTCTGGCTTTTTTTCTGATCCATATCGACCAATGCCCCGCCATCGACGATATAATCAACTTCGGCTTGATTTGCCCATGGATGATCTTTAGGGTTGTGAATCACAAAGAGTGTCACCACACTAATTAGTACACCTAAGCCACCCATAAAGAAAAACACCGATTGCCAACCATATTCATGGGTTAACCAGCCCATAATGGGCGCAAATATTACCGTAGCAAAATATTGTGCAGAATTGAAAATAGCGACCGCAGTGGCTCTTTCTTTAGCCGGAAACCAAGCGGCGGTAATTCGGCTATTGCCGGGGAATGACGGCGCTTCAGCAAGTCCCATTAAGAAACGGAACGTAAAGAGCATAATTAACGCCCAAGCCCCGATAAAAAAATGTACGGTGCCTTGTAATAAAGTAAAAATAGACCAAAATAAAATACTGCAAAAATAGACACGTTTTGAACCAAATCTATCTAATAGCCAGCCTCCCGGTAACTGCCCGATGACATAGGCGATACCGAACGACGACATAACCCAGCCCATGGCTGCGGCATCAAAACCCAATTCGCCTGACATTGCTTTGCCGGCAATACCTAAGGTCGCCCTGTCACCATAATTGATAGCAGTGACAATGAATAAAAAAATGACTGTTAACCACCGAGTATTAGTCCTTTTTTGTTTTGCTGTGTTTATTTCCATGTTTAGCCCCTACACTGATAATGAAATGTTGATCTTGAATTTTTTACAGATGTTGCTGAGTAGAAAATAAATAGATTTTGAGTCTGTCTAAGTAATCCACTATTAACGTTAAGTATGGATAGTTAAGATGAAAATTTCATTGGCAAAACCAACAAAATAATAGGTGGAAATTGATTTATTTATGTGCAGATGAACAAACAAATGTTATGTCCTTCACAAAATTTTTGGCAGTAGGGGGATTTTTGTGACCTATCACACATTTTTATGTTGATAGTGACAAATTTAAACGGAATTAAGCACGAAAAATTGTGAACATTCACAATGCTATTTGTCTATTTCAGATTTAAGATATGTCTAATCAGATAAGAAACTGTGACTAATAATAAATTAAAAGATAGGCGTTGAATGGGAGTTAAGCAATGGAGCATCACAATAACAAGCCGCTTTATATCAAAATCAAAGAATCGGACAATGTCGCTATTATCGTTAATGATAATGGATTGCCAAAAGGTACGGTATTTGCTGACGGGTTAACATTGATTGAGGATATTCCTCAAGGTCATAAAGTGGCGTTGAATGATATCAATCAAGGGCAAGCGATTATTCGCTACGGTGAAGTGATTGGCTATGCAAAGGTGGAGATTAAAAAAGGAGCTTGGATCAATGAATCTGTCACACAAATGCCAACTGCCCCCATGCTACACGAGCTTCCCATTGCCACTAAAAAAGCGCCGGTATTGCCCCCCTTAGACGGTTACACTTTTGAAGGCTATCGCAATAAAGATGGATCGGTCGGCACCCGAAATATATTGGGGATCACAATGAGTGTGAATTGTGTTTCTGGCGTTGTGGAGTACGTTTGTAAAATTATCGAACGTGACCTATTACCTAAATATCCAAATGTCGATGGCGTTGTGGCGTTAACGCATCTTTATGGTTGCGGGGTGGCAATTGATGCGCCGGCGGCTATCGTGCCAATTCGTTCGATTCATAATCTAGCCAAAAATCCTAATTTTGGTGGTGAAATCATGGTTGTCAGTTTAGGTTGTGAAAAACTGCAACCGGCAAGGTTATTAAAAGGCACCGAAGATACTATCCCGATCAGAATCGAAGATGATGATCTGGTTACACTGCAAGACGAGCATGGATTTAAAGCCATGGTTGACCATATTTTAATGGTGGCTGAAAAACATCTGCAAAAATTAAATCTTCGAAAAAGAGAGACCGTGCCGGCATCTGAATTAGTGGTCGGTATGCAGTGTGGCGGCAGTGATGCTTTTTCCGGGGTAACCTCGAATCCGTCAGTCGGTTATGCATCTGATCTATTAGTCAGATGTGGGGCGACGGTGATGTTTTCGGAAGTAACCGAAGTGCGTGACGGTATTCACTTACTTACGCCTAGAGCGGCTGATGAGGCGGTCGGTAAAGCGCTGATTCGTGAAATGCAGTGGTATGATGAATATTTAGCCGCAGGGAAAGTTGACCGCAGTGCTAATACCACACCGGGCAATAAGAAAGGCGGATTAAATAATATTGTCGAAAAAGCAATGGGATCGATTGCTAAGTCGGGCACCAGTCCTATTGTGGAAGTGTTATCGCCCGGACAACGCCCAACCAAAAAAGGATTAATTTTTGCTGCAACGCCAGCAAGTGATTTTGTTTGTGGTTCGCAACAAGTTGCCTCCGGCATCACGTTACAAGTTTTTACTACTGGTCGAGGGACGCCTTATGGTTTGGCTATGGTACCGGTGATAAAAATGTCCAGCCGTAATATTGTTGCCGAACAGTGGTTTGATTTAATTGATATTAGTGCTGGCGATATTGCGCTTGGTAAAGCAACGATTGAAGATATTGGCTGGCGTTTATTTCATTTAATTTTAGATGTGGCAAGTGGGCGAAAGAAACCATGGTCAGATCATTGGAAATTATACAACCCATTAGCCATTTTTAATCCGGCACCTATCACGTAATATTTCGATAATCCCATTAATTAATCGCTTAAATGTTATATTGTTCTTATTGAATATCGGTAAGAACAATAAGCCTCTCTTAGGCATGTTTGTCTAATTGTAAGCCAATATACAAAAGCAATCGGTCATCAAATTTTGCTAAATTTAATTGGGTAAGCTTAGCAATTTTATTTAGCCGATACTCTAATGTATTACGATGAATAAACAGTTCTTTGGCGGTGTCGCTATTTTGAACGTTGTTTTTAAACCACGTCTGTAACGTTTTTTGTAATACACCATTATTATCGCCCATTTTGAGTTTTTTCAGCGGCAGTAATAACTCCTCAGCTTGCCAATCGTAACTTAATCCATGTAAAAGTACCGGTAAAATTAGCTCTTGATAGTAGTAGTTACGCACATTAGGCATTCTTTGTTTACCTATCAACATGGTGGTTTTTGCTGTTTGATAAGATTTTACCAGTGGGCAAAGATGCTGTTCAAAGTAATTACCCAGCGAAATTCGAATATCTAATTGAGTCATGTTTTTAATGGTAATAATGAGTTGCTCAAGTTTTTTCTTGTGTTCAAATAAATCCCAACGACCATATCGATTCAGTGCTGGAATTAAAATCACTAATTCAGTAATCGATTTAATCGCCACTAAATTATTATTACTTAATAGCTGTATTTGGGTTTGCAGATTTTGTAATTCACTCATCGCCGTATCAATACCCAATTGCCCACTATCCACTTCAATCATACCGACAACTCTGGGTAGATTGAGATCAATATCGAGCCGTTTGACCCATTGAATCATACTATCGGGTAAGATCTCTTTTTCAATAAGGGTAAGAATCAGCTCTTCTTTTAAGCGATTATCATAGGAGAGTTCTTGCAGTAATTGAGTTTGCTCCATCATCATTTCAGCAGACATACAAACAAGTTCACCAAATTGGCGAATATCGGACGGTTCACCAGTTAGCCCTATCACGCCAACGATTCGATCGTTGAGTTTCAACGGTAAGTTAATACCCGGTTTAACACCTTGTAAGCTTTTAACTGTGTTACTGTCAATTGATACGGTGCGTTTTTGCGATATCGCTAACATCGCTCCTTCATGTAGTTCGCCAATACGCTCTAAATCCCCACTACCAATAATACATCCGTTAGCATCCATAACATTGATATTACAATCAATAATCTTCATGGTTCTATCAACAATCTGTTGAGCAATTTTTGGGGTGAGGCTATAAGGACTCATCGCCATTTTAGATATCCTATTTTGATTTTGCATAACTCTCAATTTTTGTTAGGATAGCATATTTTATTTTGAATAATAGACAACAATATCATGATAGTATTTGATTCCATTCAAGTTCGTCGGGGCGTTAATCTACTTTTAGATAATGCTTCTGCCACGATTAATCCTAAACAAAAAGTCGGTTTAGTTGGCAAAAATGGTTGCGGAAAGTCTACGCTATTTTCATTAATAAAAGGCGAAATTCAAGCTGATGCCGGCACGGTGAGTTTTCCCTCTCAATGGCAGCTTGCATGGGTAAATCAAGAAACCCCGGCATTAGACACTCCAGCAATTGAATACGCCATTGACGGCGACCGAGAGTATCGCCAATTAGAACAAAAGTTAGCCATTGCCAATCAAGAAAATAATGGTGAACAAATCGCTATTATCCATGAAAAACTCGACAATATCGATGCGTGGACTATTCAAGCTCGAGCGGCAACACTGTTACACGGTTTAGGCTTTTCCAACGAGCAGTTGCAATTACCGGTTAAATCCTATTCCGGTGGGTGGCGTATGCGTTTAAATTTAGCGCAGGCTCTGATGTGCCGTTCCGATCTGCTCCTACTAGATGAGCCAACTAACCATTTAGATTTAGATGCGGTTATTTGGCTGGAAAAGTGGTTAAGCAATTATCAAGGCACACTAATTTTAATTTCCCATGACCGGGACTTTTTAGATCCATTAGTTAATAAAATTATCCATATTGAGCAAAAAAATCTATTTGAATATACCGGCAACTACTCTTCTTTTGAAATTCAGCGTACAGCGAAGTTAGCTCAGCAACAATCGCTTTATGAAAGCCAACAACAAAAAGTGGCGCATTTGCAAAGCTATATTGATCGCTTTCGAGCAAAAGCGACCAAAGCTAAGCAGGCACAAAGCCGAATTAAAATGCTAGAAAAAATGGAGCTTATTGCACCGGCACATGTGGATAATCCGTTTCATTTTAGTTTCAAACCGTCTGAGTTTTTACCTAGCCCATTATTGATGATGGACAAAGTGGTCGCCGGTTATGAAGATAAAATTGTGCTGGAGAAAATTAAGCTAAACTTAGTCCCCGGCTCACGAATTGGGTTATTAGGGCGTAACGGCGCAGGTAAATCAACGTTAATTAAATTATTAGCGGGCGAACTGGCACCAAAAGAGGGGCATATTAACTTAGCTAAAGGCGTACAATTAGGTTACTTTGCGCAACACCAATTGGAATATCTACGAGGTGAAGAGTCTCCGCTATGGCATTTAACCAAACTTGCCGATCCCAATATTACTGAACAAGAGCTACGTAATTACTTAGGCGGATTTGATTTTCATGGCGATAAAGTTAGCGAGCCTGTTAATACCTTTTCCGGCGGTGAGAAAGCCCGGTTAGTTTTAGCCCTGATTGTATGGCAAAAACCCAATCTGCTGTTGCTTGATGAGCCAACCAACCATTTAGATTTAGATATGCGTCAAGCATTAACTGAAGCGCTTATTGATTTCGAAGGGGCGTTAGTGGTGGTATCGCATGATCGCCATTTATTACGCTCAACTACTGACGAGTTTTATTTAGTTCACGATCATAAAGTTGAGCCATTTAATGGTGATCTCGATGATTATCAAAAATGGCTTGCCGACGAGCAGAAAGCGGAAAAACAACCAACGCAACAAGATGATAGTCAAAATGACAATAGCAAAAATCTTTCAGCGCAAGATCGTAAAGAACAAAAACGTAAAGAAGCTGAGCGACGTGCACAAATGCAACCGCTGAAAAAACAGTTACAAAAAGAGGAGCAGACCCTTGAACGGTTAAGTAAGCAGTTAAAATTGATTGAAGAGCAATTAGCCGATCCCTCTATTTATGAAGCGGATAAAAAGAGTGAGTTAACACAATTATTGTTACAACAAAGTCAATTAAAAGGCGAGCAAGAGGAGTCAGAATTGACATGGTTGGATTTACAACAACAAATTGAAGAGTTTGAATCGGCTTAAATTAAAATGATTGGTAACAATTGACTCGTACCATGGGGTATAAGTCAATTCAGATATCACACTATATAATACCGTTTTACGTTAATAAGGCAAAAAAAATCACAGAATTGATTCTGTGATTTTTTATCTGGGGATATTGCGATATTAGCTTTTTTCGACTTGGCTAAAATCAAGTTCAACCGGTGTTGAACGACCAAAAATGGATACCGATACTTTTAAGCGGCTCTTCTCATAATCCACTTCTTCAACCACGCCATTAAAGTCAGCAAATGGACCGTCATTAACACGCACAAGTTCGCCCGGTTCAAATAAGGTTTTAGGACGTGGCTTATCGCCAACTTGTTGTAAACGATTCATGATAGCATCAACTTCACGTTGGCTGATTGGTGCAGGTCGATCTGATGTACCACCAATAAAGCCCATTGTTCTTGGCACACTTTTTACTAAGTGCCATGTTGCATCATTCATCACCATTTCAACTAAAACATAACCCGGGAAGAATTTACGTTCACTTTTACGGCGTTGACCACTTTTCATTTCAACAACTTCTTCGGTCGGTACTAATACTTCACCAAAAAAATCTTCCATGTTATGTAATTTGATATATTCACGTAATGATTGTGCAACACGTGCTTCATAGCCAGAATAAGCTTGAATAACATACCAGCGTTTTTGTTGTGTTTCACTCATATTAGCGTCCTAATGATGTTAGATAAAAGACAATTGAACGGAATACCGAATCCATTCCCCAAAGCGCTAATCCAACAATAACAGTTACAGCAGCAACGAGCAAAGTTGTTTGCACTGTTTCTTTACGTGTCGGCCATACAACTTTTCGAAGCTCTTTTCTCGATTCTTGTAAAAATACAAAAAATGCTTTGCCTTTATTTGTTGTGTACGCAATGAATAAAGTAAATAGCGAAATCGCAACAACAGCAACAATGCGGACGATCGTATTAGGTTGATATATATCATTAGGACCAGAAAAATAAGAATTTCCCCAGACAATAAACGCAATCAATACTAGAACTAAACCCCATTTGAATTTGTCTAGAATCGTGTTTGTAGCTTGACTCTCGTTACTTACTAGCATATAAAACCTATGATTATGTTATTTAATAATATCTATTTTCCAAAATGCTCTCACAATAAAAAAACATTTTGCTAAACAGACGAGATAAGAAAGGGCATCTAACGATACCCTTTCTATGGTTATTCATACTTTAATTATTTGATAACCTTAGCAACCACACCAGCACCAACAGTACGACCACCTTCACGAATCGCAAAACGTAAGCCTTCTGCCATTGCGATTGGGTGAATTAATGATACTGTCATTTTGATGTTATCACCTGGCATTACCATTTCTACGCCTTCTGGTAATTCGATAGTACCCGTTACGTCAGTTGTACGGAAGTAGAACTGTGGACGGTAGCCTTTGAAGAATGGAGTATGACGACCACCTTCATCTTTGCTTAGGATATACACTTCTGATTCAAAATCTGTATGTGGAGTGATTGAACCTGGTTTTGCTAATACTTGACCACGTTCGATTTCTTCACGTTTTGTACCACGAAGTAATACACCTACGTTCTCACCAGCACGACCTTCGTCTAGTAATCTACGGAACATTTCAACGCCAGTACAAGTTGTTTTTGTTGTTGGTTTGATACCAACGATTTCAACTTCTTCACCAACTTTGATTACACCACGCTCTACACGACCTGTTACCACTGTACCACGTCCTGAAATTGAGAACACGTCTTCAATTGGAAGTAGGAATGGTTTATCGATATCACGCTCTGGTTCCGGAATGTAGCTGTCTAAAGCTTCAGCTAATTCAACAATTTTATCTTCCCATGCTGCATCGCCTTCTAACGCTTTTAACGCTGAACCACGAATTACTGGAGTGTCATCACCCGGGAAGTCGTATTGAGATAGAAGTTCACGTACTTCCATTTCAACTAATTCTAATAACTCTTCATCATCAACCATATCACATTTGTTTAAAAATACGATGATGTAAGGAACACCTACTTGACGTCCTAAAAGGATGTGCTCACGAGTTTGTGGCATTGGGCCGTCAGTTGCTGCTACTACTAGGATAGCGCCGTCCATTTGAGCCGCACCAGTGATCATGTTTTTAACATAGTCAGCATGTCCCGGACAGTCAACGTGTGCATAGTGACGAGTTGGTGTGTCGTATTCAACGTGTGAAGTGTTGATGGTGATACCACGTGCTTTTTCTTCAGGTGCGTTATCGATTTGATCGAATGCACGAGCTTGACCGCCGAATTTTTTAGCAAGTACAGAAGTAATTGCAGCAGTTAAAGTTGTTTTACCGTGGTCAACGTGGCCGATTGTACCAACGTTAACGTGGGGTTTTGTACGTTCAAATTTTTCTTTAGACATTGATAGTCCCTCAAATGTAATACAAATCGGTGGCAATTCACCACATTAACCAAGTATTATATTTAATATCAATATAATACTAACTTAAAATTAGCTCTGAATGATAACAGATAAAGCTATCGAGTGACAAGCTTTAAAGCAGCCAAATTCGATATTTTTAGAAGTTTAGGAGATTAACAAGAATGGTGCTGATAGGCAGATTTGAACTGCCGACCTCACCCTTACCAAGGGTGCGCTCTACCAACTGAGCTATATCAGCAATTGGAGCGGGCAGCGGGAATCGAACCCGCATCATCAGCTTGGAAGGCTGAGGTAATAGCCATTATACGATGCCCGCATGTTCAAACTCGGCTACCTAAATGCTTCAATTAGCAATTGCTAATGTTAGATGATGGTGGTGGGGGAAGGATTCGAACCTTCGAAGTGTGACACGGCAGATTTACAGTCTGCTCCCTTTGGCCGCTCGGGAACCCCACCCCGAATCTTTTTTAAATTTGTCTACTTAGGAAAATGGTGCCGGCTGCCGGAATCGAACTGGCGACCTACTGATTACAAGTCAGTTGCTCTACCTACTGAGCTAAGCCGGCCTAAGTGCTGCGCATTATGTACTAGAACATTTAAGCTTGCAAGCAAAAAAAACAAATTTTATTTTGTTTGATTAAAAAAAAATCAAAAATATAAAAAAAACCTGAAATATAGACTATTTCAGGTTTTTATTTAATCACATTAATGATTTTAGATTATTTTTTCTTAGTGGCTTTTTTCTTCGGTGCCGCTACACCTTTAGCCGCAGTGTGAATTGCAACATCTTCACTGATATCACCATGGTCTTTATAAGCACGGCCATAATAAGTATCTAGAAGAATTTGTTTTAACTCTGCAATTAATGGATAACGAGGATTTGCCCCAGTACATTGGTCATCGAAAGCATCAACTGCAAGTTGGTCTACTTGTGCTAAGAAAGCTTTCTCATCAATACCAAACTCTTTAATAGAGAATGGAATTTCAAGATCTTTTCTAAGTTGATCTAACCAACCAATTAATTTTTCAACTTTTTTCTCGTCGTTATCCGTTGCGGCAGTTAAACATAGATGATCAGCAATTTCGGCATAACGTCTAACCGCTTGTGGGTAACCATATTGGCTGAAGGTACCTTGTTTAGTCGGTTTATCTGTTGCATTAAAGCGAACAACGTTACTAATTAACATTGCATTAGCCACACCATGCGGAATATGGAAAGCCGCACCAATTTTATGCGCCATTGAGTGACATACACCTAAGAATGATTGAGCAAATGCCACACCCGCTAATGTTGCTGCACTATGGACTTTTTCACGAGCGAGAGGGTTTTTAGCGCCATCTCGATAACTCGCCGGTAAATAGGCTTTTAATAAGCTTAATGCTTGTAACGCTTGACCGTCAGAAAACTCGCTTGCCATGATTGATACATAAGCTTCTAATGCATGGGTAACAGCGTCATAACCACCTGCTGCACAAAGCGATTTTGGCATATTCATCACTAAATTAGCATCTACAATTGCCATATTAGGCGTAATAGCATAATCAGCTAATGGATATTTTTGACCGGTTGCATCGTCGGTTACCACCGCAAATGGTGTTACTTCAGAGCCGGTACCAGATGTCGTTGTCACACAGATTAATTTAGCTTTTTTACCCATGTTAGGGAAGTGACAAGTACGTTTACGAATATCCATAAAACGCAATGCTAATTCATCAAATTTAGTTTCCGGATGCTCATAAAGTACCCACATAATTTTAGCCGCATCCATTGGCGAACCACCACCTAAAGCAATAACCGTATCCGGTTGGAAAGCAGTCATTGATTCGGTACCTTTACGCACAACACTTAACGTTGGGTCTGCTTCAACATCAAAGAATGTTTCACAAATTACGCCATGTTCTTCAAGTTGGTCGGTAATTTGTTTAGAGTAACCATTGTTAAATAAGAATTTATCAGTGACTAAAAAGACGCGTTTAGCACCTTGCTCAATCACTTCATTTAAAGCAACTGGAAGTGATCCACGTTTAAAATAGATAGAACTTGGTAATTTATGCCATAACATGTTTTCTGCTCTCTTAGCGATTGTTTTCTTGTTGATTAAGTGTTTCGGACCGACATTCTCAGATACCGAGTTACCTCCCCAAGAACCACATCCTAGCGTTAAAGATGGCGCTAAATCAAAGTTATATAAATCACCAATACCACCATGAGCCGCAGGTTGATTGATCAAAATACGACATGTTTTCATTTTGCTGCCGAAGTAAGCAACACGATCACGATTGCTGTCTTGGTCAGTATAAAGCACAGAGGTGTGACCCATACCGCCCATTTCAACTAATTTTTCGGCCTTTTCAACCGCTTCAGTAAAGTCTTTTGCTCTAAACATTGCTAACGTTGGCGATAGTTTTTCATGCGCAAATGGTTCAGATAGATCAACTTTACTCACTTCACCAACCAGTACTTTGGAGCCAGCAGGAACTTTGATTCCAGCCATTTCAGCAATTTTTGTTGCTGGCTGACCAACGATATTGGCATTTAATGCACCTTTATCATTTAAGATAATACCTTGTACCGCTTTTGTTTCTTTAGCATTTAAAACATAAGCACCATACTGAGTTAATAAATCACGGACTTGATCATATACTGAATCAACAACAACGATTGCTTGTTCAGAAGCACAAATCATACCGTTATCAAACGTTTTAGACATTAATACAGACGCTACCGCACGTTTTAAATCAGCAGTTTCATCAATAATTACTGGTGTATTACCGGCACCCACACCTAAAGCAGGTTTTCCTGAACTGTAAGCAGCTTTAACCATACCCGGGCCACCTGTGGCCAAAATGGCTGCAACATCGTCATGATGCATAAGTGCATTAGATAATTCGATAGAAGGCTCATCAATCCAACCGATAATATCTTTTGGCGCACCAGCTTTAATTGCTGCATTTAATACAATTCGAGCTGCTTCAATGGTTGATTTTTTTGCGCGAGGGTGAGGGGAAAAGACAATTGCATTACGGGTTTTTAAACTAATTAATGATTTAAAAATTGCCGTTGAAGTTGGGTTAGTCGTTGGTACAATACCACAAATTATCCCTAAAGGTTCGGCTAAAGTGATTGTTCCATACGGTTCATTTTCAGCCACAACACCACAAGTCTTGTCATGTCGATATTTATTTAGAATGTACTCAGCAGCAAATAAGTTTTTGATGACTTTATCTTCTACAATCCCCATGCCTGATTCTTCAACTGCTTGTTGGGCTAAAGGGATTCGAGCTGCGGCTGCGGCTGTCGCTGCGGCGACGAAGATTTTGTCCACTTGCTCTTGAGTATAAGTTGAATAAGTTTCTTGTGCTTTTTTCACACGTACCATTAACTCATTTAACTCATTCATGTTGGTTACTGCCATAGATTTCTCCTTGAAATTAAAAAAATAAATCTGGATCGTTTGGCGTCTTCCTTGAATTTAATGCCTAAGCATAACAACAAAACGAAATTGACGTTATCGTAAATCAGTTTATTACTTTATACAATAAGATAATGCACAAAAAACGAATGTTTTTAGCCGAAAAATCATAGCTATTATTAAGTAACCCTATCGAGAAAATAAACCGACACATTATACCGACGATATTCAAATACTAATTATATTAATCATGGACTTATCGTTTTCACGCAACACCGGCTAACCACTATCAAAAAAGCGCCACTCACATTATGCAAACTAAGATGACTTAGGCTTGCATAACTTATCTAATACATAACTTACTGCCACAAAACCAAAAGTCGCTGTCACGGTAGTAATAGCGCCAAATCCGGACTGACAATCCATTTTTTTGCTACCTTCAGCTTGGCTTTTAGTGGAACAAACCTGACCATTTTGAGCTGGATAAGTTAACTGCTCAGTCGAAAAGACGCACGCAATGGCATACTTACCTTTGCTGTCTTTATTGAGTTTATAATCATTTTTTAAGCGCTCACGCAATTTAGCCGCTAACGGGTCTTGAACAGTTTTGGCTAAATCAGCAATTTTAATTTTGGTCGGATCTTTTTGCCCGCCAGCGCCACCAATGGTGATAACTTTTAATTTATTTCGCTTGCAGTGCGCTAAAAGCGCAGCTTTATCACGCACGCTATCAATGGCATCAATAATAAAGTTGAAGCGAGGGTTTTGTTTCGACCCTAAATAGTTTGCAACATTATCCGGACTGATAAAATCATCGATGACATTGACGATGCATTGAGGATTGATCTGTAAAATTCGTTCAGCCATAACAGCAGTTTTAGCTTTACCAATATTGGTATTTAACGCATGAATTTGCCGATTAGTATTGGTGATACACACATCATCCATATCAATTAAGGTAATTTGCCCAATACCACTACGCGCAAGGGATTCGGCCACCCATGCCCCAACACCACCAATACCAATGACACAAATATGAGCTTGTGAAAATTGCGTTAATGCCGCTTCACCATAAAGCCTTGCAATACCGCTAAAACGTTGAAAGTAGGATTCTGATTTCATAATTGATTATCGAAGGTGCTTATCGTTAAACACCCAACACTCCAAAAACTTGTTTACCAATAATAAAGATAATTTGCTTTGCTAACTAATTTATACATAAATAATGTCGATATATTCGTTTTCAAGGACTCAAGTTGCAATATATGCTTTGCAAGGCACTTTAAATGTACATCCCGATGATGCGCAACCAGTGGGATATTATTTGTCATTAATTGTATTCGTTTCAATTATTTGTTTTTCCTAAAATATCGCTGGTTAATTATGCTTAAAAAAGAGGAAAAGCAAATGCGCAAACCTAAAAAATTACTCAACGATCCTAACAATGTCAGGCAAGAAGTGATGCAAGGCTTAGTATATGGATATAATGGCAAACTCACTGCAATTCCAAACTACTTTGCAGTTTATGGCAATCACATCACAGATGATCAAGTTGTGGTTATTTCCGGCGGCGGTAGCGGTCACGAGCCAACTTTTGCCGGCTTTATCGGTGAAGGTAGCATTGACGGCTGTGCACTTGGCGAAGTGTTTACCTCGCCCTCGCCTGATCAAATAATTGAAGTGACCAAAGCCACACATCAAGGTCATGGCGCACTATTTTTATATGGTAACTATTCCGGGGACGGGATGAATTTTGATATTGCCGCCGAAATTTTAGCCGAAGAAAATATTACCACCAAAACCATTCGCGCAACCGATGATATTGCTTCTGCTCCGCTTTCTAAAATCTCAGATCGTCGGGGCGTTGCCGGTATTATGTTTCTTTATAAAATAGCCGGCGCAGCGGCGCAATTGGAAAAATATGATCTTGACCAGCTTTATCAAGTCGTAGCAAAAGCCAATAATAACGTACGCACTATCGGTGTAGCGCTCAATGGTTGCGCATTGCCTCAGTCGAATAACTTTAACTTTGAACTGGCCGATAACGAAATTGAAATTGGTATCGGTATTCATGGTGAAGCCGGTTTACGCCGTCAAACAATGACCTCCACCGACGATGTGGTTAAAGAGATGATAGATAGATTGTGTGACGATCTACCTTTTGTGCGTGCCGATCGGGTGTGCGTACTGATTAATAACCTAGGTGCAATGAGTAATACCGAACTATTAATTATTGCCAGAAAAGTCGGTATTGAACTCGATTCACGAGGCATAATCAGCCATGATATTGCCATTGGCCATTTTTGTACCTCATTGGAAATGTCCGGCTTTTCGATCACCTTAATGAAATTAGATCAGCAGTTACAACACCTTTATGACCTACCTTGCCAAACCTTAGGATGGAGAAAATAGAATGAACTTGTCACAACTACGTAAAATGATGTTATTTGTCGCCGAAAAAATGGTGGAAAGTGAGCCAACATTAACCGCTTTAGATCAAATTGTTGGCGACGGCGATCATGGTATTGGTATGAAGCGAGGATTTGCGACATTGATAGTACTGTTACAAGATGATCAGTTTAAGCCAAATGATATTGGTGATTTTTTCAATCAAGTTGGTACAAAATTAATGACCAGTATGGGCGGGGCTTCCGGCGCAATATTTGGCACTTTATTTAGAGCTGGCGGTAAAAGTATTATTGGTAAGGCAGAATTTAATACCAGCACATTAGCAACACTACTTAATCAAGGTTGGCAAGCTGTCTATCAACGAGGCAATGCTAAACCGCGTGATAAGACCATGGTTGATGCTTTAGCAGCTGCGGCAACCAGCGCAAATGAATTATGCCAATTACCCTTGAAAGAGGCGTTACCTAAAATTGCCCAATCTGCAATGGAAGGCGCAGAGCAAACCAAACAGATGATAGCGGTATTTGGTCGAGCTAAAAACTTAGGTGAACGTGCTATTGGTCATATGGATCCGGGCGCTGTTTCAATGGCTTATATTTTAAAATATATGAATGAATATATTCAGATGCCTTAAAAAAATAAATCCGCTAACAGTGTTGGCGGATTTATTAACTTATTTGTTTCTGTCATTTAGACGTGACTTTTCCTCTCTTTCATTATCCACCTACCCTATTGTTTAAATTTTATTTGGGAAGGATATGCCCAACTTTGTAACTCTTGTGGCGGGAATCCACCCGGATCTTTACCACCATTAATCAACAATGCGTGATAATAAATCTCTGCCATTTCTTCAATGTAGGCCGCTTTTAATACCGCTTCATAAGGATCTTTATCCACCGCAATGGCGCCATGTTTTTCCATTAAAATGGCATCGGCTCGCTTAATTGGCTCAATGACACTAGTTGACAGTTCCGGCGTACCAGGGCGACCATATGGCGCAACCGGAATCACGCCGTCTTTTAAATTCAAAATAGCACACTCATAAACAACTGCCGGTATGGGCTTTGCTAATACCGCAAATGCCGTTGCAAAAATTGAGTGGGTGTGTGAAACGGCAAACACATCCGGACGAGCCTTATAAATTTCCAAATGCATCAAACATTCACTGGTCGGTCTTAATCCGGATTGCGCTTCAATCACATTATCATCTAGATCCATAACCACAATATCACGTGCGGTTAATAGTTGTTTATCAATGGTTGTTGGGGTTACTAGCACATAGCCGGTCTGTTTGTCACGGACACTTGAATTACCTGCTTTATGTTTACAAAGTCCCCATTCACTGGATTTCTTAGCCATATCGACAACATATTGTTTTTGAATCTCTAACATTTTAACACTCCTTTTTAGGCAAAATATTCATTGATAGCGGGCAAATAATTCCCAAATTTCTTGATTATTTTTGGCTTGGCGTAAATGGGTTGAACCGTCATGAAGTTCTAATAACTCATTTAATTGCGCCAATGCTTTAAGATGTTTTTGTGGATTGTTGGTCGCTAGCACTACAATTAAATCGGCTTGCATATAGCCACCAATATCGATTTTGTCGGGTAACCTAAGTAGCGACATGGCAACTTGATTGACACCATCATCAATACCGGCATGCGCAATAATTAACCCTTCAACCAGCATAATGTAGGGCTGTTCAAATTGGATTTTGTTGATCATTCGTTCCAGATAATAACGTTCAATAAATTGCCCGTTTAATAGTGGTTTAGCCGCTAATTCCAGTGCCTGTTGCCATGAAATATCGGCTGTTTGGGCAAGGTAGATATGCTCTTTTTGCATTAAATCCGCCAACGAAGGGATCTCTTGTTGGTTGATTCGTAGCGGATTGTCATTGAGTTCATCATTATACAGGTAGGCGGTAAGCTCTTTTTGTAGCGCCTTTCTGTCTTTTATATGGGTGAACTTTTCAACAATTAACATCAGTTCTTCAACTTGGATAATGCTTGGGTCAATCCCTTGTAATGTGCCAATAACTTGGTTACGTAATGCATTTTTATGCAAATTATTCAACGAAGGGTTAACAATAAAGAGCAGTTTATCGGTGGATAAATGTGAGGTTGAAAAAACAATGTCATAATAGTGTTTATACTTTTCAAACTCTCGTTTAGACATGGCATCAGAAAAGTGAAGTTCCGGAAGCAACACCTGTAAAGTCAAATATAAGTAAGTAGAGACTGTGGCGCTATTTTCACAAACAACTATGGCAATTTTCTTTGTTTTAATTTGGTTAATTAGCCCTTCTCGTGTTAACCAGCCGCCTAATAAAACGGTAATAAACGCCACTTCCTCATCCGGCATATTACAATGCAGTATCTTTTCAAACGGCGCTATGGCTTTACGTACCATTTCATGTAAATGACCGAACTCTTGCAAAACAATATCGTAAACACTGTTGATGTTGGTGATATGGTAACGGATGCGATAATAGGCCGGTTTCCAGTGTTGATAAATACGTTCAATTAATTCACTTTTGTCCTGAAAGGTAATACAGCTGATCTGTTCAAAATTATCGATAACTTCAACTGCACTCTCTAATAACACGGCATCGAGATGAAAATATTTGTCTGATAATGTTTGGATATTGGAACTTTGTACCAATACCGTTAAAAAAATCTGCTCATTCAGATCGGTAATGCCAAAGCGTTCAATTAATTTTTTCATTAATTGAAAATCACGACTGTTTGCTACATCGGTATAGTTTTCCGGCAATAACTCTATTTTTTTGTTGGTTTCAATTCGGTGTAGCATAAAACCAATAAAATAGGTTAATTCTTGCAGTTGTTCATCGGTAAAAACAATTTTTAATTTTCGTTCAATTTCACTAAACACTTGTCCGACTTGTTCTAATCGGCCTTGAGTAATAATCTTATTGTGCCGAAAAATTTTATCGGCTATTGGCATATTAATGATACGATGAATTAGCTTTAATAATAAATAGCGCTTATTAATTTCTGTGCCAACAATGCGATAACCATTTTCACGATCATAAGTTACCTGCATATGGTATTGATCGAGCAGGGTTTGCACTTTTTTAATGTCATTAATCACCGTATTTTGGCTAACGGTCAGCGCTGAGGAGAGATGAATTAATGACAAGCGCTCAGTTCTGGTTAATAAAAAAAATAGCAGTAGATGCACTCTTTCATCTTCTGAATAGATATATCGACCAATAGAAAGCGAGACGGGTTCGTCTCTAAAGGTTTCAATCACGACTTTAGGAATGCTAAATTTTCCGGTTTTAAATCGTTTAATTAATTCAAGATTTGATGATTCAAGAAAATCATTAATCTTTTTTAAGGTATAACTAAGCTGTTTACGGGTTAACCCAAATTTATTTTGCAGCTCTACGCCACTGACACTTGGATTTTGAATTAATGCATTTAAAACAGCATGAATTCTTTTATCAACAACCATATAATTATTAGCCTCTTGCTCGTTATCTGATGATAACGAGCATTACCATCAGTTTGTACTAATTACCTGTTTACAAATAGTCCAGTTTTACTCATCTATTTTCAGATCAACACTATCTTGTTGTGCCTCTTTTTTCAGTTCACGTGCATAAAAGAAATAGCCAGTGCACCAATAAATAGCCAATATCAATGGAACAAAATAGCCTTGTAAACATTGCCAAATAAATGAAAATGCATAAGTAAAGACAGGTGCATCAATAGAGCTGTTAGAAATAAGTTGGTTGTTTGGAATATCAATCGCCTTAGTGGCTAAGCCTAAATCGGTAATAATTGGCGCAAATTGCGTTCCGACAAACAGAAAAAATGGCACACCGATGATAGCTAAAATCACCATTCTTAATGTATTGCCTTTGGTTAAAATATAAGCTGGCACAACCAGTGCGATATTAATAATGCCAGCAAATGGTAAGATTTTATTACCGGGTAAAATTACTGCCCAAATTAAGGTGATAGGAATGGCGACAATTAAAGTAAACCAGATTTCACTTGCTCCCCCCATAAACGGCCAATCAAGACCCACAAACAGTTTACGACCGGCAAAGCGTTTATTCATATAATCGCTGATCGCTTCGGAAATCGGGGATAGCGCCTGCATAAATAATTTTGAGATCATCGGGAACAGCATTAAAGCGGTCGCCGCTTGCACTCCTAGCATTAAAATGGCCGCCACATCATAACCAGCAATAATCCCAAAAATGACACCTAATAAAAATCCGATTACGTGATTTTCAGCAAATACCCCTAGTTTAGAACGCAAGGTTGCTGCATCCATTGGCTTATTCAAAGCGGGGATTTTGCGTAATAGAAGATCAAAAGGATAATAAATGGCACTGAAAAATAGCATTCGGTGCGTACAAGTTACGCCCGGAATACCGGTTAACTTTTCGATTCGATGCTGATTAATATCACCGGAATTGAGCTCTAAAATGATTTGCAACGTTGCAACAACAAAAGCCAATATCAGCGCAATTATTCCGCCCACAAGTGGCGTTGCTACGGCAACAACAATAAAGGCAGTAAAAATTTTACCCCATACATTCCATAAATCAGCATTAAACGTATCGGTCTTTTTCAATACCAACATTAAGATATTGACGCCTACTTGCAGTGGAAACATTAAAAAAGCATATGGCCAAGCCCACGAAACATTTGCCATTGTTGTCCAACCACCGTCAACAATACTAAGCTCAATACCGGTTCGCTCCATCATGGTTTGTGCAGCAGCGCCTATTGCGCCAACCATAAAACCAATCAGCATACTCATTCCAACAAACGCAACACCTAGCGTAATGGCAGCCGATGCCCCGTCTCGAAATTTCATACGGACAATTAAGCCCGCAATGAGCATTATGATAGGTACAAATACCGGTGCACCTAAATTCAAAATATAATTTATAACTGTTCCAAGAAAGTCCATAATTACACTCCTATTTGCAGGCATCGATAATTTTTTGTAGTTCTGCATCCATATTTATTCCGGTTAAAAAAGCAATGCCATTAATAACCGGGATAGGATATGTTTTCTCAATTTTGGTAATGGCAATGTATGCCGCACTGTTTTTAATGTGAGAATCAACCGACTTAAGATCGACAACTTCCACTTTAATATCATTAAGATTTCTCTCTTTTAATAAGCGTGTCACTTTACTTGCAACCGTTTGTGATGTGGCCACTCCACTCCCACATGCAACAATAACCTTTTTCATAATGCCTCCTTATAACTGGATATTTGACGTCAATAAGTTAAAAACTTCATGTTCTGTTTTTGCCTGATATAGCGCCTCTAAAAAACATGAATTTACCAAGCAGGACATCAATTTTTGTAATAAATCAATATGTCCATCTTTTTGGTTAAATCCCAATAGAAAGATAAAATTAGCATCTAAAACATGATCATTATTTGCCATTTCACACCAAGGGATTGTTCCTTTCACTCGAGTAAAGAAAATGAATGGTCTAATAACATGTTCGATATCGGTATGTGGCATTGCCACCACATAAGGTTTGGTCGGTAAAGCGGTCGGAAATAAAGACTCTCGGTGTTTAATCGCTTCTAAGAATGTTGGATTAACATAACCACCACGTTGTAGAATTGAAAAAGTAAAATCAAAAAATTGATTTGAATTTTGGAAGTCTCTATCTAACACAATCAGATCGTTACAAAACAGCTGGTTATTAGATTCATTTTCCATTTCATCCTCCATCATTATGTCGTTAGTCATTTTTAAATCGGGCTGATTTTGATGACTAACTCATACAGTAATTATTTGATGTCATTGATTTTAGGAAATTAAAACAGCGCAGACTATTGGATTTGATACCAAAAAATATCCATAAAATTGCACATCATAGGGATAAAAGTTATCGCTTGAAAAATGCGGGAAATATCTGAGAATAGTTATACCAAGTTAGATAGTTAGATAGTTAGATAGTTAGATAGTTAGATAGTTAGATAGTTAGATAGTTAGATAGTTAGATAGTTAGATAGTTAGATAGTTAGGCAATTGTGATTCTGCTATTAGCAATTTAATAGACAGAATCACAATAAGTATTGAAGGTTATTTAATTTTTGAAAGAGTGAATTGGTGCCGGAATTCGTCCGCCACGATGAATGAAATCAAATGAACTGAATTTACTCACCGGCATCACAGGAGCATGACCGAGTAATCCACCAAACTCAATATTATCACCCACCTTTAATCCCGCAGCCGGAATAATCCGCACGGCAGTGGTTTTGTGGTTAATGACACCGATTGCCGCTTCATCAGCAATAATAGCAGAAATCGTTTCAGCGGAGGTATCACCCGGTATGGCTATCATATCAAGACCAACTGAACACACACAGGTCATGGCTTCGAGTTTTTCCAGATTAAGTGCCCCGCAATTAACCGCATCAATCATGCCGGCATCTTCGGAAACGGGTATAAAGGCGCCACTTAAACCACCAACATGACCACACGCCATTACGCCGCCTTTTTTAACGGCATCATTTAACATTGCCAAAGCTGCCGTTGTGCCATGTGTGCCGACAACTTCCAGTCCCATTTCTTCTAAAATATGCGCAACCGAATCACCAATTGCCGGCGTCGGTGCGAGCGATAAATCTACGATACCAAATTTCACACCTAAGCGCTCTGATGCTTCTTTTCCAACTAATTGTCCCATACGGGTAATTTTAAAAGCAGTTTTTTTAATCGTTTCGGCAACCACATCAAAAGGTTGACCTTTTACTTTCTCAAGCGCACGTTTAACAACACCCGGTCCACTAACACCGACATTAATCACACAATCAGCTTCACCAACACCATGAAATGCGCCGGCCATAAAAGGGTTGTCTTCAACTGCATTGGCAAATACAACTAATTTTGCACATGCCATACTGCTATTATCAGCGGTTAACTCTGCCGCTTGTTTGATAATTTGTCCCATTTGCTTAACCGCATCCATATTGATACCGGTTTGAGTTGAGCCAACATTGACCGATGCACACACTCGCTCAGTTTCAGCCAGCGCTTGCGGAATGGATTTAATTAAAATCTCATCCCCTTTGTGATAGCCTTTTTGTACTAAGGCAGAAAACCCACCAATAAAATTAACACCAACGGCTTTAGCTGCACTATCAAGGGTTTTAGCAAAGGCAACATAATCTTTATCATCACTGGCGCCGGCAATCAAAGATATTGGCGTGACGGAAATACGTTTGTTAATAATAGGGATGCCAAATTCGGAGGTAATTTGATCCCCAACTTTGACAAGATCTTTAGCTAATGTCGTTATTTTGTCATAAATTTTTTGGCGAGCTTTCTCACCATTACTATCGATACAATCAAGGAGAGAAATACCCATGGTTATTGTGCGGATATCAAGTTTTTCTTCCTCAATCATTTTAATTGTTTCGAGGATCTGTTTTGTTTCCATTAGTCCTATCCTTAAGTAAGAAATGTAGAATTAGAATTGAAATTACAAACGATGCATAGCATCGAAAATCTCTTCTCGCTGAATATTTACTTTTACCTTGAGTCTGTCACCTGTTTGCGTTAACGAAGTTTTAACTTCATCAAACGAGACTTTTATTTTGGATAAATCAAGCAACATAATCATGGTAAAATATTCATCCATGATCGTCTGGCTCACATCTAAGATATTGATATCTAATTCAAACAGCTTCTGACTAATTCCCGCAATTATTCCGGTTTGGTCTTTTCCAATGACAGTTAAAATCGTTTTCATCACATACTCCGCACAAAATTCACACAATTAAAAGATATTTATTGAGTTGATTATAATAACATCTTCAAAAATTATCGAAATAGGAGTAGATTGTTTTTTTCAACAAAAATAAAAATATCATTAGAATAAACTGAAAGGGCGAAGTTATGATAAATTTCCAAAAATCCAATAAATTGGATCATGTCTGTTACGACATTCGTGGACCTATCTTAGATCATGCAAAACGACTTGAAGAAGAAGGTCAAACTATCCTTAAACTCAATATTGGAAATCCCGCCCCTTTTGGTTTTGCCGCCCCTGATGAATTATTGGTTGATGTCATTCGTAATTTACCTTCTGCGCAAGGATATTGCGATTCAAAAGGGCTTTACTCAGCTCGTAAAGCCATTATGCAACACTATCAAGCCAGAGGAATTACCAATTTAGATATTGAAGATATCTATATCGGCAATGGTGTGTCGGAACTGATTGTGCAATCGATGCAAGCACTACTTAATAGCGGAGATGAAGTTTTAGTGCCTATGCCTGATTACCCATTATGGACAGCGGCAATTAGTTTATCCGGTGGCAATGCCGTTCACTATTTATGTGACGAAGAGGCCAACTGGTCACCGGATTTAGAGGATATAAAACGAAAAATCACCCCCAAAACTAAAGGGATTGTGATCATTAATCCTAATAATCCAACCGGCGCAGTTTATAGCAAAGAAGTGTTACTTGAGATTGCCGAAATTGCTCGCCAACATAATTTGCTTATTTTTGCAGACGAGATTTACGATAAGATTTTATACGATGATGCCGTGCATCATTCGATTGCGGCCCTTGCTCCTGACTTATTTGTTGTTACCATGAGCGGCTTATCAAAAACTTATCGTGTCGCTGGCTTCAGACAAGGTTGGATGGCGCTTTGTGGACCTAAACAGCATGTAAAAGGCTATATTGAAGGATTAAATATGCTCGCCTCGATGCGTTTATGCGCCAATGTGCCATTACAACATGCTATTCAAGGCGCATTAGGCGGATATCAAAGCATAAATGAATTTATTGTGCCGGGTGGCCGTTTATATGATCAATGTATGTTAGCTTGGCGGTTGTTAAATGAGATTCCGGGCGTTTCATGCACCAGACCACAAGGCGCGTTATACCTGTTTCCAAAGCTGGATCAACAAAAGTTTAATATTCACAATGACCAAAAATTAGTATTAGACTTTTTATTACAAGAAAAAGTATTGTTAGTGCAAGGCAGTGGCTTTAATTGGCACAAACCCGATCATGTAAGAATTGTTGCACTGCCACATACTGGTGATCTTGAAGATGCCATTAACCGCTTTGGTAACTTTTTATCTCGCTATAAACAATAAAAAGGTTGCTATGAGTTCCCCTCGCCCAATGCCGGGGGATATTTACCTGACTCACCATAATTTATAAAACGATATCTGTATCTTCTTTACAAAAAAAGCGCCAAATATGGCGCTTTTATACATTCCTAAAAAAGAATTATTTTTTCGATTTAGCAATTCTATTACGGATGTTATCAATACGATCTTGATTAGACGGATGGGTACTTAAAATCGAAGCGTTACCACCACCTAATTTTTCAAACGCAGTTGCTAGACCAATTGGGTTAATTTTTCTTTCAGTTAAATAATCAAATGAAAAATTATCAGCATCTTTCTCTTGTTTTTGTGAGAATTGTGAATTAACTACAGCTGCAGCTAAAGCACCAATTTCTGATTGAGAGATTGCTGCTACAGTTGAATTTCCTGAAGCTGATGCTGCTTCAAGAGCAATTTCTGTTGCATAAGCAACTTGTAATGCTTTTTTACTATGACCTAAAGCAACGTGACCTAATTCGTGACCTAATACGCCTTGAATTTCGTTATCAGTCATTTTATCCATTAAACCACTGTATACACGCACACAACCGTTAGCCATTGCCCATGCATTTACATCTTTAGTGATATAAACTTTATAGTTGATTGGCGTACCGTTTACGTTGTTACCTAGTGCTTTAACAATTTTATTTAAACGTTTGGTATAAGCGCTTTTAGCTGGTGCAATTTTAGCTTTCGCATCCATTTGGGCGCAACCTTTTTGGCTCAATGTTCTGACATCATCATCACTAAGTGTTGCTGCGCTTAAACCTTTCATGCCGAGACTAGCGATACTGTCAGCACTCATAGACTTACAGCCAACTAGTGACATTGCTGCTACTAAAGGAAGTGCTACAAGCAATGTTTTTTGATGTGTTTTCATAACCTTATCCTTATATTGTTGTAAATTACATTTGTCTAACTTTAAGTTAGATTTGCAGAATTTTAACGTAATTGTCATAATAATCAACAAATAATTACTTGAATAGTCACAATTTGAGATTTAGACTAATGCCTCTTTTTTTGAGGTACCGACAATGCAACTATCCGATTTTGATTTTACCCTGCCCAAAGAACTGATTGCCAAACACCCTGCAACAACCAGAAGTGCGTGTCGCCTTTTATCGCTTGATAGTTATACTGGTCAAATTGAAGATAAGGTATTTACGGATATCACGGATATGATTAATGCCGGTGATTTACTTATTTTTAATAACACAAAAGTGATTCCTGCACGCATATATGGCAAAAAGGCATCTGGCGGAAAAATCGAAATATTGATAGAAAGAATTTTAGATGATAACCGTGCGCTCGCCCATGTTAAAGCATCAAAATCGCCTAAAGCGGGAGCACAATTAATCCTAGGGGAAGATGAATCTGTTAGCGTCACCATGCTTGCAAGACATGATGCTCTATTTGAATTGCAATTTCCTGATGATGTTCTATCAATTTTAAACAAAATTGGACATATTCCATTACCGCCGTATATTGATCGTCCTGATGAAGAACAAGATCGCACAGTTTATCAAACGGTTTACAACAAAGTGCCCGGAGCCGTTGCAGCACCAACCGCTGGACTGCACTTTGATGAGCCATTGCTTGAAAAGTTAAAGCAAAAAGGCGTAGAGATGCAATTTGTCACTTTACATGTCGGTGCTGGCACCTTCCAACCGGTAAGAGTTGAAAATATTGAAACTCATGTTATGCATTCAGAGTATGCCGAAGTGCCTGAATCGGTTGTTAATGCGGTATTGGCTTGTAAAGCAAGGGGCAATAAAGTGATTGCAGTCGGTACAACATCTGTTCGAGCATTAGAAAGCGCAGCGCTAAAAACCGGTCAAATTGCGCCATTTTTTGCTGACACCCAAATCTTTATTTATCCGGGCTATAAGTTTAATGTCATCGATTCACTTATTACTAACTTTCATCTACCCGAATCGACTTTAATTATGCTTGTTTCAGCATTTGCCGGATACCAAAATACTATGCACGCCTATCAACACGCCGTTGACCAGCAGTACCGTTTCTTTAGTTATGGCGATGCTATGTTCATCCATGCAAGCAATAATAAATCGTGATGCGCAGCACTAAGTAAATAGCCAATAGTCTCAATTCGAATCAGACACGTTGGCTATTTAGATAACTTTTCTATCAGCTTACTTAGCGTTTAACTTATTGACAATATTACTTATCCGTTTTGATCTTGAAGGATGAGTCATTGATCCGGTTACTGAATGAAACGGGATCTTTAAAAGCATATTCACTAAACCTTGCGGATCTATATTTTCATTTATTAATAGCTGTAAAGCATAATTATCCGCTTCGATCTCGTGCTGTTGAGCCGTCTCTTCTTTTGTAAGAATGACCAGCTCATTGGCTTTATGAGTAAACTCAATATAGGGCGCCTGACGAATTAAACTAATGGTATGCTTAAGGGCAACATGCGCTTGTTCATGCGCCAAAACAGCTTGCAACTCGTTATCATCTAACAATTTCATTAACCCACTGTTCACCCGGATGCAACCATTAGCCGTTGACCATGCATTGGGCTGAGTGTCGATATAAACCTTGTAATTTAATGCAATATTGTTGACTTTTTGCGGTAAGGTCTTAGCCACAGCGTTTAATCGTTTAGTTAACTTGTGATTATCTGCCGCTATAATAGCGCGGTCATCTATCTCAATACACGCGAGTGTAGTTATCGCAAACATATCATTTTCAGATAATGCCTTAATTTGTTCGGCAGTAATAATCTTAGGCAATTTAGTTTGATCAGATTGGCATCCAAACAAAAAAAACGTCAATAAAGATAAAAATAGTAAAATTATTGGTTTCAAAAGTGTCTAATTCCTTTCAAATATTGTTTATTCAACCTAAGCACGATAAACTACGCACCGCAAAATAATACGATAACGTATTATATCAATAATTAGCGCCAAACTGTTTATTTGGTCGCAAGAGGTTAACACAAAAAAATGAAATTTGAACTCGATAATACTGACGGCTTAGCTCGCCGTGGACGAATGAAGTTCGATCGCCGTGGCGTCGAATATACTGTTGAAACACCCGCATTTATGCCTGTTGGTACCTATGGCACTGTTAAAGGGATGACGCCTGAAGAAGTCGCAGCAACCGGCGCACAAATCCTACTGGGTAATACTTTCCATTTATGGCTAAGACCCGGACAAGAGATTATGCGTAAACATGGTGACTTGCATGATTTTATGCAGTGGCATGGTCCAATTTTAACCGATTCGGGCGGATTCCAAGTGTTTAGCCTTGGTGATATTCGCAAAATTAAAGAAGAAGGGGTCTATTTCCGCAACCCAATTAATGGAGATTCAATCTTCTTATCGCCTGAAATTTCAATGGAAATTCAATATGATCTTGGTTCTGATATCGTCATGATTTTTGATGAATGTGCGCCGTTTCCTGCCGAGTGGGACTATGTTAAAAAATCAATGGAAATGTCTCTACGCTGGGCAAAACGTAGTCGCCAACGTTTTGATGAATTAGGCAATAAAAATGCCTTATTTGGTATAGTACAAGGCGGTATACATCAAGAATTACGTGATATCTCGATTAAAGGATTAACCGAAATTGGTTTTGACGGCTATGCCGTTGGTGGATTAGCAGTTGGCGAACCTAAAGCCGATATGCATCGTATCTTAGAAGGCACCTGTCCACAGTTACCTGCTGATAAACCACGTTATTTAATGGGTGTAGGCAAGCCCGAAGATTTAGTAGAAGGCGTTCGTCGTGGTATTGATATGTTTGATTGCGTGATGCCAACTCGTAATGCACGTAACGGGCATCTGTTTGTCACTAATGGGGTCATTAAAATTCGTAATGCCAAATATAAAGATGACACAACCCCACTCGATCCTGAGTGTGATTGTTACACCTGTAAAAATTACACGAAATCGTATCTTCATCATTTAGATAAATGTGGTGAAATATTAGGGGCACGGCTCAATACCATTCATAATTTACGTTATTATCAACGTTTAATGGCTGAAATTCGTGAAGCGGTTGCTAGTCAACGTTACGAAGAATTTGTTGCTGAGTTTTACCAAAGAATCGGCAAAACCCCCGCCCCTTTCACAAAATAAAAAATTATCATCATAATTTTTAGGGGTAACTATTGACACATCGAGGTTAGCGCAGTATTATGCGCATCCTAACGGCGAGTAGCGCAGCTTGGTAGCGCAACTGGTTTGGGACCAGTGGGTCGGAGGTTCGAATCCTCTCTCGCCGACCAATTTTAATAAAAAAGCCTACTCATTGAGTAGGCTTTTTTATTTCTGGGGTTTGATAATAAAATTTACCCCCATTAATTCTCTTTTTTTATTTAACATATATCTTAAATAGCGATAAACTTCACTCTAGCTTGAATCATCAGCTCTAATTGGAGTAATGTAGGTTCGATCAAATCCGTTTTGTTATTTAATTTATGTAATATTAAAGCCGCCATATATCCTCCAATTTGTTTGAAAATAATGTGACATTCGTTAATGGCGAAAAGCCCACTTCACTAAATTTATTGTTATTTCCATTTTTTCTTTTTTAAATACTCTTTTGGACTTTCTAACCAGGATATTGAAAAAAAATTATAAATAATTAGAAACATAAATCCCGATAATAAAAGAGGATAATAATCTTGATTAGAACGAACTAAAATTTTAAGTTTACATACAATTATAATTTGAACAGCTAAAGCAATATAATGTAAAACCAACATAATGCGCCTTTGCCATTTCAAACGTTTATTATAATGATAATCACTTATTGTATATTTTCTAAAGCGATAAGTAATAATAATAGGCAAAATTGAGAAAAAGTAATACGCAATGTAAATCAATATAATCATGTGTGTTATTCCTTTTACTTAATAGATCCGTCTTGAATATTGGCAACAAAATATTGTCGATATGTAATCCCCCCTAGTGCGTACACAATGAATAATTAGGTGGTCATTTACATTATTTAACATATTTCACTAAATTTATTATTATTTCCATTTTTTCTTTTTTAAATACTCTTTTGGGCTTTCTAACCAGGATATTGAAAAAAAATTATAAATAATTATAAATATACATGCTGATAATAAAAGAGGACGATAATCTTGATTATAAGGAACGATACGTTCAAGTTCACATCCAATTATAATTTGGATAACCAGAGCAATATAATGTAAAACCAACATAATGCGCCTTTGCCATTTCAACTTTTTATTATAGTGATAATCACTTATTGTATATTTTCTAAAGCGATAAGAAATCATAATAGGCATAATTGAGAAAAAGTAATACGTAATGTAAATAAATATAATCATGTGTGTTATTCCTTTTACTTAATAGATCCGTCTTGAATATGGACATCAAAATATTGCTGATAATTTATCTTTATATAAAAAAAGCCTGCTCATTGAGTAGGCTTTTTATTATCTCTTTTATTATTTTTTATTACAAACTAGCTCGTGATTTTATAATCGGTAAAAACTCCGTGCTTTCTGATTTAATTGGCTCCCCATTTTTTAATTTATTTAGCAATAACGCCGCTGTGTATTCGCCAATTTGTTTAGACGGTAACGCAACACTGGTTAACGGCGGAAAGCAGACTTCACTAAACTCATTATCACCAAAACCGCTGACTGCCAATTGATAAGGAACTCGAATATGTCGCCGTTGACACTCATATAGCACACCGCAAGCTAATTCATCGGTGGTACAAATTAACGCATCAACCTCAGACCAGTTTAACAAAATATCGGCAAGCAACTGTGCGCCGGTACTAAAGTTCGCTGGTTTGGCGGCATGAATGATGCGATGAGTCGGCAAGTGATAATTGAGCATCGCTTTATGCCAACCATGTAAACGCTGTTGAAATAGATGATATTGCTGATTTGCACAAAGTAAGGCAATATTTCGATACCCTTTATTAATCACATGCTCTGTTAATTTATACATCGCTAAACTATCATCATAGCCAACATCGACATCGATTGATTCATCATATTTTTTACCGATATTCATTACGGTGATTGTTTTATTTTGAACAATTTTTTTTATCAGATCATCATTTTCAACATAAAACAGCAAGACAGCTTCAAGATTATGGCTATAAAGTGTCTCTAATAATTGGGACTCTTGTTTATGATAATGATAAGATTCAATGATAAGCGTGGTATACCCCTCTTTAGCTAACTGTGTCTGTAGCGAATCAAGCAATATTCTTACGGAATAATCATAAATTCGAGTGGTAATAACGGCAATCACTCGATTGGCGCTGGCTGATGCTAATAAACTGGCGGCGACATTCGGCTTGTAGCCCAATGTCTCAACAGCTAATTGAATTTTATGTCGAAGCTTATCTGATACCCTTTCCGGCGTGCGTAAAGCCCGAGAGACCGTCATTGTTCCCACGCCAGCATATTTAGCAACATCAAATAAAGTAATCTGCCCTGTATTTCGACGTTTTTTAGTATCCTGCATCTTTCATCCCGATTGAATTTGATTTATATATTCATTTACGCATACAATTTTTGCTGTAAAGATAGTAAAAAACAGAAGATTACTCAATAATCATCTACAATGCATCAAGCAGTTTATAGCTAAATTATGACTTTTTTCTAATTCTAGTATGTCAAAGCGGAATAGTTTAGAATTAATACATTAAAAATGTTATCTATGTCACACAATCGAAAAAAAATTTTCTAACTTTGATAGCGCTATCACATTTCTGACAATTTTTGATTTCTATTATTACTTAATATGATAATTTTCTAACCGATTATCAAAATGATTAACGGTCTTAATGGAGGTAAAATGTTAGGTACATGGTTAACTAATGAAACAGTCAATGTTGTTGATTCAGTCGAAGATTGGCAAGAAGCGATAACACTTTGTGCTGAGCCATTATTAAAGAATAAAACAATTACATCAGATTATATTAAGGCTATTTTTGAACTACACAAATCAATAGGGCCTTATTATGTTTTGGCACCCGGAATTGCAATGCCTCATGCAAGGCCAGAACAAGGCGTAAACCAATTAGGCCTATCGATGTTACTGGTTAAACAAGGCGTTAAATTTAATTCAGAAGAAAACGATCCAGTCTATTTAATCACTCTATTAGCCGCTAACGATAGTACCAGCCATATCGAAATGTTAACTCAATTGGCGGCACTGTTTGGCGAATCTGACGATATCCAGAAAATTTTCAATGCACAAAATCGTGATGAAATTTTGGCGGTTATCAAACAATATTAATTTCCAACGTATAAGTAAAAGGATAAACAATATGAAAATTATGGCAGTTTGTGGCTCAGGCCTTGGTAGTAGTTTTATGGTTGAAATGAATATCAAAAAAGTCCTCAAAAAACTTAACATTGATGCAGAAGTGACCCATGCAGATCTTGCTTCGGCAACGCCAGATCAAGCAGACCTGTTTGTGATGACAAAAGATCTTGCCGCCAGCTCCGGTATTCCAGCCGATAAATTAGTTGTACTAAATAATATTATTGATATCAACGATTTGGAAGCAAAACTCGTTGAACATTTCGCTAAGCAATGATCAAATCATGAGGTGTTGCTATGATTCAAGAAATAATAAAATTTATCGTCGATATTTTAAAAGTGCCCGCAGTATTGGTGGGGCTGATTGCTATGGTGGGGCTGCTTGCTCAACGCAAATCATTTGCCGATACGGTTAAAGGAACGATTAAAACTATTTTAGGTTTTTTGGTTTTAGGTGGCGGTGCAACGGTACTTATCAGCGCAATTACGCCATTAGGCATCATGTTTGAACAAGCGTTTAAACTACAAGGAATCGTTCCAAATAATGAAGCCATTGTTTCTATGGCATTAAATGAGTATGGTACGGCAACAGCCCTAATTATGGCGTTTGGCATGATTGCAAACATTATTGTGGCACGCTTTACTCGCTTAAAATTCATCTTTCTAACCGGTCACCATACTTTTTATATGGCTTGTATGATCAGTATTATTTTAACTGTTTCAGGGTTTAAAGATTGGCAATTAATCTTGACAGGTGCATTAGTGTTAGGATTGATTATGGCGTTTTTCCCCGCTTTAGCGCAACCGCAAATGCGTAAAATTACCGGAAATGATGATGTCGCATTTGGTCACTTTGGTACACTAGGTTATGTTTTAGCTGGCTGGCTTGGCATGGCGGTAGGAAAAGGGTCACGTTCAACCGAAGAGATGAACTTACCGAAAAACTTAAGTTTTCTACGAGACAGTTCCATTTCAATTTCATTAACGATGATGATTATCTACCTTATTTTGGCAGTATTTGCCGGTTCGGACTATATTGAAGCCAATCTAAGTAATGGTGATAATTATTTAGTTTATGCCATTATTGAGGCAATTACGTTTGCCGCAGGCGTCTTTATTATATTGCAAGGTGTACGCTTAATACTTGCTGAAATTGTCCCGGCATTTACAGGGTTTTCTGAAAAGTTAGTCCCAAATGCAAAACCAGCTTTAGATTGTCCTGTCGTCTTCCCTTATGCCCCTAATGCCGTATTAATTGGCTTTTTATTCAGCTTTTTAGGTGGATTAGTCGGATTATTTGTTCTAGGTCAACTTAACGCTGTGCTCATTTTACCGGGCGTGGTTCCACATTTCTTCTGTGGTGCAACTGCTGGCGTATTTGGTAATGCAATGGGTGGGCGTCGAGGCGCAATGCTTGGCGCATTTGCCAATGGTTTATTAGTGACATTTTTACCGGTGGTATTATTACCGGTATTAGGATCACTTGGTTTTGCCAATACCACGTTTTCTGATGTCGATTTTTGTGGCGTCGGCATTATTTTAGGTAATATGGCAAAATGGTTTAATAAAGATGTCATTATGTGGATTATTATTGCTATCTTTGCTTTGTTAGTCGTTTACAACTACACTGTCAAAACTAAGACAGATGAGAATGAAAACCAATAATAGTCAATAACCCTAAACCCTATAAAATGCCGGACAAAGATGTCTGGCATTTTATTATTGACTAAACTGTAATGAATAATCGATGATAACCGCTTAGCGTGATAGTATACTGACTTTAACGCTCATTTATCGCAATTTTTTCCCTAAAATTAGCCGAAGTGCAATAAACAAATATAGTTACGCTATGGGTAGCCCGAACGCATTTAATGGAATAAATCATGATAACCCCAAACACCGATACTATCTATGTCAATCAAAATGTATATTTAACAGCGCCAAATACAATTTATGCAACAGCGCTATACTCAGTCATCGATGCCAATCGTGATAATTTTAGCCAATTTATGGCCTGGCCTAAGTGGGTAAAAAATCGTTCTGACACTGAAAAATTTTTGAGCGACAGTTTAATTACGCATCAACAAGATATCAGTAAAACCTACATTATTCTATTTGAAGATAAGCCGGTAGGTATCATTGCTTTTAACCAAATTGATAAAGCAAACAAAACGGCTTATATTGGCTATTGGCTTGATAATCAAGCACAAGGTAAAGGGATTATCACGCAATCAACGCTGGCATTAACCGAATATTACGCTGTGAATAAAATGATTAAACGTTTTGTTATCAAATGTTCAGTAGCCAATGATAAAAGTAATCGGGTAGCTAAACGTTGTGGCTTTGAGCACGAGGGAGTACTTAAGCAAGCAGAATATTTAAACGGTACTTTTTATGACCAAAATCTGTATGCACTAATTTCATCTTATCTCTAAAATTTGGCACAAAAAAACCGACAGACGTCGGCTTTTTAATCATCGTTTTATCAGATTATTGCGGTTCATCAATGACTAAACAGGCAGCCATAAAAGACTAAACCGGCAATAATACACATCAACATGACAACAATCATATATTTGGTTTTCGCTTGATAGTTTTTCATTTCACCGAGTGAAAGGTCTTTATCTTTATTTTTTCGGTGATAATAGTAGTACAACGGTAAGCCAATTAACGTCAAAATAATTGAAGCAATGCCATTTGTTGTTTGATAAACCAACATACCATAAATCACATAACCGGCACCTAAAATTGCAATAATCGGAATAATTGGATAGCCGATAACTTTATAACTTCTTGGTACATCAGGATATTTTTTGCGAGCAATAATCACCCCGACAAATGTTAATAGATAAAATACCCATATTGAAAACATCGAAATTTCCGATAAGCGATCTGCATCGAGCAAGGTGGAATATAAGAAAGAGAAGATCACCAGCACAATAATGGCATTAATTGGCGAGCGACTATTTTCATCAAGGGTACTTAAATAACGCGCACCGACGATCGTTCCCCGCTCTGCCATACTAAAAATAGTGCGGGATAATGTCATAATATAACCATTAATACCGCCTAAAATTGAGATCATAATTCCCACAGCAACTAAGTTTCCACCTAAATGCCCGAACATACGTTGCGATGCCACCGCAGATGCATCATGACCGAGCGAAACCATCTCTTGCACCGGGAAAATTTTAAATAAAGCAATATTGATACAGGCATAAACCACCACCAAAAAGATAATGCCTAAAATAATCGCCTTAGGTAACACTTTTGCAGGATTATGAATCTCACCGGCAACCGATGCCACTTGCGCCCAACCGTCATAAGCAAACAAGGTCGCTAAAATCGCCACCGCAAACGGTGCATAGGTTTCGATACCTTGTCCGCTGGCACTAAATAATGCAACTTGACCATTACCTTTCAGTAAACCAAATACAGCTAACAGTAATATCGGAATAAGTTTGCAAACGGTGGCAATAGTTTGCAGATAGCCTGCTTGTTTAACACCAATTGAATTGATTATAGCAATAAAGCCTAACACACCGGCACTTACAGCCATTCGGTAGGCATCATTAATACTGAATAAAAGGCAAAAAACCGAGCTGAAATAGCCGACTAATGCCCCCACTAATGACGGTGCAAATAATACGGTTATCATCCAACCATAAAGGTGGGAAACTTTATCGCCGTAAATTTTTTCTAAGTAAACCAGCATGCCACCGGTTTTCGGAAACATGACACCCAATTCACAAAGGGTTAATCCGCCACAAATTGAAAAAACGCCACCAATGATCCACGCCAATAGCGCAAGGTTATAATCGCCCGCAACTTCCAACACCGCAGGAGGTTTCATAAATGCACCGGCACCTAAAACCATACCGACAACCAGTGATAACGCAGAGACTAAACCCAGATCTTTGCGCAATTTATTTTCTAAATTGTGTTCAGACATAACTATCCCCTAAACAGATAAATATACTAGCAAAATTCGCCTATAATAGGGCTTTATAGATAAAATACAAGAAAGATTGATGATATTTGACAAAATAAGGTGACAATGCAAGCAAAATAAAGGTTGAATTGTTTAAAAGCAACAAAGCCAGCAATAAGCTAGCTTTGTTTTATTTTAGCTGAAATTAAAAGATTATTGCCCTATTTTTGCTTTTTCATCTTCATATCAATAACCATACGACCCCGGATTTTACCGGCTTTCATCTCTTCAATCATTTCGTTGATATCTTCTAATGGGCGTTTTTCAACAATAGGCACCACTTTTCCTTCGGCGCTAAATCGGAATGCTTCAGCCAGATCTTCACGTGTACCCACCAGTGAACCTAAAACTTGAATACCGTCTAACACCGTTTTCGGGATACTTAAGTCCATGGTTTCTGAAGGCAAGCCTAACGCCACCACACGCCCTAACGGACGCACAGACTCAATTGCCTGATTGAATGCAGTTTTAGTAACTGATGTTACAACGGCACCATGTACGCCACCGCCAGTATGCTCTTTAATATAAGCACCCACATCCGGTACTTTTTTCGGATTGACAACTAAATCAGCGCCCAGCTTTTTGCACAGCTCTAATTGACTGTCACTATTACTGATCGCAACAACTTTATTATTGAAAACATTCTTACCATACTCAATAGCCAGCGTACCAAGCCCACCAATACCAAAAACGGCAAGCCATTGGCCCGGTTTGGTGTCCGCCACTTTAATGCCTTTATAAGTTGTCACACCAGCACAAGTGACGCTGGTTGCTTGCGCCGGATCTAAATTGTCCGGGACTTTCACAGCATAATCCGCTTTCACAATGCACTGCTCTGCCATTCCACCGTCAACGCTGTATCCTGAATTTAAGGCGCTACGACAAAATGTTTCATTACCTGATATACAATACTCGCAAGTCCCACAGCCGGCATGGAACCAAGCGATACTGACCCGATCTCCGACTTTTAAGCTTTTTACATCTGGCGCTATTTTGGTCACAATCCCTACACCTTCATGACCAATCACCCGACCAGGTTTTTTACCAAAATCGCCGGATGCGACATGGATGTCTGTATGACAAAGACCACAATATTCAACCTCAACTAAAGCTTCACCCGCTTCTAAAGGACGAACCGGAATATCTTTAATCTCAACTTGACCATCGCACTCTTGTCTAATTACAGCTGCTTTCATTTCTTTCTCCTAAATATTTAAAAATTCAAAACCAAATTGGTTGTATTTTAGACTATTTATTAAAAAAAAATATGCGCTATTTCACAAATATTAATAAAAATAAGAATTATTTTTAACGTTATACCGATAAGCGATATTTACATTAAACATCTAAAAATAATGATGATAATGAAAATTCTACAACTTAGCCTCGCGAGTAAATATATAACTAAAAGTAATATAAATATGCGATATCGGCATTTCTCAACGTTACTAAAAATTTTTATAGTGAAATCCTAAAAATTTCATAGTGATAAATACCGAAAATATGGTGACAACAATTGTAAGGAGCATACATGAAATTATTCAATATCAAACAAACATTTATTATAGGACTACTCTCAATTTTGTTACCATTTTATTCAATGGCGGATGAAAAAACACCGCAACGAGGTGGAACACTAGTTGTCCATTATTCAGGAGAACAAAGAGTTCTCAACCCAGCTTTACGCGCGTCAACGGGGGTATATGAAGTATCAGGAAAAGTAGTTGAATCATTAGTCGATCTCGATGCAGATGGTCAAATTGTTCCTGTTCTTGCTACATCATGGACTTCCTCACCGGATGGAAAAACAATAACATTTAAATTACGCGAAGGCGTCAAATGGCACGACGGTAAACCATTTACATCACAAGATGTGAAATATAATGCACTAGAGTTTTGGAAAAAAAGATTAAATTTCTCAACTACATTACAACTTAATTTAACCTCTGTCGATACACCTGATGACCATACAGTGGTATTCAATTATTCTCGTCCAATGCCATTAGATTTACTATTAAGAGCTTTAGTTGATCTTGGCTATGTTGTTCCCAAACATTTGTACGAAGGCACCGATGTGTTAAATAATCCTTATAACACCGCACCTGTAGGGACTGGGCCATTCAAGTTCGTTGAATATCAACGAGGACAACATATTATTGTTGAACGCAATGCTGATTATTGGCGAAAAGGATATCCTTATTTAGATAAAATAATCTGGCGCATTATTAACGATAACTCTTCAGCATCAGCTGCACTTGAAAGTGGACAAATTGATTTAAGTGCCTACTCAAAATTAAGCCTTGCTGATATTAATCGATTCAAACAAAACTCAAAATTTGAGGTTTTAACAAAAGGTTCTCAAGCAAATATTTTCAATAATACTTTAGAATTTAACTTCCGCAATCCGATCATTGCTAACCTAAATGTTCGCAAAGCAATTGTTCAATCACTCGATATTCCTTTCTTCATCGATGACTTTTTATACGGATTTGGTAAGCCTGCAACCGGTATTATTCCATCATCAAACGTTTTTTACCCTAAAGACAGTAAAATTGTTTACCCTTTTGATAGAGAAAAAGCTGAACAATTATTAGATGAAGCGGGTTATCCACGAAAAGCTGACGGCACTCGTTTTACCTTAAAATTAGTCCATATTAATAATGGTGAAGATGTTCCACTTTTTGCAACATTTATCCAACAATCTTTAGCTGAAATCGGCATTAATGTGGTTATCGTTAATCTCGACACTGCTGGCGCTTTAAATGCCGTTTATAAACTCCACGATTTTGATATTGCTACAGGGTGGCACCAATATAGAGGCGATCCAGCAGTTTCGACAACTGTTTGGTTACGTTCTGGCAGTCCTGAAGGAGCACCTTGGACAAATCAATATGGCTGGAAATCAGATGCTGTCGACCAATTAATCGATAGTGCCGCAACTGAAATAGATCCAGTCAAACGTAAAGCACTTTATGGTCAACTAGTTGATGTCGTGAATACTGAACTACCACTCTGGTTCGCAACAGAACGTGAATTCATCTCAGTGATTAATAACAAAGTACACAATCATCATAATACAGCACGTTGGCCATCAAGTAGTTGGTTTGATGTATGGATAGAACACTAAGTTAAGGTGAAATGATGACGCATATACTGGCTTTAGCACTTAGACGATTATTAACCACGATTCCAGCACTGGTTATCATACTAATTGCGCTATTTTTATTATTACAATTGGCGCCTGGCGATACAGTGGATGCTTTACTTGCCCAAATTGGTGGTGCCGAGTCAAGCGTTATTGATGAAATGCGTCATCATTATGAACTTGACCAATCAACAAGTTCAAGATTAATCAATTATTTATGGCGATTAGTGCATCTCGATTTAGGGCAATCAGCGATATATAACAAACCTGTCAGTCATATAATTCTGGAACGTTTACCGGCTACATTATTGTTAATGGTTTGTGCAATGCTATTAGCATTTACTTTCGGAACAATTCTCGGCATTTTATCTGCTCAAAAAGTGAATCGTTGGCCAGATACACTCATTTCAGTACTGGGACTAATTTTTTATTCAACACCTTCATTTTGGTTAGCTCTCATGGGAATTGTCTTCTTCTCAATTTATTTGAATTGGTTACCACCCAGTGGGTTTGGCAGTATCGGCGAATCATTAACGGGTATTTCAGCATTTTTTGATATTGCATGGTATTTAATCTTGCCAACTACCACCCTAGCTTTAGTTTATCTAGCAATCTATTTACGCATTATGCGCGCTTCATTACTTGAAGTATCGACCTTAGACTTTGTTAAAACAGCTAAAGCGAAAGGATTAAGTAGCCGCCAGATACTGGTTAATCACATACTACGTAACGCCATGTTACCAATGATAACGCTAATCGGTCTACAAGCAGGCACCATGTTAGGCGGTTCGGTGGTTATTGAAACCATTTTTGCTATTCCAGGATTAGGACGACTTGCCTATGATTCTGTAGTACAAAGAGATCTAAACACTTTACTTGGCGTAGTATTTGTTTCAGCAATACTCGTTATCATTATTAATTTTATTGTCGATATGCTTTACGCAAAGCTCGATCCACGCATTACAGGACATTAATGATGGCGATATTAAAAGACTATTTCCGTAGCCCAATTGCTAGAATTGGTACAATTTTACTTTTATTAATTATCATTATTGCATTAAGCGCAGATTGGTTTTTTCCTGGCAATCCGCTTCGCTTAGCTGGCCGCCCCTTACAATGGCCTTTTACAAATCCTAAATTTATCCTGGGAACAGATCAGGCAGGAAGAAATATCGCTGCCCAGCTTTTTCATGGTGCAAAAGTATCACTGATTATCGGACTTATCTCAACATTCATAGCAATTATTATTGGTGTGGTTATTGGTGCCATCTCAGGATTCTACGGAAGATGGGTTGACGACATACTGATGCGCCTTACAGAAGCATTCCAAATTTTACCTAACTTTTTACTATTACTCGTTGCTGTTGCGGTATTTGGTTCAACAATCAATATTGTGGTGATTGCAATTGGTGTTGTTTCTTGGCCACCCGTTGCAAGGTTAACTCGAGCAGAATTTTTATCATTACGCACTCGTGAATTTGTACAGGCGGGAAAAACCATAGGCATGAGCTCAACTAGACTCATGTTTAAAGAGATTTTACCAAACGCATTACCGCCAGTAATTATGTATGCCAGTGTTATTTTATCAACCGCGATATTAATGGAAAGTGCGCTAGCTTTTTTGAGCCTTTCCGATCCCAATATTTCATCATGGGGGAATCTGGTCGGTAATGGACGACTAGTATTACGTCAACAATGGTATGTTTCAGCTATTCCTGGCATTGCAATATTGCTAACCGTTTTATCTGCATCATTAGTTGGACAAGGTATAAATGATGCACTCAATCCAAGGTTAAAAAAACGATGAATCAAAAAAGACTAACTATTAAAAATTTAACCCTAGATTTGCCTCATGGTTCGGATCGAAAATATGCGGTTAATGATGTCTCACTAAATCTTTATGCTAACGAAATCCTATGTATTGTTGGTGAAAGTGGTTCGGGTAAATCTTTATTATCCAATGCAATCATGGGATTATTACCTGACGGTATTATTGCTTCCCAAGGTGAGATTGATTTCGACGGAAACAACTTACTCACTTACCATGATGAACAAATGCGTAAAATTCGTGGTGCGCATATTGGTATGGTTTTCCAAGACCCGATGACTGCGCTAAATCCATTAAAAACCATCGCTAATCAAATTAGTGAAATGTTCACTATCCACACTAAGCTAGCTAAACAAGAGATTAATCAGAAAGTTATCCAATTATTAACGGATGTGCAAATGCCCAATCCGCAGTCTGTTGCTAAAGCTTATCCACATCAACTTTCTGGTGGCCAGCGTCAACGAGCCATGATTGCTATGGCATTAGCATTAGAACCCGCTATTTTGATTGCTGATGAACCAACAACAGCTTTAGATGTCACAACTCAAGCATGCATATTGAAATTGATACGTGAACTACAATCACGTAAAGGTACCGCTGTATTATTCATTACTCATGATTTTGGTGTAGTTGCTGATATTGCAACTCGTATTGTGGTTATGCAGAAAGGAAAACTTGTTGAGCAAGGCTTAGCGAGTGAGGTGTTAAATTCACCAACACATCCTTATACACAAGCGTTAATAGCCGCTGTCCCTCCTCTTACTCCTGGAGATGTTCAACGTATTAATAAAGAGATTATTCTTGAAGTGAACAACCTATCAAAAACGTATCACAACCATAGCTTTTTTAAGCAAAACCGACGTACAACCTATGCGGTTAATAATGTTAGCTTTAAGTTACATAAAGGGAGTACTTTAGGCGTTGTGGGAGAAAGCGGCTCAGGTAAATCAACGTTAGCCAGATGCATTATTAAATTATTAGAAATAGACAGCGGTCAAATCAACTTTGAAGATGTAGATATTGCCAATTTAAAAGGGAAAAAACTTAAACAATATTCACGCCATATTCAGATGGTCTTTCAAGATCCCTATGCCTCATTAAATCCACGTCGAAAAGTCGGCGATCAAGTTACGATTGGACCAATACTTCACGGAACAAACAAACACGAAGCAATCAAAAGAGCAAAAGCGTTATTCAACATGGTGGGATTGGAAAGCGAGGCATTAAACCGTTATCCTCATGAATTTTCGGGAGGACAAAGGCAACGAATAGGCCTTGCTCGAGCATTAGCATTAGAGCCGAAAATATTGATTGCTGATGAACCGGTATCGGCGCTTGATGTTTCAGTTCAGGCACAAGTTCTTGAACTATTAACACAATTACAAAAAAAGCTAGATTTAACGGTTCTATTTATCACCCATGACCTGCGAGTTGCTGCACAAATTTGTGATCATATTATTGTAATGAAATCAGGAAAAATCGTCGAGCAAGGTATCGCATCACAAGTCTTTCTAAATCCGACAGCATCTTATACCAAAGATCTACTTGATGCGGTTCCTGGTAAAGGATGGAATCCACATCGATTAATTGATATGTCTCCCGCTATTCATATTTAAGGAGTGAATATAATGACAATACTTAGTCCACAAATTGATCATGTTGTAATCACCGTATCAGATCAGCTCGATCAAGCAAATTATCAATATCAAAAACTGGGATTCACAACAACCCCAAGAGGACACCATTCACTAGGAACAAGTAACAATTTAGCGATATTTACGACCACATATCTTGAGCTTTTAGGTTTTGAACCTCAAAATGCGGGTAAAGTAGATAAAAGTTGGTGTTTTGATGACGGGCTAACTGGGTTGGTTTTCAAAACCAAAGATGCCAACAAACTTTATCAACAACTAGTTAGCCAAGGTATAAAAGTTGAGGGTGACGGTCCTAAATCCTTTTTTAGACCTGTCGAATTAAATGATGGCACTAAACCTGAGGCGCGTTTTAAAACCGTCAGATTAGACCCTTCCTATACACCAAATGGACAGATCTTTTTTTGCGACCAACTGACCCCGGAACTCGTTTGGTGTAAAGAGTGGCAAACGCACCCAAATGGTGTAATAAATATTAATCAAGTCATTATTGAAGCTCAAAAACCCCGTTCCTCAATTAACTTGCTTGAAAAAACTTTCCCTTTAGCAAACATTATCGAAATTGACGGAGGCGTACGTCTAAAAGCAGAAGATAAATTTATTGATTACCTTACACCAAGTGCAATACAGCATCTTTTTGGCTCGTCAGTAAGTAAAGCGAATAACGACCAAGATCGTAAAGTTGCTTTAGGCTTCACAACAAAATCATTAGCGCAAACCCAACAAGCACTAGAAAAAGGAAAAATTAAATACAATTTACAAAATGATGCGATTATCGTACCTGCCAGTGAAACATATGGTGTTGTAATGATCTTTAGCCAATTATAAATAGGAACGATAAGTATGAGTACAATTTTATTTATAGGTAGTGGCCATATGTCTGAAGCGATTATTAGCGCTTTGATAAAAAATAAAACATATGAACCCCAAGATATATTAGTGAACGATATTGTTAAATCTCGCTTAGACTATTTACATTCAACTTATGGCGTTACCCCAACTGTTAAAATCGTCAATGCAGATATTATTGTATTGGGGGTTCGACCTCAAGATGCATGGCGTAACATTGTTCAACAATTGGATGTTAAAGAGACTATTATCATTTCAATCATTGCTGGAGTAACAATTGCCCAAATAAAACAATCCTTAAAAGTTGATCTTCCTGTTATTAGAACAATTCCAAATACACTTACCGATACAGGTTTTGGTTATTCAGGTATTGCTACCGACGAGAATGATCAGGCTGTTGCGAAACAAAAATCCGTCACCCAATTCTTCAAAAGTTTTGGTAAACTTGAATATATTGACGAATCACTGCTTGATAGTTTTACTGGCTATGCTGTTGCAGGACCGAATTATATTTATTATTTTTATGAATCGTTAGTTGATGCTGGAGTTTTAGTTGGATTGCCCCGAGATATGGCAAAACGCATTGCAATTGAAAATTTACACGGCGCAGCCTCAATGCTTCAATTAAGTCAAAAACATCCAAGGCAATTGCTTGATATTAATAACTCGCCAGCCGGAGTTGGAATGCATAGTTTGTATGAACTAAATAATAGTGATTTTGCCGCAGGGTTACAACGAAGCGTGAAAGCTGGAGTCATTCGAACTATTGAGCTGGGAAAAAGCAGTAAAATTGAGTAAAAGCAATACTTGAGGAACATAAAAAAACCCCGTTCCTCAAACTTTTTATTGCCTATTGAATTTTATGAGATGTCTTTTGCTATATATTTTTGAGTATTATTATTAATTAATAAAAATAGCCCAATTAATATACCTAGTAAAAATAGTCCTACAACATAAATTGCCGGCGCCATTTTACTCACAAAATCACTAAAAAATGAGATTAGTAATGGCGTTAAACCACCCGCAATGGCATACGCCATATTAAAGGAAAACGACACACCGCTATAACGCACCGAAGTTGGAAAGACTTTCACCATAAAATAAGCAAACGATCCAACAATACCGACGCTAAAGCCCGCTAGCGGATAGGTAATAAATAGTAGCTGAGCGTTATCTAATGAGCCAAAAAAGATCGCTATCATCACAGCGGCAATAATACAACCAATTAAAAGCACTTTTGCCAGCGCAAATTTGTCCATCATCATGCCATAAAAAGTACAACTAATAATCAACCCGATAATGGCTAATATATTACCTTGTAACGCTTCTATAGCCGAATAGCCAAACTGTTTTTGTAATAAAATTGGGGTCATGAGCATTATCACCATAATGCCTGCTGATAACACCCAAGTAAGTAACATTGATAGTATGGTTTGCGGCAGATATTGGGTTAAGACTGTTACTACCGGTAATTTTTGGGATTGTTCTTGCTGTTTACGTTTTTGGATCTCAAGAAAAATTGGGGTCTCTTTCAACCAACGACGTAAATACATCGCAATTAAGCCAAAAATACCGCCGATAATAAAGGGTATACGCCAACCCCAATCAACCATTTGTGCTGGAGATAAGCTTTTATTCATGACGGTTGAAACTAACGATCCAAGTAAAATACCTAAACTTAATCCGCTGGTTAAAATGCCGCAGGCTAAACCGATTTTATTTCTGGGAACATGCTCAGCCACAAATGTCCATGCGCCTGGCACTTCGCCGCCAACGGCTAAACCCTGACAAAGCCGCATGAGTAGGAGTAATATCGGCGCAAAAATACCAATACTGGCATAAGTGGGTAAACAACCAATAAACAAGGTGGGTAGTGCCATAAGCAAAATACTGAGTGTAAACATTCGTTTGCGACCAAACAGATCACCAAAATGCGCCATAACAATGCCACCAAACGGGCGAATCAGATAGCCAGCGGCAAAAATACCAAAGGTTTGTACTTGACTTAGCCATTGCGGCATATCTTGCGGAAAAAACAGATGACTAATGGTGATAGAAAAAAAGACAAAAATGATAAAATCATAAAATTCTAAAGCCCCACCCAAAGCAGAAAGCGCAAGCGTTTTATAGTCTTGATTATTGAGTTTGCGCAATGGAGCGTGTGAAACAAAGTCTGACATAGTAATCCTTGCAAATTATTGTTTACAAACAGTCGGTTATGCTGCCTTACTATACCCGAACGTCTTTTTATTGTGAAGAAATTATCATTTGAAACCTGTTTTATTAATGACATAATAGTGACATCAGTTATCATATCAACTAATTAAATCAATTAAATGTAGAATTGGATTGAAACTAGCACAAATGATTAATAAACGGTCATTCATCCAATCTATAATAATTTCTCATTATTAAATGGAGAGTTGAAAATGGCTATAAAACGTATTTCTCGCGGCAAATTTAACCGTATGCAACAATTATCAAACCAAGATGGTGTGATTGCCGCTTTAGCTATCGACCAACGCGGCTCAATGGTCAAAATGATGGAAGCCGCAGTCGGTAAAGATCGTTATCACGTTGATATGGTCTATGAATTTAAGGAGCTGGTTTCTCAAGAATTGACGAAATATGTCAGTGCAATTTTACTTGATGAGCAATATGGTTATAAAGGCATGGCAGCCAAAAATGAGAATGCCGGATTAATCATGTCGTATGAAAAAACAGGCTATGATGCCAATACGCCGGGACGTTTACCCGATATTTTGCCCGAAGACTCACTCCAACGCCTTATCAAAAAAGGTGCCGATGCTGCAAAAGTATTGGTTTATTACAATCCCGATGATCCACAAGATATTTTAGATAAAAAGCATGCATTTTTAGAACGCTTAGGCAACGAAGCAAGAGCAGCCGATATTCCTGTTTTTGTTGAGCCAATTGTCTATGACAATCAAATCACCGATGATAAGAGCCCCGAATTTGCCAAAATTAAACCACAAAAAGTGATTAAAACCATTGAAGAGTTTACTAAAGATCACTATTACATCGATGTGTTAAAAGTTGAAGTACCGGTACTTTTCAAAAATGTCGAAGGCTTTAATGATAATAACATTGTGGTTTACTCCCAAAAAGAAGCAGCAGACTATTTTAAACAAGCAAGCGATGCCGCTACTCGTCCTTTCATCTATTTAAGTGCCGGCGTACCGACGAAGACTTTCCATGAAGAGCTAATTTTTGCCGGTGAACACGGCGCTAAATATAGTGGTATTTTAGGTGGTCGAGCTACATGGTTTGAAGGTGTTGCCGCTTATGCTAAAGGTGGTAAAGATGAGCTAAAACGTTGGTTAGATAAAACCGGACGTGAAAATGTTGAACACCTCAATAAAATTTTAAAACAATATGCTACCCCTTGGTATGATATCTACGGTGGTAAAGATAATATCGAAGTAATTGATATTAAATTGGGTAATTAAGGACGTTAGATTTTGTTATTAATGGATTAAAAAAAAAGAGTACAAGTTTTCTTCCTATTTTGCTTGTACTCTTTCCCCCGCAGGAATCGAATGCAATCTGCAATAACGACAATCTTAAATAGCTCTATCAAAAAATAGATCCACGCCGCTATCTGCCGCCATAGATAAAAGATAGGCTTTTATTTTCGGTGGAAAAGTTAACCCTTTCACGCAGGTTAAATTACGTAGCACCGGAAATAAGCAAATATCATCTAACGATAGTTCGCCATTACACGCATTTTGCGAAACAATAACAGCGTCAAACTGGTTTAAAATTTCACTCACCGCTAAAATTAATTTTTCACTTTGAGCTAAACACTCGTCGATAGAACCAATTTTTGCCAATTTACTGTTAATAAAATAATCAATCGCACTTTGGGTGGCAAATTCCGCTAACCCTAGCTTGATATAACGAGGGATTTCAAGCTTATAATCATATTGCTGTAGCTGTTTAATCAAGTCGGCTATTTGGGGAGATTTAGCGCCGGTTAAAATAGGCTGACCATAGTTATTATCAATATATTCGACGATATCTAAACTTTCCGGCATATAACTACCATCCGCTTTTTGCAAAATCGGCGCCATTTTTTTGCCAATCATCTTTTCGGGCGTTTTAAAATCATCACTCAGCAAAACATGTTGCTCAACGGGTATATGTTTTAAACCAAATATCATTCTTGCTCTTACACAAAATGGACAGTGCTCATAGATATACAGTTTCATTTTCTTCTCCTTAAGGCATCTATACCCCAAAACAATAAAGCTAAGGCTACAAACATGAGGAAAACAATACCGGCAGCAAGCAAAGCTTTGGGATAACCAATGCGAGTAACATTGATAAATGGATAGGGGTATCGATTAGTATAATAACCACGCACAAAAATATAAACCCCATAAGCCAACAACGAAAGTGCTGAACCCATTACGACCTTAAAATTGATACGCCTAAATGGTCCCCAAATCAGCCAAGTCAATACAGCCAGAGCAGGCGCAATAACATGTAAACTTTCATTGGCAAACCGGGCGATGCTGTTTGGAGGTATATGAATCTTTCTTAAAACTAAATTATAAACAATAGCCGTAATGACTACACCAATTAAGCCATTTAGCCGAATCACCTTAAAACCATATCGATCACATTGAGGATTTAAGCTTAAAAATATGCAACTTACCGCTAACAGAATATTTGAAAGCACAGTAAAAAAACTGAAATAATATTCAAGGCGCCCTAATGGTGATTTTGGTTGCCAAGGGCGAAGTTGGATATGCCAATAGGTATAGGTCTCAATACCAATTACAAAAAAAATATATAACGCAATAAGACAATAGATATTTCGTTTCAACATGATCATAAAGTGAACAGCCCAAATTTTGGCAGGAAGTATATATCAGAAAATAAAAAAAATACAAAACAATGTATAAATTAAAATCCTTTTAGCAACGTTTGACAAGAAGTTTCAGAAATACCCTATGTTTAAGTATAAAAATAGGTAAATTTATAGCAATTTAAACTCAATTGAATGAGCTTCGTCTAATCTTTTCGCCGAAACTGCAACTTGACTCTTGTTGGTATATAATAGTTGCAATACGTGTCATAAAGAGCAGGCTTTTTATGTCTGAAAAAGATATACCACCACAAAATAAAATGTTAATTGAACAATTTTTAGATTCAATTTGGTTAGAACGCAATTTAGCCGAAAATACGGTTGAATCTTACCGGCACGATCTATTTGCATTAAGCCAATCACTACAACAGCAACAAGTTAATTTTGTCAACGCACAAACGCATAACTTGCAAGAATTTTTGATGTCGAGAGTCAATGCCGGTTACCAAGCCAGTAGTTCAGCTCGGTTACTGAGCGCAACTAAACGCTTTTTCCAGTACTTATATCAAGAAAATTATCGCACTGACGATCCGTCAGCGGTTTTATCCGCGCCCAAACTACCGAAAAAGCTCCCGAAAGATCTCACTGAATCACAAGTTGATGCTTTACTTCAATCGCCTAGTATAGACGATCCAATCGAATTACGTGATAAAGCCATGTTAGAAGTGCTTTATGCAACAGGTTTGCGGGTTTCTGAATTAGTTAATTTAGAGATCAGTGATATTAGCCTTCGGCAAGGAGTGATAAGAGTTATCGGTAAAGGCAATAAAGAACGGCTAGTCCCGTTAGGGGAAGAAGCAGTCTACTGGCTTGAATACTACTTTAAATATGCCCGTAATGATCTGTTAAAAACCGGGCCAATTGATATCCTGTTTCCCAGTCGATTGGGCAAAAAAATGACACGACAGACGTTCTGGCATCGGATAAAATATTATGCCATACTAACTGGGATTAATATTGACTCGCTATCTCCCCATGTACTACGGCATGCGTTTGCAACACATTTGCTTAATCATGGCGCCGATTTGCGTGTTGTACAAATGTTACTGGGACATAGTAGTTTATCCACCACGCAAATTTATACACACGTGGCAACAGAGAGATTAAAACAGTTACACACTAAACATCATCCTCGAGCATAAAAGTTCAAAAAATAAGGGTAATTGAATGAAAAAATTAGTTTTAGCTATAGCATTAATTTCAACCTCTGCGCTTGCAAGCAATAGTGATATTTTAAAAAGCTTCGAAAAACTGGGGTACAATTCCAATACAATAAAAATTAATAATTCGCCGATAAAAGGCTTAAAAGCGGTTACCACAGATGACGGAATATTTTATGTTACTGCTGATGGGAAATATCTAACACAAGGTCCTTTTTATAACGTTGAAGGTGATGAACCGGAAAATATTGCCAATAAAGATAATTTAAATGCCATTAAAAAAATTGAAAAAGATGCAATCGTTTATCAAGCTAAAAATGAAAAGTATGTCATTTGGGTTTTCACTGATTATACATGCCATTACTGTAAATTACTCCACGAAAATATTGATCAATATTTAGATGCGGGGATTTCTGTTCACTACTTTGCCTTCCCACGAAGCGGTGTTAATAGTGAAGCAGGAAAAAATATGCAGTCAATTTGGAGCGTAGCTGATCGTAAAGCAGCCTTTGACGATGCTTACAAAGGCAAAAAAATCTCACCAGCAACAAGCATGGTACCTTACGTCACCCAACAATTTGATGTGGGTAGAAGTTTAGGTATTTCTGGTACGCCAGCTATTGTTTTGCCTGACGGACAACTTGTTTCGGGTTATGTACCGGCCGATAAGTTAATTGAAATTTTAGATAAAAAAAATCTTTAAAACATTTTAATTAATTAATAAGTTAGCGCCAATGCGCTAACATTTACATTATGAGAAAAAATAGATTATTACATCGTCCGTTACCGCAATCGCTCCCGGAATTACCGAAAGATATTCCGCAACTATTGCAGCGAATTTATGCACTACGAGGCGTAAAATCAATAAAAGAACTTGACTATACCACACGCAATTTAACCGGTTATGATAATTTAGATGGTATCAATGATGCTGTCGAATTGCTTTATCAAGCAATGAAAAATAATCAACGTGTTATGATTGTCGGTGATTTTGATACCGACGGCGCAACCAGCACCGCTTTAACAGTCAGAGCCCTAAAAAAAATGGGGTGCCAATTTGTTGATTATATTATACCTGATCGTTTTCAAGACGGTTATGGCTTAAGCACCAGTGTGGTTGAGAAAGCCATAGCTCAAAAAGCCGATCTTATTGTGACTGTCGATAATGGGATATCTTCATTCGATGCGGTTGAATTTGCCAAACAATCGAATATTGCGGTTATCATCACCGATCATCACTTATGTCCGGAGCAGTTACCTAATGCTGATGCCATAGTCAATCCGAATTTGCCTGATTGCGCTTTCCCTTCTAAACATTTAGCCGGCGTAGGTGTGGCGTTTTATTTAATGCTGGCTTTACGGGCTAAATTGCGCAAGGAAAACTGGTTTGCAAGCAATAACTTAGAAGAATATAACATTGCCAGCTTACTGGACTTAGTGGCTTTAGGAACGATTGCTGATGTGGTGCAATTAGATCATAACAATCGTATATTAGTACATCAAGGAGTCAATCGGATTCGTTCCGGCTATTGTTGTGCTGGTATCAAAGCATTATTGCAAGTTGCGAAAAAAGAGGCGGCTTGTTTTACCTCTATCGATCTTGCTTACTATATTGCGCCGCGCTTAAATGCCGCAGGAAGAATGGATAATATGTCATTGGGAGTGGAATTATTACTCTGTGATGATTTTGACACCGCCATTAAACAAGCAACCGAACTTGATGCGTTAAATAACGATCGCAAATTAATCGAACAAACAATGCATAAAGAAGCGTTATCGCTTATTGAAAAGATAGAAACACAAAAAGCGGCAATTCCTAGTGCATTAGTTGTTCATCATCCACAATGGCATCAAGGGATTATTGGGATATTATCGGCTCGGTTGAAAGAGAAATACTATCGACCAGTGATTTCATTTGCTTCAACACAAGACGGTCTATTAAAAGGCTCCGGCCGATCGATTGCCGGTTTACATTTGCGTGATCTGATTGAACAGTTAGATCAGCTTCATCCTGATCTTTTAGTCAGCTTTGGTGGGCACGCTATGGCGGTGGGGTTGTCTATTCGAGAACAAGATTTAGCCCATTTTACCGACAGTTTTGAAGCACTGGTTGATCAAGTATTAAATGATGAATTGCTTGAACAAGTGATTGAAACCGACGGTGAGATAGCCAGTCAAGATTTCAATTATGCTATAGCCAAACAGCTAAAAGATTCAGGCCCATGGGGAGAAGGCTTTTCCGAACCAATTTTTGACGGTGAGTTTATCGTTCACAGACAGCAGTTATTTGCCGAAAAACATCTTAGATTAGTACTGGAGCCGAAACAAGGTGGACCTATTATTGAAGGGATATATTTCAATGCTGATACAACTAAATGGCCTGATCAATCAATCAAAAATGTAACAATCGTTTATCACTTAGGTGTCGATGAGTTTCGAGGCAATCAAGCTGCAAAATTAATGATAAGGCATTTATGGCCTATCGCATAAGCCATAAAAATCGACTATAATTAACGAAACTACTTCAAAAAACCTATTTAACCAAACTGGTAACAAAACCATTATTTTTTACTACAATTTATACAAAGTTAAGGACTAAAAATGCATATTCATATTCTTGGTATCTGTGGCACATTTATGGGAGGAATTGCATTAATAGCCCGCTCACTAGGTCACAAAGTCACCGGTTCAGACAAAAATGTTTACCCGCCGATGAGCACCTTGTTACAACGAGAAAATGTCGAAATCATTGAAGGCGACGATCCTGCGCAATTAAATCCTACACCGGATTTAGTTATCATTGGTAACGCATTATCACGGGGTAATCCTTGTGTGGAATACATTTTAGATAATAACATTCCTTATATCTCAGCACCGCAATGGTTGCATGATAATGTGTTAAAAGATCGCTGGGTGATTGCGGTTGCCGGTACTCATGGTAAAACTACTACCGCCAGCATGGTAAACTGGATCTTAGAACAACAAGGCTTTAAGCAAGGCTTTGTTATTGGTGGCGTACCTGGAAACTTTGACATATCAGCCAGATTAGGCGAAGGAAATTTCTTTGTTATTGAAGCTGACGAGTATGACTGTTCGTTCTTTGATAAACGCTCCAAATTCATGCACTATTGCCCGAAAACGCTAATAATGAACAACTTAGAATTTGACCACGCTGACATATTTGATGATCTCAGCTCAATTCAAAAACAGTTTCATCACTTAGTGCGCTTAGTGCCAAGTAAAGGTCTGATTATTGCACCTCAAGAAGATGTCAATCTTAAACAGGTGTTAGCCAAAGGTTGTTGGAGTGATCAAATTTTTACTGAATCGGAAACAGGTTGGTTAGCCCAACGAATGAATAACGATGCCAGCCACTTTGCGGTCTACTTTAATGGTAATAAAGTAGGCGAAGTTCGATACTCTTTAGTTGGTGAACATAATATGCACAATGCCATAATGGCTATTGCTGCTGCCAACAATGTCGGGGTTAAAGCTGAAGATGCTTGTCAGGCATTAGGCTCATTTATCAATGCCAAACGACGTTTAGAGTTATATGGTCAAGTGAATAATATTGAAATTTATGACGACTTTGCGCATCATCCAACCGCAATTTTAGCGACGTTAGAAGCATTACGCAGTAAAATTGGTGCTAATCGCCGAATTTTAGCCGTACTCGAACCACGTTCTAACACCATGAAACTCGGAATATCTAAAGATGAGCTTGCACCGTCGCTTGGGCGGGCTGACGAAGTTTACATGTTCCAACCGGAACAGTTACCTTGGTTGGTTGTTGATGTTGTTGATGCCTGTATTCAACCGGCTTATTGGTCGGGCGATATCGATCTTTTAGTTGAAATGATCACAAAATCCGCAAAACCGACCGACGCTATATTGATTATGAGTAATGGTGGTTTTAATGGTATTCATAAAAAGATTTTAGATAGTCTGGAAAAACAACAAATTAAAAATCAGCAAGACAAACCCTTGTTAATCAAATAGTCGTTTTCACCCCTTCAAAGATATGCCACAGCGTGTGGCATACCGTTACCAACAAGGAGACTGCATGCAATACTTAGTCACCTCGTCTGAAATGCAGCACTATGATGCTCATACTTCGCAAACAATCGGCTTGCCTGCACTAGTGTTAATGGAACGAGCGGCATTAGCGGTCGTCAATCAACTTCAAACTGAAGATTTTAACCTAAGCAGAGTTGCGCTCATATGTGGTTATGGTAACAATGGTGGAGACGGCATTGCCGTTGCGCGTTTACTCAAATTACACCATATCGATGTGACAGTCTATTTAGTTGGCTTACCTAATAGTGCATCGGCTCAAACATTACAGCAAATTAAAATCGCTCAGCACTATCAAATCCCTGTCATGACATCGTTACCCGATTCACTTTCGTCCTATACAACGGTTGTCGATGCTATTTTCGGTATCGGTCTTAATCGCAATGTTAGCGGTGAATTTTTGCGGGCTATTGAGCTGATTAATCAAAGTCATGCCGATGTGCTAGCGATTGATATCCCTTCCGGCGTGTGTGCCGACACCGGAAAAATATTAGGTGCGGCGGTAAAAGCGAAACAGACAGTAACCTTTGCCTATTCTAAGCTCGGATTATCCTTCTATCCTGGCCTTGAGTTAGCCGGCAAAGTAACGATTGCCGATATTGGGATTTATGCCGACAAACCGGCTTCGCATTATACTTTCGAGCAAGATGATCTCGATAAATTATTACCGATACGAGCAAATGACTCCCATAAAGGCTCTTATGGTAAAGTATTGACAATCGCCGGTTCGCAAAACATGTCCGGTGCCGCTTACTTATCGGCTAAAGCCGCCTATCGAGCCGGCGCCGGGTTAGTACGTATTTACACACCAATTTGTAATAGCACAATTTTATTATCCCAACTCCCCGAAGCATTATTATCGCCTTTTACACCAAATCACGTTAATTTTACTGAACTCGAAACATGGATAAATTGGGCATCGGTAATTGTTATCGGCCCCGGTATGGGGGTATCAGATGATAGTCATCAGATTTTATCTTACGTGCTTAACCATGCGACCGTGCCAATTATTATTGATGCTGACGGACTTAATGTGTTATCGCAAGATTTGTCATTACTTAAGCAAGCCAAATCGCCCATTATCCTTACACCACATTTAGGTGAAATGGCCAGCCTAACCAAACGCGCTATCGATGAAATTAAACATAATTTAATCGCAATAGCAAAAACTTTTTCGCAAAAGCACAATGTCATTTGTGTGTTAAAAGATGCTAAGACCGTCGTTGCCCAACCTCACAAACCGACTTATATTAATCAATCGGGTAATAATGGTATGGCAACGGCAGGATCAGGTGATGTGTTAACTGGCATTATAGCCGGACTTATTGCCGGTCATTTACCCGCCGCTCAAGCAGCCCCAGTAAGTGTTTACTTGCACGGTTTGGCTGGTAATAATGCGGCTGAAAAATTAAATAAATACAGTTTATTAGCTTCTGATATCATCGAAGGTTTAACCCATATACTACCCAATTAATCCCAAAATAACAGGCTCGAAACCCAATGCATTATCTCTATATTGAGGATAACTCATGAATGAAACAACCGAAATGGTTGCCATGTTATGTCGCAGAATAAAAATGGCCAGAATTGAAAAAAATTTATCACAACAAGAACTTGCCCAAAAATCTGAGCTTGGCATAGCAACCATTAAACGCATCGAAAGTGGTGAATCCATTACTTTACATACACTGATTAACGTACTAAAAGGATTGGGCGAGCTTGATCAGCTCAATAATTTACTTGCCTACAATGAACTGATGCATCATACATCAACTGAGCAAGCTAAACGAAAAAGAAAGTTACGTTCAATAAAAAGTGAAAAAGCCGATATGCTGGCCAATAATGATTTTTTACGTTCTAAAGTCAATACCATGCGCTGGAAATATTAACTTTGATCGCTTCAATTCGCCAAATTGTTAGTCGGCGAATTGAAGGATTAATTTATCGCAGTTAACGGCAAATTAACTACAATGAACGGTAATTGCCAGCCCGCCTCGTGATGTTTCACGATATTTAGCGTTCATGTCTTTACCGGTTTCATACATGGTTTCAATCACCTTATCAAGCGACACTTTGGCAACGGTTGTGCGTCTTAAAGCCATACGAGTGGCATTAATTGCTTTAACAGCGGCGATAGCATTACGCTCAATACATGGCACTTGTACTTGCCCGGCAACCGGATCGCAAGTTAAACCTAAATTATGTTCCATGGCAATTTCAGCGGCCATACAAACTTGTTGCGGATTCCCACCTAAAAGCTCAGCAAGCCCAGCGGCAGCCATGGAGCAAGCAACACCAACTTCACCCTGACACCCTACTTCTGCACCCGATATTGAGGCATTTTTTTGATAAAGCTGCCCAATTGCGCCACAAGTTAAAAAGAAACGCATTGAGATATCCGGCGTAACAGGATTAATAAACTTATCATAATAGGCAAGCACCGCAGGAATGATCCCACATGCACCATTAGTTGGCGCCGTGACAACCCGCCCACCGGCAGCATTCTCTTCACTCACCGCTAAGGCAAACATATTGACCCAATCAATAATGACCATAGGATCGCTGATAATATTATCTTTGGTGGTCGATAATTGACGGTACAAGGAAAACGCTCGGCGTGGCACTTTAAGCGGGCCGGGTAATAACCCTTCGGTGTTCATGCCACGTTTAATACAATCTAAAATAGTCTGCCCGACACGATGAAAATAGTCTTCAATCTCTTCATAAGAGTGCAATTCCAGCTCGTTTTTCATCATAATACTGGAAATGGATAACGAATTATCTTCACACGATTTTAATAGCTGTGCGGCAGTCGAAAATGGATAAGGCAACAAAACCGGATTTTGCTCTTGCTGACCAAATTGCGCCTCTTCAACAATTTTGCCCCCACCAACAGAGTAGTAAGTTTTTTGAAACAGCAGCTCATCGCCATGATAAGCGCTTAATGTCATACCATTTTCATGTAATGGTAAAAATTTAGAATGAAAAACCATACACTCAGCTAGTGGAAAATCAATTTCATAACGATTGTCATAAATCGATAACCGATTAGTCTGACTAATTTTTTCAATAAATATCGGGATGTTATCAATATTGACGGTATCGGGTTTTTCACCAGCCAGCCCCAGAATAATGGCGATATCGGTCTGATGCCCCTTACCGGTTAGTGATAATGAACCATAAACATCTGCTACAATTTTGGTTACAGACGGCATCAACCCTTGACTTATCAGCTCATCGACAAATGCTTTTCCAGCTCGCATTGGTCCGACTGTATGTGAACTTGACGGCCCAATACCGATTTTAAATATTTCAAATACCGAACTCATATTTTTCCCTTTTCAAAGCCCAATGTAACTGAGCCTTTTTGATAAAAACTTTATAGATTACTCAAACAAATTGGATAACAAACATCTGTGTTAAAAGCTTAACAACCACCAGTTAGGACAAAACGCCTCACGCTTAGAATGAAAAATTAGGACTGCTTTATAACACAATTGCTATCAACTTGAAGAATATTTATCCGCCTATTAACCTAAGCGGATTTTTTCTTTAAATGGTCATCATTACTGATAAATTCAAGCTTAAAGCAAATTATAAATAGCTGCTGAAATAGCAATCAAACCCATAATGACAATAAATACATTACTTAATTTGCCACGATACTTAGCTAATGCCGGTAATTTGTTGATCGCATACATTGGCATTAAAAACAGCAGTATCGCTAAAATTGGACCACCCAATGATTCAATTAAACCTAAAATACTCGGATTAAGTGTGGCTGTTCCCCAGGCCGTGATAAACATAAAGCCAATGGCAATTTTATCTAATTTTGCCGGTGAAATTGTTTTATCACAGCTACGCAGTGCTTTATTAACCACGCCATTAAAGCCCTCTTTACCCCCTAAATAGTGGCCTAAAAATGATTTCGCCATTGCAATAAACGCAATTGGGGGCCCAATATACTCAATAACAGGTGAATTAAATCGGTTTGCCAAATAAGATAATGTCGAAATATTTTGTGCTTTTGCATCCAACAGCTCAGCAGGGGTTAAGCAAAGTGCACAGCTAAACACAAAAAACATGACCGTTACAACCATCATTATATTACTTGCAGCAATAATTGTAGAGCATTTTGGTTCAGCGTAAACATCGCCATACTCTTTGCGTTTAGCAACGGCTAAAGAAGAGATAATTGGAGAGTGATTAAATGCAAATACCATAACCGGAATAACCAGCCACAGCGTCATTAAAATACTTTGACTGCCGTCACTACCGGCCCCACTTAATGATACGTTAGCAAAAATTTCACCATTCCATTCCGGAATTAAAAATAGCGCTAAAATCATCAGTACAGCAATAAAAGGAAACACTAAAATCGACATCACTTTGACAATCAGCTCTTCACCAAAGTGAACAATCGACATTAAAAAAGCGACTAATACAAAAGATAATAACGCCCTTGGTATCGATGCCATGCCTAATTGATGTACCATAAAGCTATCAACAGTATTGGTGATACCAACGCTGTAAACCAATAAAATCGGGTAGATAGCAAAGAAATAAAGCACCGTGATAAAGTTGCCGGCAGTTCGTCCAAATGCCTCTTCAACCACCACCGTGATATCACCTTCAGGATTTTTACCCGATAAAACAAATCGACATAACGCTTGATGAGCAAAAAACGTCATCGGAAAGGCAAGGACTAACATCACCAATAGTGGAATCAAGCCTCCGACACCTGCATTTATTGGTAAAAACAGAACGCCAGCCCCGATTGCTGTGCCATACAGACTTAGCATCCATAAGGTATCACTTTTACGCCACTTAGGTAATTTTACCCCATTGGTACCCCCAACAACATCTTTGTTTTCTACAGCATTATCCATATTAAAATTCTCCTATACCTAAAAATTTGGGCGTATGATATCAATTTAACAACGTTACTAAAGTGATCTACATCACACAAATAGATAAAAAATTAAATATAATCAATGGGATAAACATATCTTTTTTGATACCTAGCCAACTTCCTAATTGCTAAAGCATCACTTTTGATACGAAATACATAAAAATCACTATCCTAATTACATAAATCTGTAGGTTGATCTAACTAAACTCTTTTAAACCAATTATGCCACTGCAAAAAAAATAACAATAAAATTACTTTAGTGTTACGTTAGGTACTGCTAAACTAGCTAACATTTTTATTATATTTATAGATAAATTATTTTTTCAGGATAAACGTATGCGAACCAGTAAATATCTTCTTTCTACGTTAAAAGAAACGCCTGCTGATGCTGAAGTCATTAGCCATCAATTAATGTTACGTGCCGGAATGATCCGCAAAGTTGCCGCGGGATTATATACTTGGCTACCGACTGGTTATCGTGTGCTAAAAAAAGTTGAAAACATTGTTCGTGAAGAGATGAATAAAGCCGGTGCGATCGAAGTGCTAATGCCGGTTGTTCAACCTGCCGATATTTGGCAAGAGAGCGGACGCTGGGAACAATATGGTCCGGAATTATTAAGAATTAAAGATCGTGGCGATCGTGATTTTGTCTTAGGCCCAACCCATGAAGAAGTCATTACTGATTTAGTGCGTAATGAAGTGAGTTCATATAAACAATTACCGCTAAATATTTATCAAATTCAAACAAAATTCCGTGATGAAGTTCGCCCAAGATTTGGCGTGATGCGATCACGTGAATTTATTATGAAAGATGCTTATTCGTTCCATACCACTCAAGAATCGCTTCAAGAAACTTATGATGATATGTATAAAGCCTATAGTGCGGTATTTACTCGTGCCGGATTAAACTTTAGAGCGGTGCGAGCGGATACAGGCTCAATTGGTGGTAACTGGTCACACGAATTTCAGGTATTAGCTGACAGCGGCGAGGATGATATTGTTTTTTCAACCGAATCGGATTACGCTGCCAATATTGAAATGGCACAAGCATTAGCACCAACGCAAACTCGCCTTGCGCCAACAAGTGCCATGACATTAGTTGATACGCCTAATGCCAAAACTATTGAGGAATTAGTCGAACAATTTGAATTACCGATTGAAAAAACGGTTAAAACACTCATGGTTAAAGCAAGTAAAGAGAGTGGGCACCAGCTAGTTGCACTATTAGTCCGTGGTGACCATAGTTTAAATGAGATTAAAGCAGAAAAGATTGATATTGTGGCATCTCCTCTTGAATTTGCGACCGAAGAAGAGATACGGGCAATTGTCAAAGCTGGACCAGGATCATTGGGACCAATTAATCTCAATATGCCAATTATTATTGACCGTGATGTGGCTGTAATGAGTGATTTTAGTGCAGGCGCCAATATCGATCATAAGCACTACTTTAATATCAACTGGGAACGTGATTGCCCGCTTCCTCGCATCGAAGATATTCGTAATGTTGTTGAAGGAGATATCAGCCCGGATGGTAAAGGCACGCTACAAATAAAACGAGGTATCGAAGTTGGGCATATTTTCCAACTGGGTACTAAGTACTCACAAGCAATGAAAGCCACCGTACAAGGTGAAGATGGTCAAAACCATGTGATGATCATGGGCTGTTATGGTATTGGTGTAAGCCGTATTGTTGCTGCTGCCATTGAGCAGTGTCATGATGAACGTGGGATTGTATGGCCAGAAGCAATTGCGCCTTTCAGTGTTGTGATTATACCTATGAACATGCATAAATCAGAAAAAGTACAAGCAACGGCTGAAAAGCTCTATGCCGACTTGCAAGCTGCTGGCATAGAAGTACTATTTGATGATCGTAAAGAGCGCCCGGGCGTTATGTTTGCTGATGCTGAGCTTATCGGTATTCCACACACCATTGTCATTGGCGAAAGAAACTTAGATAACGGCGAAGTTGAATATAAACATCGTGCCGGTGGTGATAAAACGCTGGTTAAAGTTGAAGATATCCTTAGCTTTATCCAAAAGCGTCGTCAGTCAATTTAACACTGAATCAATTATTGAAGATGAATTATAAAACACAACATCTAATAGCAAACTATCCAAGCATACTAAAACAATTGGTGATGCTATTATTGTTGTGTTATTTAATTTTGATTACCACCGGTTGCCAGTTGCCGAATAAAAACCAGCTGGAACTACCCGGCAATTTTCATAAAATTTCTGATGATGTTTATCGCGCCGAACAACCAACAACGAAACAGCTACAGAATCTTAATGAGCTGGGCTTTAAAACTATCATTAATTTACGATTATTGCACAGCGATCGTGGTAGATTAACCGATACTAACCTGTCTGAGGTTTGGGTTAGAATGCGAGCCGGTGATATCAATGATGAAAACATGATTGAAGTGCTGACCGCTATTGCCAAATCCCCTAAACCGATTCTGATCCATTGTTGGCATGGTAGCGATCGCACCGGTGTAGTCAGTGCGATGTACCGTTTGGTTTTTCAAAACTGGACAAAAGAGCAAGCAATAAACGAATTGATGCAACCGGAATTGGGTTATCACAAAAAAGCATACCCCAATATCATACAATATCTGAAACAAGTGGATGTTGAAAAAATCCGTGCAGTCGTATTTCAATAATTTATTTTACGAATAAAAAACCGTTCAAGTTCGCCTCAATACGCATTTTATGCTTTTTTAGGAAAGGCTATTAAAATTCAGTGTGGTATTGTCTTTTTTTTCAGCTAAAATAACTGCCTATCACTCCTATGATTATGGTTGAAAAGAATGTTAAAGAAAGCAATCGCATTAGTTTTATCAAGTACATTATTATTACAAAATAGCGCTGTCGTCTACGCGAATAACATCTCCCTACCGGATATCGGCACCGCTGCCGCTTCGACCTTAAGTATTGGTCAAGAACTGGAAATGGGCGATTACTACATGCGAATGCTTCGAGCCAGTGCGCCAATCATTAACGATCCGGTTTTGAACCAATATATTAATGAGATTGGCAAAAAGTTAGTGTCAAAATCTGAATCCGTGCAAACCCCTTTCCATTTTTACATTATGCGAAGCGATGTGCTAAATGCTTTCGCCTTTTTTGGTGGAAATGTGGTGATTCATTCTAAACTTATATTAGATACCGATAACGAAAGCCAACTCGCCTCCGTTATGGCGCATGAAATTGGCCATGTTACTCAACGCCATTTGGCAAGAGCAATGGAAGCACAGAATCGTAATAGCCCTTATGTCTGGGGAGCTACGTTATGCTCGTTATTGCTTACTTTAGCCAATCCTGAAGCTGGCATGGCAGCCATGACCGGCACGATGGCAGGATCGCAACAAAGCATGATAAGCTTTACTCAATCAAATGAACAAGAGGCCGATCGTGTCGGGCTTAGAACATTAGTGAAAGCGGGTTTTGATCCTAACGCTTCATCTGAATTTTTACAAAAACTCGCCGATCAAAGCCGTTTTACCACTAAACCGCCAGAAATTTTATTGACTCACCCCTTACCCAATAGCCGTTTAAGCGATGTTCGCAGCCGTTCCTTACAGTACGGTAAAAAAAATGTCTCCTCGTCAATAGACTACTATTTAGCCAAAGCACGACTTGCTATTCTTTATAACTCAAGAAATAAAAACATTGCTAAACTCTTGATTGAAGATTACAAAAAACTTAATACGCCACAAAGTAAAGTAGCCATTATCTATGCCAATGCGCTGGTTGATAATCATAATGGCAACAATCAGAAAGCTAAAGAGCAACTACAACCATTATTAGATAATGATCCAAACAATATCTGGTATATCGATTTAATGACCGATATTGATTTGGCAATGAATAATGGCAGCAGCGCTATTACTCGCCTGCAAGCGGCACTGAAACATTCACCGAATAACGCGGCATTAAAGCTTAACCTTGCAAATGCCTATATTAAAACGAAAAACTATCAGCAAGCTGCCAGTTTGTTACATCGTTATACCTTTGATAACAGTGATGATCAAAACGGCTGGGAATTACTGGTACAAGCTTACGGTGGCTTAAATTCACGCGCGCAAGAGATGAGCGCTCAAGCTGAAGTACAAGCGTTAGACGGTGATTTTGAAGGGGCAATTAATATCTTGCAAAATGCCAAACGTCAAACCAAAAACAATCAGACTTTAATTTCAAAGATTGATGCAAGAATTAATCAAATACAAAAACTACAAAAACGCTATGCGCCTTATCGAAGATAACAAGTAGCAAAACATCTCCAGACGACATTCACGATGAGTCTGGAGAATAAAATCACACTATTTTTGGTTTAAATGATCGACATTATTGAAGAATTTAACTGAAAATTGACCTTCTGTCTGATCATCTGATTGCTGATAGTTCACCACGCTAATACTGGTATTTAACATTCGTGGGAAGTAATCCTCGTCACGATGCAACCGCCAGTCACCGCCATTTAGAACGCAAAGCAATAAGCGCAATACCGTGCCATGCGAAACCACAAGAATGTTACCATTTTGTTCGGGTGCATTTTGCACAATGGTGGTTAATGCGTTTTTCATTCGGGATAGCACTTCAAGGTAGTTTTCACCTTGATTGACACTTGCATCAAAATTAGCCGGATCGGTTAAATAAGTATTAAATTCCGGGACTTCTTTTTTCAGCATAGGAACATGCTGACCTTCCCAGGTACCAAAATCCATTTCCCGAAGATCGGCAAGTTCAAATGTTGGTATCACATTATCATTTTCATGAATAATATAATCTCGAGTTTCCATTGCTCGTTGCTGAGGGCTGGAATACGCCTGCATAAAAGGCACATTTTTTAAATGCTGTCCGGTCACTTTAGCCCCTAAAATACCGTCTTGTGTTAAAGGAGAATTTTGCGATCCTTGCATCTGATCTTTAATATTCCATTCAGTTTGACCGTGTCTTATTAGATATAAATTTAGATCTTTCATTCGTGCTTACTACCTTTTAATTTTATGATTTTGACTGTTGATGTTTATCTTTTCTCAGCAATGCCAAACAAGTTTGCAAAGTCTCATCCATCGGCGCTTGTAGTTGCATTGGCTCTAAGCTTTTGGGATGAATAAATTTTACATTGGCAGCGTGTAAAAATAATCGATTCAACTCGGTTTTATTTAATAATACATCAAATTGATGACAACCATACCTGTCATCAAAAGCAATCGGGTGTCCGGTATATTGAGTATGCACCCGAATTTGATGCGTTCGCCCTGTGACAGGACTTGCTTTTATCAATGTGGCACATTCAAACCGCTCTTCAACTTTAAAGCGTGTTTCTGAAGGTTTACCATTTTTATCGACTTTAACCACACGTTCACCACTTTTAAGCACATTTTTAAGCAACGGCGCTTGCACGACTTTGCATTCAGAAGGCCAACTGCCTTTGACTAAAGCAAGATAGTTTTTGGTCATCTGTTTTAATCGGAGTTGTTCATGCAGTGCTTTTAAAGCTGAACGTTTTTTAGCAATTAACAGCACACCCGAGGTTTCACGGTCGATACGGTGAACTAATTCAAGAAATTTTGCTTCTGGTCTTAACGCACGTAATCCCTCAATAACGCCAAAACTCAGCCCACTACCGCCGTGCACCGCGATGCCGGAAGGTTTGTTAATGGCCAAAATGACCTCATCTTCATAAATAATCGCTTTTTCTAAATCAGCCACTTTGTTGAGCTTAGTTGATATTTCCGGCGCGGGCTTTTCTGACACACGAATAGGCGGAATACGAATTTCATCCCCGATATTTAACTTATATTCGGGTTTTATACGTTTTTTGTTAACCCGCACTTCCCCCTTTCTCAATATGCGATAAATCATACTTTTTGGGACACCTTTTAAATGTGTGATCAAAAAGTTATCGATACGTTGAGTCGCATTTTCTTCAGATATCGTCACAAAAGTAACGTTTAATTTTTTTTGTGGGGCGTTTGTATGCATATAGGTGATAACTCGTTGATAATTGCTTCCCAATAATAATCCAGACTTTGAAAATGATTAGTTAATATATTCATTTTTTGTTCAAAATCATCAAAATAGTGTGCTCTATTTTTTTTATCATTTTTCCAATTATTTAAAAATAATTCATAATAATAAATAGAGAATAGAAATTGAAATAATCCAACATTTAATATAATTTTTTTCTTATTTGAAGGAAAAAATAAATAAACGTGATGATTAGTAATATTATATATTATCTTTCCATTTTCACTATCATCTAAAATTAATTCATTATTATTGAGATAGTTAGTTTCTTTTGTAAATTTAAAATCTAATTCTGTGGAGTTGGGTAAACCGATATTAAATAGTATTTCTGCATCTTCAATATTTAAACTATCTCTTAAATCATTGTTATCGTTTTTTATAATTAAATTATCTTGAAAAAATAATTTGATTTGCGCTAGTTGATTTGTCATTCTTCTTCCATTATTACTAGGGAAAACCGGTTTTTTGCAAATATTAAATTTTCAATATCTGCTTAAACTATTTAAGTTTCTTTTGTTAAATCCGGATAGTCATAACTTTGATTAATTAGAGATGATGAGTCCACTATCAATGAGTAAAAGTCGTTTTACATTATTGAAAAATCCTCTACACTACCGCTAACTTAATAATAGAACATTTTCCAATACACTCACTGATGAATGATTATAACGGAATACGGGAGAATAAAATAGTATGTTAGCATTGCTCAATCAATACTCACGTGGAAGAATAGCATGGGCGCTATTATTTTTATCTACAGCTGTTTTTGAAATAACCGCACTCTATTTTCAACACGGTTTAGGGCTAGCCCCTTGTACGCTTTGTATTTATCAACGATGTGCAATTTACGGCATCATGTTAGGCAGTATTTTCGGATTAATTGCCCCCCAAAAGCTAATTTATCGCCTATTGGGTATTGCAATTTGGTTATATAGTGCCTATAAAGGTTTGAACTTAGCCATGTATCACGCCCATTTACAATTTGAACCCAATTTAACCGACAGCTGTGCTATAAACGTTCAATTTCCAAGTTGGCTTCCATTAAATCAATGGTTTCCAAGCATGTTTAATGCTTATGGTAGCTGCGCTGAAAAAATATGGTCATTTTTAACCATTGAAATGTCACAATGGATGATTATCATTTTTGCCTGCTATATTATTGTCGGTATCATTGTCCTGTTTTCCCAAATTTTCCCAACAGCCAAAAGCTCGACGTGGCATAAATAATATTAGACTGGCACTTTTTGCCGAGTTTGTTAGAATGTGTGACAATTTTATTTTACAAATTGTCACACACAAATGCTTTTGGAATATCATCCGCCTACTGATCCGTGGCTTTCAATTCTATATCAAGATGATCATATTGTGGTTGTTAATAAGCAATCTGGTCTGCTATCTGTTTCGGGTAATAAGCCTCAATTTATTGACAGTATTATTCATCGTCTACAACAAAAATACAGTTATGTTGAATCGGTACATCGTTTAGATATGGCAACTAGCGGTATTATGGTCGCTGCGCTATCTAAACTTGCCGATCGTGAAATTAAGAAACAATTTAGAGAACGGATTCCGAAAAAAACTTATATCGCTGTTGTACATGGGCATATTGAACAAGATTGTGGCCAAGTTGAACTGCCTTTGATTTGTGATTGGCCTAATCGTCCACGGCAAATGGTTGATATGGAAAACGGTAAACATGCATTAACCGAGTATCAAGTCGTTGCACGCAATAGTGACAACACCACACGGGTTGAGTTATACCCGTTTACTGGCCGTTCGCATCAATTACGGGTACATATGCAAGCTATCGGACACCCAATTTTAGGCGATAAATTTTATGCGCACCCGCAAGCTTTTGCGATGTCGAAAAGATTGCTATTACACGCACAATCACTCACGATTAATCACCCTAAAACCGGGGAAAGCATGACATTTACTTGTGAACCGGAATTTTAAACCGCTAGGTAATCAGTAACCATTTAACTGACTAAAATAGCCTAAACAACATCAATCAATTAAGGAGCAACAAAATGCAACAAATTGTTTTAGCAACCAATAATCAAGGTAAGGTCAATGAGTTACAAACGCTATTAGCCGACGCCGGTTTTAATATTGTTGCGCAAAAACAGTTCAATGTTCCGGACGCTGAAGAAACAGGTTTAACCTTTGTTGAAAATGCTATTTTAAAAGCTCGTCATACTGCAAAATTAACCGGTTTACCCGCCATTGCTGACGACTCAGGATTAGTTGTTCAAGCGCTTAATGGCGCTCCCGGGATCTATTCGGCTCGTTATGCCGGTGAGCATGGCAACGACCAGAGTAATAATGAAAAATTACTCAATGCATTAAAAAATGTCCCGCCGGAAAATCGGCAAGCTTACTTTTATTGTGCGCTGGTATATTTGCAACATGAAAACGACCCAACGCCCATTATCTGTTTAGGTAAATGGGATGGTGTTATCTTAAATGAATTAAAAGGCGAAGGTGGTTTTGGTTACGATCCGCTGTTTTACATACCGCAACTCAATTGCACAGCGGCGGAGTTAACCAAGGATCAGAAAAGCCAGATATCACATCGTGGATTAGCGCTTAAGCAGTTAATTGCCCAAATTAAAGCTAAGCACTAAAGCATGATGTTTTGCATGATTGTTTATACACAAAATTGCACAACAAGAAGTAAAAAGTATATACTTAAGGCAACAAATATGCTGGAGTTGTTATCATGATTTTAATGATAGTAAGTGGTCGTTCAGGTTCCGGAAAATCGATTGCGTTACGTGCATTAGAGGATATGGGATTTTATTGTGTCGATAATATCCCGCTTGCACTATTACCACAATTAGCCGATTCATTAAAAAACAACAATACCCCTGTTGCCGTTAGTATTGATATCCGAAATTTACCCGCCAATTTTGACTTTAATCACGATGTATTACAGCGTTTACCGGCATCGGTAACCCCCGAAATTATCTTTTTCGATTGCAGTCGAAACACCCTTATTCGCCGTTACAGTGAAACAAGGCGCATTCACCCTTTAACCAATCAAAAATATTCGTTAGAAGAAGCTATCGACCTTGAAGAAAAATTTCTGGAGCCATTAAAATCGCACGCTAGCTTAGTGATTAATACCGATAATCTTTCGGTACATGAGCTATCAAGTATTTTAAGGTCTCGAATTTTAGGTAAAAAAGAGCGTGAATTAACAATTATTTTTGAATCGTTTGGCTTTAAACATGGTTTGCCGGTCGACGCCGATTTTGTTTTTGATGTACGCTTTTTACCCAATCCACACTGGGATATCAATTTACGAGCCCTAACCGGATTAGATGAGCCGGTTAAGCAATATCTGTTAAAACATGACGAAGTGACCAATTTTATCTATCAAACAGCCAATTACCTTAAGCAATGGCTGCCTCTTTTAGAAAAAAATAACCGCAGTTATTTAACCATTGCTATCGGTTGTACGGGTGGTCAACATCGTTCGGTTTTTATTGCTGAGCAGTTAGCGGCGTTTTTCCGGGCGCAAAATAAACAAATTCAAGTTCGTCATCGCACGTTGGAAAAAAAGTAACCGCTACTGTTTGGTTAGCATAAACTGACACAATAGCTCAAATAATTGTCGATATTTGTCGAGTAGTTTTTCTAAGTAAAGTGGGTTTTGCGTAGGTAACTCCGGGGCTGGAATTAACTCGCTGATTTTAATTAATTCAATATCATCGGGTAAATTTGCCAGTTTAGATGTTAGCACATTCACCGTTTGTGGATGAGGATGACCAATTGCAATTGCCACGCCATGCTTGCGCGCAACGTTAATTGCTGATTCAAATTGCTGGCCGATTGCGGTTTCAGTTATTTTATCATCTAAAAAGACATCTCGCTCAAGAACGGGAATAGCGTACTGGCTTGCCGCCTCTTTGGTTTTAGTTCTACCGATTGTCTTACTATCTAAAAAAAACATTGAGTAGTTGCTTAAGGCTTTCATCACATGATTCATACCCGTAAGATCCGAGGTCATCAAACTCCCCATATGGTTATTGACACCAATTGCATAAGGTACACGCTCTACTGCATCGGTTACAATTCGACTCACGACTGACTCTTCCATATAAGGAAAAAGGGTATCTTTCTCGAGCGGTTGTTTTCCTGTAGGTGCCATAGGTAAATGAATAATCACATCATTACCATGCTGATGAGCTAGCGTTGCAATCTTCTGTGCATTTGGAGAATTAGGTAAAACAGCGACAGTAATATTGGGTGAAAGCGCAATAATTTTCTGTTCGTTACTTTGCCGATAACCAAAATCGTCAATAACTAAAGCAAGTTTTGCCGCCCAAACACAGTGGACATTAACGATCATTAAGCTTAAAAAAATAAAATGTACTAAACGTATCATCATTTTAACCACCCTCTTGGATCAAGCGCTTTACCGTCTCGCCTAATTTCAAAATATAAGCTTGGCGTATTTTGCCCGCCGCTTGAACCAACTAAAGCAATAGGTTGATTGGCATGAATTTTATCCCCAACATCAACTAAAACCCGTTGATTATATCCATATAAGCTCATATCACCTTTCCCATGTTCCAGTGCAACAACAAAACCATATCCTTGTAACCAACTGGCAAGAATAACTCGCCCGTCTGCAATCGCTTTTACTTGTGTACCGTCATTAGCATTGATTACCATTCCTTTCCAATGAAGTTCACCTTGTAAAGACTCACCAAATCGATGCGCAACAGTTCCGCTAACCGGCCAATCAAATTGGTGTCCGGGCTGACCAATACCACTGACACGAGCCATTAAACTGCGTTCGTCAGCGCTAAGTGTATAGTTTGTATTTTTCTGTTTTGCCTCAATGTGTTTTGCTTGTCTGGCTTCTTCTTCGGCAATAAGACGGCTCTCTCTTTCTGCCTGAGCAATTTTAGCTTGTAGTTTGGTTTCGTTTTCTTTTAGCTGAGCCAATTTTTGCTCATTTATTTGCATCGACGATTCAAGCGAGTTAATGGTTTTTTGCCGATCTTTTTGATTTTTCACAAGCCCGACTTGCTCTTGTTTCTGTTTGGTTTGTAATGCTTTTTGCGTAGTGAGTTTTATTTGTAACGCCGCTTTTTTATCGTTAAGTTGTAATTGCGTTTCACGCAGGGCATTAATTTGCTGCTCTCTTGCCTGATTGATATAACGATAATAGGTAATTAAACGTTCATTGCGATCGTTCTCTTCACTGGCAAAAATAAGTTCGAAACCGGTACTTTTTCCCAATTTAAACGCACTTTCAAGCTGTTTAGCTAATACCTGCCGTTGTTGCGTTTGTTTAGCGCTCAAATCATCGATTTGTTTAATTAATTGGTTAATTTCAGAATTGAGTTTTTTAAGTATGGTGCCATTTTTTTCAATGGATGTGAGTAGTTTGGCTATTTGTGTTTCTTGTTCTTTAAGCGCATTAACTAATTGTGTTCGCTCTTTTTTTTGCTCAGCTAAACGGGTTTCTTGCTCTTCAATGGATTGACGTATAATTTGTAATTGCTGATTATCATCAGCATACAAAAAACTAACTTTCATTAAGCAAATTAGCGTTACGACGACAATTTTGTTATGAATAGACATGGCGTTTGAATTTTTAATTTATTACCAAGCAATTAAGATAGTTTTACTATACCGATAAATAAGCCAATATGCAAAATGAAAACAGTATCAAATCGGTTAAACAATATATTAAATTATATAATGATTAGGCATTTCACAAGCTTGAATAAAAAGTATAAAATACAGCACTATTTAAATTATTGAAAAATCAATTCAACCATTAAAGATAACATCATGCAAAAGTTTAATGTCAAAACCTTTCAAGGGTTAATACTTACGTTACAAGATTACTGGGCTAATCAAGGTTGTACGGTAATTCAACCGTTAGATATGGAAGTTGGCGCCGGCACCTCTCATCCGATGACCTGTTTACGTGCACTAGGACCTGAGCCTATCAATGCCGCTTATGTTCAACCTTCACGCCGCCCAACCGATGGTCGCTATGGTGAAAATCCCAACAGGTTACAACATTATTATCAGTTTCAAGTTATCTTAAAACCGTCACCAGAGAATATCCAAGAGCTCTATTTAGGATCACTCAAAGAGCTAGGACTCGATCCAACAATTAATGATATTCGTTTTGTCGAAGACAATTGGGAAAACCCTACGTTAGGCGCATGGGGATTAGGCTGGGAAGTTTGGTTGAATGGTATGGAAGTAACTCAGTTCACCTACTTTCAGCAAGTAGGCGGGCTTGAGTGTAAACCGGTAACAGGCGAAATAACTTATGGTTTAGAACGCTTAGCGATGTATATTCAAGGTGTCGATAGTGTTTACGATTTAATCTGGAGCGACGGTGCTTTTGGTAAAACCACCTATGGCGATGTGTTTCATCAAAACGAAGTTGAACAATCGACTTACAATTTTGAATATGCCAATATCGACTTTTTATTTTACTGCTTTGAACAACACGAAAAAGAAGCAAAATTTTTACTTGAATTAGAAAAACCTTTACCGCTACCTGCTTATGAACGAATTTTAAAAGCTGCACATTGCTTTAATTTACTTGATGCCCGTAAAGCGATTTCAGTAACCGAGCGACAACGCTATATATTGCGGATCAGAACATTAACCAAAATGGTTGCTGAAGCTTATTACGCCTCGCGTGAAGCACTTGGATTCCCGATGTGCCAAAATTCACCGTCAAACGAAAATGCATCATCTAAGTAGGAAGATAAATATTATGCAAAAAACATTTTTAGTGGAAATTGGTACAGAAGAGTTACCACCAAAATCACTCCGCACATTAGCGCAAAGTTTTGCCGCTAACTTTATTGAACAACTGGATAATGCTAATTTAGAACATGGTGAAGTACTTTGGTACGCATCGCCACGACGTTTAGCGTTAAAAGTATTAAATTTAAATGATACTCAGCCCGATAGCCAAATTGTTAAACGTGGCCCGGCTGTGAGTGCCGCTTTCGATCAAGCAGGCAATCCAACCAAAGCGGCAGAAGGTTGGGCTCGTGGTTGTGGTATTAGCGTTGATCAAGCTGAGCGTGTGCAAACCGACAAAGGTGAATGGCTATCTTATACCCAATATCAAAAAGGTCAGGCGGTTGTTGATCTATTGTGTGATATGGTAAAAGCATCGCTGAGCAAATTACCAATACCTAAACCGATGCGCTGGGCGGCTCGTCAAGTTGAGTTTATCCGCCCTAGCCATACTGTGACAATGCTATATGGTGATGAGCTGGTTCCCGGCACAATTTTAGATATTCAATCAGACCGCATTATCCGTGGTCACCGTTTTATGGGTGAACAAGAGTTTACCATTGATCATGCTGATCAGTATCCGGACATTCTTGAGCAGCGTGGTAAAGTCATTGCTGATTATGACAAACGTAAATCAATTATCAAACAGCAAGCACAAGAGGCGGCAGCCAAACTTAACGGTAAAGCAGATTTAACCGAAAGTTTACTTGAAGAAGTCTCATCTTTGGTTGAATGGCCGGTTGTGTTAACGGCAAAATTTGAAGAGCGATTTTTAGATGTGCCGGCCGAATCACTGGTGTATACCATGAAAGGCGATCAAAAATACTTCCCTGTTTATGATAATCAAGGCAAATTACTGCCGAATTTTATTTTTGTTGCCAATATTGAATCAAAAGATCCACAAGTGGTGATTGCCGGTAATGAAAAAGTGGTGCGCCCACGTTTAGCCGACGCCGAATTTTTTTATAAAACCGATTTAAAACAGCGTTTAGAAGACCGCTTACCTCGCCTTGAAACCGTGTTATTTCAACAACAACTTGGCACCGTTAAAGATAAATCATTACGAATCGAAGCACTGGCCGGTTATATAGCCGAGCAAATTGGCGCTGATGTTGCTAAGGCCAAACGTGCCGGAAAATTAACTAAGTGTGACTTAGTCACTAATACCGTGTTTGAGTTTCCCGAAACGCAAGGTATTATGGGACGATATTTAGCCATAAAAGACGGCGAAAGTATTGAAGTTGCCACTGCCATTGAAGAACAGTATAAACCACGTTTTTCAGGTGATGAATTGCCGAGCACAAACGTATCATGCGCGGTTTCAATCGCTGAAAAAATGGATACCTTAGCGGGTATTTTTGGTATCGGTCAACACCCTAAAGGCGACAAAGACCCGTTCGCATTACGCCGTGCGGCAATCGGTGTTTTACGTATTATTGTTGAAAAAAGCTTACCTTTAGATTTGCTTGATTTAACAAACTATGCGACATCACTATATGGCGATAAGTTAAACAATAAAAACGTTGTGACCGATATTGTCAGCTTTATGCAAGGTCGCTTCCGAGCATGGTATCAAGAGCTTGGTTTTGCAATCGATACCATTCAAGCGGTGTTAGCGCTTAATCCAACTAAACCGGCTGATTTTGATGCCCGGATTAAAGCTGTTACCCATTTTAGAACGCTACCGGAAGCCTCTTCACTGGCTGAAGCCAATAAACGGGTTTCAAATATTTTATCGAAAGCACAAGTGCAAATTCCCGATACTATTAATACGGCATTATTAGAAGCCGGAGCAGAAGGTGAATTAGCGAAACAAGTGGTGATATTAAACGATAAGTTAGCACCTTATTTTAATGAAGGTCGTTATCAAGATGCGTTAGTTGAATTATCATCATTAAAATCACCTGTTGATGAATTTTTTGCATCAGTCATGGTGATGGCTGATGATGAAAAAATTAAACTCAATCGCTTGGCCTTGTTGAAGAAACTGCAAAATTTATTTTTAAAAGTTGCCGATATCTCTTTATTACAAGCATAACAGCTATCTTATTTATAATAACAAGTGGTAATCAAGCGATTGCCACTCAGTGGATATAATATGAACAAACAATCAAGTTTAAGATTTAATGAAGTTTTCAAGCAAACTATTCATTTTATTAGCAATCGAATTGGGACGATTATTATTACCTGCATCATTTTTGGTGTATTAATGACATTGGCTATCAATAGTTTCTTTTATCAAGAATTACTAACTGAATTTAAAACTAATCCTGCTGTTATTATCTATCCCTTTTTTCAGTTTTATTTATTTCACACGTTTATAATTGCAATCATTATTGCAATGATTTATAGTTTTTCTCACTGTGATAATTTAAATATCAATAAATTAATATCAAACTCAGTAGCGAAATTTTTTCAGTTATGCGTTTTTTATTTACTATTTATTGGGGTGATATTAGTTCCTTTAATGATCGTCATTTTTTTATTACAGCATGTATTGTTATTACTATTTCCCCAACAAGGTGAAACGATATTTGACCTAATGATGACGATTGTTTCTTTAATTTTTCTATTTGTATTTTATTTTTATTGCGCATCTATCGTTGAACCTAAACAAAAAAGATTTAAGGATCTTTTTGCCGATGCCTTTAATTTTAGGATAAATCTTAAATCAGCAACAGCAATAATGTTCATTTGTTATATTGTTTGTGTCTGTGTTGTCTTACCACCGGTATTAAACTCACTAAACGCTGAAAATTACTTTGTTGTTATGAGTATTTTATTTTGTTTGACTTACTTTCTGATTTTTGTGTTGATAAGCTTTTTTTATCGTTTCATCACTTTACAGACCAATAATCAAACACCTGTATCGAAAAAAGATGAAGATGATCAGCAGTATAACAGTCTTATTTTGTAATCACTTTGCTTACTCGCTGGCTTTCCGTCAGCGGGTTGTTAAAGTTAGTTATTCAACGATTAAGGCCAATATCCGGATTAAATATCATGACACCTGCGATAAATCTTCTCAAAAAGCACAATATTCGTTTTCATCTTCATCAATATGATCATGACCCCAAACAGACACATTTTGGTCAAGAAGCCATTGATAAACTTGATCCTGATTCAAATGTAGCTGCCGGTCAAATATTCAAAACGCTCATTGTCAATTTAAATGGTGACAATAAAACATTTGCTGTTTGTGTTGTACCGGTTAATACCCATTTAGATTTGAAAAAAGCCGCTAAAGCGCTCGAATGTAAAAAAGTTGAGTTAGCCGATCCAAATTTGGCACAAAAAATTACCGGTTATTTGGTGGGTGGAATAAGTCCATTAGGTCAAAAAAAGCAATTACCCACACTCATTGACATAAGTGCAAATCAATTCGAAACGATGTTTATATCAGGTGGGAAACGTGGTTTAGAAATTGAGATTGCACCGCAAGCATTGGCAAGTATAGTAAATGCTAAATTGGTTGATGTTAGTGTTTAAACCAAAACAGTTTTAACCGGATAAATAGGGGTTATTAAATCAGGAAGAAGGAATAAAAGATAAGATAAAACTATAATATTTTACGGCGTAAAAAAAGTTAATAGGCCACAAGACTAGGTCTTATGACCTCTAGATATCTTCTATCAATAAATCGACAGAAAATAAGCAAACAATTATTTGATTGCTTCTTTTAAGCTTTTACCAGAAACAAATGCTGGTACTTTGCTTGCAGCAATTTTAATTTCTTTACCTGTTTTAGGGTTACGACCGGTACGAGCTTTACGAGCATTAACTTTAAACGTCCCAAAACCAACTAATTGAACTGGTTCACCTGCTTTTAATGATTCAGTTATAGCAGCTAAAGTAGCTTCTAAAGCTGTCTTTGCAGCAACTTTAGTTACACCAGCTTTGCTAGCAATTGCATCTACAAGTTCTGTTTTATTCATGGAGATATCCTTACATATTTATTTTATTGTTAATGTTGACATGATAAACAAAGTTAAAAAAAACTTTGCAGCTGTAAACGTCTTTCAGACTACATTACTAGTAAATGTAGTCTATATTTCTCTAATGTTAAAGAAAAATTTATTAAAAAATAAAAAAAACACCCATTAAATGACTTGATTGCTCAAAAAAACACCAATATTACTGATTTTTTCAGACCTTATATCCGTCTTTAAGCCTTTTATTAAATCGATCATAACATTATTCTCATTACATAATAATCTAAATATCTCCCATTGCAAATCAAATTCTTCAATAACATCAGATAATTTTTCTTGCTCGCTTTCAGATAGAGAAATATTCGATTTGGTCATCTCAAATTCGGCAACGGTAGTGGCCGATATGCTGCTGACTTTAGCGGTATGTTCAGCGATCTCACCACTTAAATAGGAGTGCAAGATTTCACTTAATGCATGACAAGCATCAATCGCCGGATAAACCATATAAGGGCTATCTTCAGTAACGGTTGGAATAATCGCTTCTAATTTTTCAAGTTGTAAATCGAAGTTAATTTTGGCATCTTGAACTAAGAGCGACTCCCAGATTAAATCTAGAATTTTTTTGAAGTTTTTGGCATCTTGTTCACACTGTTGTAAATTACAATAATAAACAAAGTTTGGATACATTCGTTCACACAAGCAAACCATAAATAATCGTTGTTGCCAATCTGCTAATTTTTCCACTCTTAATTGGACGGGATTTTTAATCATAATGAAACCTTTTGGACTGACGATGTACGGCGTCAACTAAATATTTTACATGCTCTACCGGAATATCGGGCAAAATTCCATGACCCAAATTAAAAACATGCCCATTATTATAGCCAAATTCTGATAAGAGTGATTCAACATTTGCTTCAATTGTCGGCTTATTGGCATATAAAACCGTCGGATCGAGATTACCTTGCAGCGCAATTTGCCCTTTATTGGCAATTTGACTTAAATTAACCGTCCAATCGACACCAACTGCATCACAGCCCGAACGTATAATGGTGTCTAACCATAATCCGCCACCTTTGGTAAATAATGTCACTGGTACATAAGACGTGATATCCTCACTCTTTTTACCTCGTTTTAATTGTGACAAAATTAGCTGCATATAATCTAATGAAAACGTTTGATAAGCTTGATGAGATAACACGCCGCCCCAAGAGTCAAAAATCATTACCGATTGCGCGCCAGCTTCAATCTGAGCATTAAGATAAAGTGCAACACTGTGGGCTAACTTCTCTAATAAAAGATGCAGGGCTTTTGGTTCGCAATAAAGCATCTTTTTGATTTTACTAAAAGATTTGCTGCTTCCCCCTTCAATCATATAAGTGGCTAATGTCCATGGGCTGCCGGAAAAACCAATTAACGGCACTTTTCCATTTAAGCTTTTTTTGGTTAAGCTAATTGCATCAGTAACATATTTAAGTGATTGATTGGGATCGGGAATCGGCAATTTTTCGATATCAGATAATTGAGTAATTGATCGGCTGAATTTAGGACCTTCTCCCGCTTCAAAATAGAGACCAAGCCCCATTGCATCAGGAATCGTTAAGATATCAGAAAAAATAATAGCGGCATCAAGATCAAAACGTTGCAGTGGTTGTAAAGTGGCTTCGCAGGCCAGTTCAGGATTTTGACACATGGTCATAAAATTTCCGGCTTTGGCTCTTAATTGTCGATATTCAGGCAAGTAACGCCCCGCTTGACGCATCATCCATATTGGCGTGTAGTCTACCGGTAAACACTGCAAGGCACGTAAATAACGATCATTTTGTAATTGGCTCATTTTATCGACTCTTTAATAGAAGATGTTACGCTGTCAAAAAGTTTCAGAAAAGCACCATGTATCATAAGCACATGTCTCAAAAGTAATATATTTCAAATGGTTATACCTAAAAAACAATATGTTTCAGTAAAAAAACTCAATACCCTTTGTATATTATTTTTTATCTTGCGGCTGTGATAATGTTCGCTGAGCATAACTAATCAATGTTTCTGAGATATTTTGCATGACACTGCTTTCCGGCGCAAAGCGATGCCAGTAAAGCATACGTCTTTGGTATAAACCTTCAGTTAAATTGACCAACTCACCGGTTTTTAATTCCTGCTCAACTTGCAACATTGGGATCATACAGCACGCCGAACCTTGTTTAGCTAGCTGAACAAAAGCCTCAGATGAGCTCGTGATATGGCAAATCACACTGCCGGGGGTAAGATTAAAATTCTCTTGTAAAAACGCTTGATGCATATCATCCAAATGGTCAAAAGCCACTGCCGGCGCTTTTAATAGCGATGAGCGAGTCACGCCGTTAGGAAAGTATTTTTTAGCAAATTCCGGAGAAGCCACAAAAATATAGTCAAGCGCACCTAATCGATCCGACAAACAGCCAGGCAAAGGATTGGCTTGAATACTAATGGCGGCAACAACGGTACCTAATCGCAATAGCTCTAAAGTATGCTCTTCATCTTTGACTTGAATATCAAAACGTAAGATATTTTTATCCAAAACTGGCTTTAACGCAGGTAACACCCACGTTGCTAACGAATCGGCGTTAATGGCAATAGAGAGTGATAACGGCGTTGAATTTTGTTCATTGTCACCTAACCACTGCTGTTCTAACAATTCGACTTGATGCAATAATCCTAAAAGATGCTCACCTTGTTTAGTCGCTTTAGGCGGAATTGTTCTAACCAGTAATTGTTGACCAAAAAAGCTTTCTAGTTGCTTGATACGTTGTGAAACCGCAGGTTGGGTTATACACAGTTTATCAGCCGCTCTTTCAAATCCTCGTTCTTTTATTACCGCATCTAATGCTTGTAATGCTCTATAATCTGGACGCTTCATAATCTCTTTACTAATGATTTGACCACAGCTTGGATAGTCAAGCTATATTAATTTTGCAAAAAAATTTAAACAGAACTTAAACTTAACATATTTTATAAAAATACTAATGATTTTTGCTTTCCAATTGGTTACTATGCCATATCTTCAACAATTTTGCTTTCAAAATTTTAATTTTTTAAGAAAAATTATACTTAAGTACGGTGATATCATGACGCAAGATGAATTAAAAAAAGCGGTGGGCTGGTCAGCATTAAAATTTGTTAAACCCGGCGCACTAGTTGGTGTTGGCACAGGATCAACAGCTGCCCACTTTATTGATGCTTTAGCGACGATGAAAGATCAGATTAAAGGCGCTGTCTCAAGCTCGGAAGCATCGACCCAAAAATTAAAAAGCTATGGTATCACAGTGTTAGACTGTAACGATGTTGATAGTTTAGATGTCTACGTTGACGGTGCTGATGAAATTAATCATCAGTTACAAATGATTAAAGGCGGTGGCGCTGCGCTAACTCGTGAAAAAATTGTCTCAGCATTAGCCAAACAGTTTATCTGCATAGTTGATCAATCAAAAGTTGTTGATGTGCTAGGTAAATTTCCGTTACCGGTTGAAGTGATCCCAATGGCTCGCTCATATGTGGCAAGAGAGCTATTTAAACTCGGCGGAAAACCGATTTATCGTCAGGGAGTGATAACTGACAACGGTAATGTCATACTTGATGTCCACGACCTTGTCATTTCAACACCAACAGAACTTGAAGACCGCATCAATGGCATTGCCGGTGTGGTAACGGTAGGATTATTTGCCAACAAAGGCGCCGATGTTGCTCTAGTCGGTACACCAAATGGTGTGACAGAATTAAGATAAAGCCTATTGCGCAAGCTGGCAGTATGTAACAATGATATAAAAAAAGAAAGAGAGAGAGAGAGGAAAAAATGGTTGTTCAGGCGTTAACCAAAGATGAAAACAAATTTTTATTGCTTGAAGGGGTACACCCGACTGCGATAGAAACACTCAAATCAGCAGGCTTTACCAATATTGAGTATCATAAAAGTGCCTTATCGCAATCCGAGCTGATCGAAGCATTAAAAGATGCACGTTTTATTGGCATACGTTCCCGAACAAACTTAACCAAAGAAATCATCGAAGCGGCGCCAAAACTAGCCGGTATTGGTTGTTTTTGTATCGGCACAAATCAAGTGGATCTTGATGCTGCTGCGGTAAAAGGAATACCTGTTTTTAACGCCCCATTTTCCAATACTCGCTCAGTCGCTGAATTAGTGCTGGCCGAAGCCATTTTACTGTTACGCCGGGTACCGGAAGCGAACGCTAAAGCACATCAAGGAAAGTGGAATAAAATAGCCACCGGATCGCATGAAGCTCGAGGCAAAAATCTGGGAATCATTGGTTATGGACATATCGGCAGTCAATTAAGTGTGTTAGCTGAATCACTGGGTATGAACGTTTACTTTTACGATATTGAAACCAAATTACCATTAGGAAATGCCAAACAGATAGCCAGTATCAAAGAGTTACTCGCTATGAGCGATATTGTCAGTATGCACGTGCCGGAAAACGCAACCACAATAAAAATGATCAGTCACACTGAGTTTGACATGATGAAACCCGGCGCAATTTTAATTAACGCCTCACGTGGTAAAGTGATTGATCTGCAAGCATTAACGCAAGCGCTTGAAAGCGAAAAAATTAGCGGCGCAGCAATTGATGTTTTCCCAACTGAACCGGCGAGCAATAGCGATCCTTTTGATTCACCACTATGCAAATTTGATAATGTGATTATCACACCCCATATTGGTGGATCCACAACCGAAGCGCAAGAAAATATCGGTATCGAAGTGGCGACAAAACTCGCCAAATACTCAGATACCGGCGCCACCCTATCGGCGGTTAACTTCCCGGAAGCATCATTACCGATTCCGGCGAAAGGATCCAGCCGTTTTATCAACATTCACCATAATCAGCCCGGCGTACTAACCGCAATCAACACCCTATTTGCCGAACAAGGCTTAAATATCTCAGCCCAGTATCTGCAAACCGATCCAAAAATTGGTTATGTGGTGATTGATATTGATCGCGTTGAGCAAAACAAAGCCGAAGAGTTATTAGTAAAACTTAAAAACGTCACCGGCACAATCAGAGCCAGACTCCTATTCTAATCACAACCCACGCAAGTGAACTCAGCGTCACTTGCGTAAAAATGCCAACCGCTAACCTATCACCAAAGCCAAAAAATGCTTGTCAAGAAGTTTCAGAAAATATAGGTGTTTAAGCAAAAAACACAAATCCTTGACAAGAACTTTCAGAAAATACCCATGTTTTAGTATAAAAGCAAAAAGTCTTAGATATTTCAAAAATATCCTAAACTCCTTATTCAGCTTTCAAGCATTAGAATGTTTTTTAAATCTGATTGTTTTCTTTCTAAACAGCTTATGCAGCCGTGAAGCATCCGGTGATTATGTCCTTATCTTGCGTAAGATTTCTAAACGACTTATGCAGCCGTGAAGTTGGTCATGAAAACATCGCACTTGGCGCAGACTTTCTAAACGACTTATGCAGCCGTGAAGGACGCACTAAAAACAGCTAGAATTCGCCTGAATTTCTAAACGACTTATGCAGCCGTGAAGCTCTGCCTTGGCCTCAAGTCACTCCCCCGGCATTTCTAAACGACTTATGCAGCCGTGAAGTTGCTTGATAGAATTCCGAAAGCTGTGAACTATTTCTAAACGACTTATGCAGCCGTGAAGCTCAATTCAGCCGAATAAATCAGAATAAGCTATTTCTAAACGACTTATGCAGCCGTGAAGTGTGTAATCAATGCCATTATCAAATCGATAATTTCTAAACGACTTATGCAGCCGTGAAGTTTACCAAACGCCTACAGGGAAGATATATTGCTTTCTAAACGACTTATGCAGCCGTGAAGTAGAATCTTACATACTATAAACATCGTTTATAAAAACATAAAGGGCAATTTTAGGTTTAAAAACCCTTTTTTTTAACGCGTTTGCAATATATTGATTTTTAATAGTTTTATTTTTAGCCAAAAAAAAGGGTTCATAAAGTTTGTATTTTAAACTCCACTACTATTTCTAAACGACTTACCATTACCTTTCCCAAAAGCAAACAAGTGCACCAGACCGCACCTTCACAAAGCGCCGACAACTGAGTGAGGTTAGCACGCCAAACAAGGATGTTTGGCGAGGCGCTGCTTTGTCAGGAACAAATCAGCGCCGGTGCGTTAAGACCGAACGAAGGCGGAGGGCAGTCGAAGACCGCTTTGGGTGGTGCTGCGAGGGGGTTATTAGGGAGATTTCGCAAAAAATCCCCTTAATTCGGACGCTGACACCAAAATGAAAATATCAATCAATTAACAGCGTCCGAAACCTACGGACTAAAAAACTGTAACTTTCAAAGAAAGTAAAAAACCTTGTCAAAAACCTTCAGAAAATACCTATATTTCAGTATAAAAGCAAAAAGTCTTAGATTTTTCAAAAATATCCTAAACCCCTTATGCAGCTTTCAAGCATTAGAATGTTTTTTAAATCTGATTGTTTTCTTTCTAAACAGCTTATGCAGCCGTGAAGATTCGCAATTTACTAATGCATTCACTCAGTATTTTCTAAACGGCTTATGCAGCCATGAAGTACGTCGTTCTATTGGTAATGAATTGAGCAAATTTCTAAACGGCTTATGCAGCCGTGAAGTCCACATCATATGTATATAAGGAAATTAAAATTTTCTAAACGGCTTATGCAGCCGTGAAGAAATACCCAGCGTTTGTTGGTGGGTTCGGTACTTTTCTAAACGGCTTATGCAGCCGTGAAGTTCTGCGCCATCTTCAAGCCCGAAGGCGGTAATTTCTAAACGGCTTATGCAGCCGTGAAGAAAAAAAAATAACAAACCAGTTAAGTTTTTTGTTTCTAAACGGCTTATGCAGCCGTGAAGAATATAACATACGAAATACCGACATCGCCCAATTTCTAAACGGCTTATGCAGCCGTGAAGGTATTATTGTTTTTTATATTGTATTTTGTAGATTTCTAAACGGCTTATGCAGCCGTGAAGATAAACATCCCCATTTGCGGTATCGATTGCACTTTCTAAACGGCTTATGCAGCCGTGAAGTCAGTTTGTTGCGCTCACATTCCCAGTTTTTATTTCTAAACGGCTTATGCAGCCGTGAAGGTATTGTTCGAGTGAGTGTTTTATTAACGGATTTTCTAAACGGCTTATGCAGCCGTGAAGTAGTTCTTAGCATGATCAGACACTCAGCAGCTTTTCTAAACGGCTTATGCAGCCGTGAAGGCAATGAATCTATATTATAACGGAATTGATGATTTCTAAACGGCTTATGCAGCCGTGAAGGATAATTATTTATTAGATTCGCCTCAAGGGCATTTCTAAACGGCTTATGCAGCCGTGAAGTAGAATCTTACATACTATAAACATCGTTTATAAAAACATAAAGGGCAATTTTAGGTTTAAAAACCCTTTTTTTTAGCGCTTTTGCAATATATTGATTTTTAATAGTTTTATTTTTAGCTAAAAAAAAGGGTTCATAAAGTTTGTATTTTCAATTCCACGACTATTTCTAAACGACTTACCATTACCTTTCCCAAAAACAAACAAGTGCACCACATTGCACCTTCACAAAGCGCCGACAACTGAGCGAGGTTAGCACGCCAAACAGGGATGTTTGGCGAGGCGCTGCTTTGTCAGGAACAAATCAGCGCCGGTGCGTTAAGACCGAACGAAGGCGGAGGGCAGTCGAAGACCGCTTTGGGTGGTGCTGCGAGGGGGTTATTAGGGGGATTTCGCACAAAATCCCCCTAATTCGGACGCTGACACCGAAATGAAAATATCGACCAATTAACAGCGTCCGAAACCTACGGACTAAAAAACTGTAACTTTCAAAGAAAGTAAAAAACCTTGTCAAAAACTTCCAGAAAATACCTATGTTTCAGTATAAAGGCAAAAAGTTTTAGATATTTCAAAAATATCCTAAACCCCTTATGCAGCTTCCAAGCATTAGAATGTTTTTAAATCTGATTGTTTTCTTTCTAAACAGCTTATACAGCTTTGAAGTTATCCCGACCCACAACCGTGATTGTGTGCTCTTTCTAAACAGCTTATACAACTTTGAAGCCTGAAGCCGAGGATGACGGCATGTCAATTATTTTCTAAACAGCTTATACAGCTTTGAAGTTGATTATTTTTTATACAGATAGGTAATCGAATTTCTAAACAGCTTATGCAGCCATGAAGTGTTGTTCTATTTGTTTAGTTTGATTTTGTGTTTTCTAAACGGCTTATGCAGCTTTGAAGGTTTCTCACTCATGGTCTGTTTCCACCGGTTTTTTCTAAACGGCTTATGCAGCTTTGAAGTCACATGAACGTTATAGCCTACATGGTCTGTTTTTCTAAACGGCTTATGCAGCTTTGAAGTTCAGCATGCATTCGTTGCGACGATGAAATCTTTTCTAAACGGCTTATGCAGCTTTGAAGTAGAAACTTACATACTATAAACATCGTTTATAAAAACATAAAGGGCAATTTTAGGTTTAAAAACCCTTTTTTTTAGCGATTTTGCAATATATTGATTTTTAATAGTTTTATTTTTAGCTAAAAAAAAGGGTTCATAAAGTTTGTATTTTCAATTCCACTACTATTTCTAAACAACTTACCATTACCTTTCTTAAAAAACAAACAAGTGCACCAGATTGCACCTTCACAAAGCGCCGACAACTGAGCGAGGTTAGCACGCCAAACAGGGATGTTTGGCGAGGCGCTGCTTTGTCAGGAACAAATCAGCGCCGGTGCGTTAAGACCGAACGAAGGCGGAGGGCAGTCGAAGACCGCTTTGGGTGGTGCTGCGAGGGGGTTATTAGGGGGATTTCGCACAAAATCCCCCTAATTCGGACGCTAACACCAAAATGAAAATATCAACCAATTAACAGCGTCCGAAACTTGCGGACAAAAAACGTGCAACTTACAAAAAAGTAAAACCTTGTTAAAAAGTTTCAGAAAATATAGGTGTTTAAGCAAAAAACACAAAACCTTGACAAGAACTTTCAGAAATCATAGGTGTTTAAGTAAAAAACGGTAATGGTAACCAAAGCCGCAATAAATGGTCGCTTGCACATATTTGGCTTATTAATAAGCTATAAAAAAGAACAACTACACTACGCCGTTAGCTATCAGCGACCTTAACTTTGATAACTTTGATGTTTCGCTCAACAAGGGCATCATAATATTTATCATCTAAATTATCATCGGTAATAATGGTATCAACCGCACTTAAATCACACACCACATTGGGACTACGGCGGCCAAATTTTGAAGAATCGGCAAGTAAAATTAACTTAGCAGCGGCTTTACTCATCGCAACACTACCATGATAGCTTTCGTTAAAGGTTGTCACGCCACCGACCAAATCTACACCGTCAGCTCCCATAAACAGTTTATCAAAAGTATAGGATTCAAAAGCGGCAATCGCTGAAGCATTATTACTGTGAAAAGAGGCTGATTTACGGCGAAAGGTGCCACCTGTTAGGATAATAGTTTGATCGTTATCATTCGCCACCAGCTCATTTACCATATGTAAGCTGTTAGTCATAATAGTGAGATTATTAAATTGGGCTAACATGGGGATCATCTGTGCCACGGTACTACCGGCATCAAAAATAATTGAATCACCTTCATGAATTAGCTTAGCCGCTTCGGCTGCTATCGCCTTTTTTGCGGCGGTATTGATGTAAGTTTTATGGTCAATGGCTCGATCACCAATCTCCCGATTTAACATAGCACCGCCATAAGTTCTTAAAACTAAACCACTTTCATTCAGTTGGGTAAGATCTTTACGAATGGTTGTACCGGTCGTTTGGAAATGGGCAACCAATTGATCAACACTTACTTGCCCATGATTTTGCAGATACTCTAAAATTGCAGTTTGTCTTTGCTTTACCTTCATGCTTAGATTCCATCATCATTATTAGCAGATATAAGAACTTATTTCGAAACTTATTATACTTTAAAATAAAAGAAAATACTTTTCATAATAAAAGTTTATTACTAATTATTTGCAGTAAGGGCGACACGTAATGCACTTTGTGAGGCAAGATCGTTTGGAAAGTATTGTATTGGATCGATTTGAGTGATCGATAAGCCATGTAAATCGCTCATCGCTTTTGGTAAAGCAAAAACGGTAATGCCCTTCATGATAACAGAGTCGATAACTACTTGATTTTCATCTAATGATAAAGCAATTAACACTCTAGGTTTAAAGCGTTTGGTTTGACTACGACCGACACCCAAATAAGTGCCTTTTTTCATGGCTAAAAATGCTTGATTGAAACGTCGAATCTGCACCCAGCTAAACACAATTTGGGTGCACCATGCAATAAAAGCCAGCACAATTAAGGTTGTTGTCATATTCATGGTGATCTCCGTTGATAAGCAAGGTAAATAGATGCGGCGAAAGCAATTGGTTTTGCTTTCGCGCGCTATTTTAACTAGAACATCACTTGTCCACCAGTAATATTAATAGATTGCCCGGTGCAGTAAGAGGCTTTATCGCTGGCATAAAACAGTAATACATTTAACACATCTTGATAATCACATCCTCTTTTGAGTGGCACTTTATCAATATAGACTTGCTCAACTTCGCTTTCGGCAATACCTAATTTTTTCGCATATTGTGGGATCAATGATTGGAACATTGGCGATTTGAGTAAATTGCCTAACATCAGTGAATTGACCGTAATGCCATAATCAGCCAAATCGAGCGCTAGCGATTGAGTTAATCCCACCCCACCGAATTTAGCCGCACTGTATCCGCAATTATGTTTGCTGCCGACTTTTCCTGATTTTGAGTTGATTTGAATAATGCGGCCGGCTATTTTGTGTTTTATCATCAATTTAGCAAATTCACGTGCACACAGAAAATAGCCGGTTAGATTGACATCAACCGACAGTTGAAAATCTTTTAAGCTAAAATCGGTAATTGGTGCCGCTTTGGCCACCCCTGCACTATAGACAATTAAATCAACCCGATGAAAGGTATTATCGACATCTTGCGCCAGTTTAACGACACTTTCTTGATTACCGGCATCAACCTTAAATCCTTGTGCCGTACCTGCACCATGTTTTTGATTAATTGCTTCGGCCACTTTGTTAGCATTATCTAAATTTAAATCCGCAACAACCACTTTATAACCGGCATCAGCAATCCCCAGGCTTAAAAATTCCCCTAGCGTTTGCCCGCCACCAATAACAACTGCAACTTGTTTCATTTTATATTCCTTAATTATTTACAATGCTAATTTCATCACCCACAAAAAGTTGAGCGGGTATGTCGCCTTTTACATGTACTGTTCCGGGTAATTCCGCTTGGCTACTACCGTCAAATCTTAATGTGATGTGACCCAATTGACGAAAATTGATGTTAGCGACATCGCCAACAGCTGTGATGTGATAAAGGTGCTTGCCTAATTGGAGTGTTTGCCCAACTTGCAGATCGTGTTTTAAATCGTCATGACTATGTACAAAACAGTAATCCGCCAAATCTGCCGGCGCGCCATTTTTAAACAGAATTAACATACCGTCAGCTAACGCTTCTTGAGCAAATTCACCGATTAGATCGATTTTTGAATGATAAATAACATTAGACATTATTAACCTTCTTTATTTGTAAGTTCTTAATCCAAAAATTTCTATTTTTTCCACTACTTTTAGCAGGGATGAAATTCATCCCCGTGCTTTTGTTCATACCATTTAATGATAGATAAAAAACGAGACTGCCCATGCAATAAGTACCGTTGGTGCGCCGGTCAGAAAACGGCTGACTAAAACAGCAGGTACCCCAACACGAACGGTATCTTGTTTAGCTTCCGCTAGCGATAAGCCAACCGGTATAAAGTCACATGCCGCTTGAGCATTAATGGCAAACAGTGCCGGTAGCGCTAAATGAGGCGGAATATTACCCAGTCCAATTTGAACGCCAACTAAGGTGCCAATCACTTGCGCAATAACGGCGCCGGGTCCTAAAAATGGTGAAAGTAGTGGGAATGAGCAGATCAACGCTAAAATGATTAACCCTATCGGATTATTTGCCAAAGGCACTAAACCATGGGCAATAAAGTCACCGAGTCCGGAGGCAATGATGATCCCAATAAGCGCTGAAACAAATGCCATAAAAGGCAATATTGTTTTCAATACGGTATCTATCGTGTCACGGCCAGCTTGGAAAAATACCGCTACCCCCGATCCCATACCAATCCCGATTTTGGCTAACAGACCGTCACTTTGTTCGGTGATTTTTTTACTGCTGTCGTATTGCTTATAGTCGGTTGATTTTTGCTCTTCATCTATGATTGGCGGATTAGCGGATGCGTGATCGGCCACATCACTTTGCTTTTCAATCAGTTGGATGTTATTGGGCTTGACTGCTGACACATAGATATCTTCCACAATATATTGCGCTAAAGGTCCGGATTTACCGGTGGCATGAATATTAATTGTAGGTACGCGATTTTTAGGGTAGATACCACAACGCAAGGTACCGCCACAATCAATGACAGCAACCCCGATCTCTTCTTTTGCCGGCTCGCCTTCTTTAAAACCGTCGATAGCTTCCCAGCCGGTTAATTCTACTAATGTGTCAACAATTGCTGGTCTTGTGCCGGCGGCGATATACACAATTTTTTTACCTGCAATAACCGGCAATTCTAAAGGGCCACCCCAACCCGCTTCGCCTTTTTCAATTCGAATAAATTTAGCCATTGTTGTATTCCTTCTTATAATGATTGATAAATATTTAGAGATGAACTTTTCTGTCTAATTTGATACCCATTTTTTTCTCAAAAATGGCGGTACAAAAGTCAGTTATCCAACCCCTAAAGAAGTTAGTGACAAGACCAACAAGAAAATAGCTAACCGCTAGCGGTCCTAATGGAAGATTTAATTGGGTTAAACCAGCGGCAATCCCTAAATAGACAAACAGCTCACCGGGATTAACGTGGGGAAATAGCCCATTCATGGAGTGGCAACTATAGGAAGAAGCTGCATAATAACTTGGCTTGTAAAACTCTGGCATAAAGCGACCTAAACTTAATGTCATTGGATTACAAAATACAAATGTGCCAATTAAAGGTAATAACAGATAGCGTGAAATCGGATTACCGGCACAAGCTTGCGCTAAACGCTCAATCCGATCTTGCCCAATAAATTTAATTAGCGCATTCATCACAACGAGTAACGAAATTAACAATGGCAAAATGGCTGTTACCATGCCCACAAACACTTTGCCGCCCTCTTGGAATAAACCTATGAACCATTCGGCTCCAAACGAAATTGCATCAATCATATTGTCTCCTATTGAGTTAAATTTCGAAGGAATAGTAACAACTTTAAAAATCAAAAACTTTTAACTTTGTCACATTTTGAAATATTTTCTTTTATTTTGAAAGAAAATATTTAAAACAAAAGTTAACTTTAAAAGTTTTACAGATTCATAGATTGCTAAAATAGCAGTGATAGTCAACAATAGCTGTTTTTTATTGGACTTTGCTTCATAGTTAGCGTAATTTGATACTACAAAGCGTTTTTATTATAAATTTAGAGGAGAATCTAATATGGCTAAAAGCACTAAAAGTACCAAAAGTACGACTTCTGCAAAAAGGCTCCAACAAAAAGCAATTTTGTTTCCAACTGATTTAGGGCAAAAAGCATCAAGAGATATTTCCGGCGCAATGAATTCCGTTTTGGCAGATGTATTTGCCCTTTATTTAAAAACTAAAAATTTCCATTGGCATGTCAGTGGTCCACATTTCCGTGATTACCACTTAATGTTAGATGATCATGGTGAAGAATTATTTGCAATGACAGACCCTATTGCAGAACGTGTACGTAAATTAGGTGGTACGACATTACGCTCAATCGGTCATATCTCAAAATTACAAAGTATTTCTGATAATGATGCTGATTTTGTTGAACCGTCTGATATGCTTGCCGAACTTTGCCAAGATAATATTAAACTCACCGAGCGCATGCGTGTTGCTCATGATATTTGTGATAAATATAACGACTCAGCAACAGCAAGCTTGATTGAAGAGTGGATTGACCAAGCTGAACGCCGTGCATGGTTCTTATTTGAAACCGGTCGTCGACTTGATTCATCTGGTCACTAAACAAATATTATGCTCAATTATTACAACCCATAAGAGACACATTTGTGTCTCTTAATCCAAATTTAAGGGGTCGACAAATGAGTAAAAAAATTGCTGTATTGGTTGGAAGTCTGCGTAAAGATTCGTACAACTTAAAAGTTGCTAAAGTTTTACAACAAATTGCCCCACCTTCTTTATCACTATTAGTCATTGAGATCGGCGATCTGCCGTTATATAACGAAGATATCGATACCGACAACCCTCCCGCTTCTTATACCCTTTTCCGTCAAGAAATTACCGATTGCCAAGGCGTCATTTTTGTCACACCGGAATACAATCGTGGTTTACCGGCAGTAATTAAAAATGCGATCGATGTTGGCTCTCGCCCTTATGGTAAAAATGCCTGGGCGAAAAAACCTGCGGCGGTAGTTTCCGTATCACAAGGTGCGATCGGCGGTTTTGGTGCTAATCATCAACTACGTCAATCTTTAGTCTTTCTTGATATGCCTACCTTACAACAGCCTGAAGCGTATATCGGCAATATCAATACTGCTTTTGATGAAAACGGTAATATTAGCGAAAAAACCAAAGCATTCCTTTCACAAATTATTAATAGTTATGCCAGTTGGATTGAAAAGCTAAGCTAATAAGCCTTTCTTTTACGATTCACAGTCAATATAATTGACTGTGTTTAATCCGTTCGCTGGTAAGAATTGCTTTATGACACTGTTTTTTCCCAAAAATGAACAAGAATTACTAAATCGAGCCAAACTGGTTGCCGGCTACAGCTTTGGTGAAATAGCACAATATTTAAATATTGCAATTCCCGCTAATTTAAACAAGCAAAAAGGTTGGGTGGGTAATTTGCTTGAAACATTTTTAGGAGCGAATGCCGGCAGTAAAGCGCAGCAGGATTTTGCCGACTTAGGCATCGAGCTTAAAACCATTCCGGTTGATAAAGAAGGTGAACCGTTAGAGACCACCTTTGTCAGTGTCACACCGCTCATGGCAAATTACGGCGTTATTTGGGAAACCAGCCACGTAAAATATAAACTTAATAAAGTCCTTTGGATCCCAATCGAAGGTGAAAGATCCATTCCCCTTGCTGAACGTAAAGTCGGCCACCCTATCTTATGGACACCCACTGCCGAGCAAGAACAGCAACTTAAACAAGATTGGCAAGAATTAATGGATATGATTGCCCTAGGACAAGTTGAAAAAATTACAGCCCGCTATGGCACTTATTTGCAAATTAGACCGAAAGCGGCTAACGGCAAAGCATTAACCCAAGCAATTGGCGAACACGGGCAAATAATATTAACCCGACCAAGAGGCTTCTATCTAAAAAAAGCATTTACCCGACAAATCCTCAATTGTGTCATCAACGATTAAATATTTTATCGCCTAATACAGCTTTTTCCCAAAAAACTTCAATCGTTCAATTTTCTAACTGTTTTTATCTAACCGTTTTTCTCACTAACACTACTCATCTTTTAAGAACTCCTCCTGAAAAATTAGTCTTTTGATTTTTATGATTATTCTATAAAAAAGGTCTTCCCACTCCCCACACCTTGCCAAATAACAAAGCAAATAGCCTAGTCTCAACAATTTTTAATCTTTGTGATTGTTTTTGTCGCAATGAGTTTCAGCTTATAACCGGTTGTTTAGTGTCGCACTGTAACATTTTGATGCTTACTTTCGTTAAATTGTGATCCCTAACACAATTACAAAACAATGTTTTAATTATAATAAATTTTAGTTTCAATATTGTTTAGGGAGTAAGTATATGGACCTATTTTTAAATATTTTTGGGCAACCTGCGATTATTATCGCTTTAGTCGCTTTTATCGGTTTAGTTTTACAACGGGCTAAATTATCAAAAATCATTACCGGAACGCTGTTATCTTTTATTGGATTTGTCTTAATTAAGACCGGTGGCAAGATACTTGGTGGCGTATTGGTGATGTTTAGTAATATGTTTACCCACGCATTTGGCATGCATGGCGTAGTACCGAGTAACGAAGCTATCACCGCCTTAACAATGGAGTCTTTGGGCGCAAGTGCGGCATTTATCTTATTTTTTGCCATGATTATTAACTTGTTATTAGCCCGTTTCACTCGGTTTAAATCGATCTATTTATCACTGCATCTCATTTTGTTTATGGCATTTTCCTATACTGCGGTGCTTAAAGGTATGGGCTACGACGGTGTGATTATCGTGGCTTCTGGTGCCATAATTATTGGCTTTTATATGGCAATATTTCCTACTTTGCTCTCTCGCTTTAGCCAAAAAAATTATTGGCCATAACGATTATTGCATAGCGCATGCCGGCACTATTTCTTACTTGATTGGCGCCTATAGCGGTCGGTTAATTGGCAATGCCAAAAACGATATTGAGCAGATTAAAATTAACGACCGTTTTAGCTTCTTAAGGCAAGCTGATGTGGCAACTTTTATCACGATGTTTGTTTTGTTGTGTCTCTCTGGATTATTTTCACAACCGGAATATTTAAAACAGATATTGAAGAATAATACCTTTATTATTTTTGCTTTGGAGCAGTCAGCTATTTTTGCCGGCGGTTTATATATTGCTAAAAAAGGGGTGGCTATTTTTACCGAAGAGATTATTCCGGCTTTTAAAGGCTTTGCACAAGTTGTTGCGCCTGGTTGTGTGCCAGCCGTTGATCCTATGGTGTTGTTTGATAAAGCGCCAAACTGTGTGTTGGTCGGGTTTATCGTCAGCTTTTTTACTGAAGTGGCTTGCGTGGTGATTTTTCCTTTTATTGGTTTACCCATTATTATTCCGGGAATTATGGCAAGTTTTATAACTGGCGGAACGGCAGCTATTTTTGGTAATTCAACCGGCGGGGCGATAGGTGCAATAATTGCGGCGTTTATCAATGGGTTATTATTGTGTATTTTACCGGCTTTAGCATTACCACTTTTCGCCTTTTTAGGGGTTGAAGGGGTCACTTTTGCCGATCCGGATTTTACCACGCTTTCACTGCTAACCGAAGGAGTGATGAAACTGTTTCATTAATATTATAGGTGCGCCATTTAGCCTATATTCATTGTATCAATTAGCCATTGGCTAGGTAAAAAAAAGTCCGCCGAAGCGGACTTTGGGTTGAGGCAATTATAAAATATCTAACATTAAAATTTTGGAATTACGCTGATAGTTGTACAACTGTTTCTTTTTAATCGGTAAATCATCGACTTGAGCAGGATTAAAGCCTTTTTCTCTAAACCAATGAATGCTGCGGGTAGTTAAAACAAAGATTTTCTCTAATCCTAAACGATTAGCACTTTCAGCGATTTTTTCAATTAACAGATCGCCTCGTGAGGAGTTACGATATTGTGGATGAATGGCAACACAAGCCATTTCACCCATTTTTTCATCCAGATATGGATAAAGCGCAGCGCACCCAATTGTCATGTTATCCCGCTCGATTATGGTAAATTTATCAATTTCGATCTCTAATTGTTCTCTTGAGCGTTTAACTAAAATGCCTTGCTCTTCCAATGGGCGTATCAGCTCTAGGATGCCACCGATATCGTTAATGGTTGCTTGGCGAACTTGTTCGGAGTGTTCCATGGCAACTTGCGTTCCAATCCCGTCCCGAGAGAATAACTCTTGTAAAATCGAGCCATCAACCAGATAACTCACTAAATGACTGCGCCGTACACCATTACGGCAAGCCTTCGATGCTGCACGTAAAAAGCGAGCTTCACTCGATAAGTGTTTTCCTTGTAGCGCTTTTTGATCGACGTAATTATCGGCATCGATTGGAAACAGATCAGTAATAACATGCCCTTGTTCATCAAGCACACCTTGTTCGGCACAAAAGCTAATCAGCTTATCGGCTTTTAATCGAATGGCAACCTCTGCTGCGACATCTTCTGATGCTAAGTTAAAACTCTCACCGGTAACAGAAACTCCCACCGGTCCTAATAAAACAATCGAGCCTCGATTTAATTGTTCATCAATCGCTTCACCATTAATCCGGCGAATTTTACCGGTATGACAATAATCAATGCCGTCATCAACACCGAGTGGCTGGGCAATGACAAAATTACCACTTACCACATTAATATGTGCACCTTGCAACGGGGTATTATTCAAGCTCATCGATAAACTGGCGGTAATATTAAGCTGTAATAGCCCGGTGACCTGTTTGATGATGTCAAGGGTGGGAGCATCGGTGATGCGGGTGTTTTTATAGTATTTCGGTTCGATATTGTGTTGTTTTAGTGATTCATCAATTTGATTACGAGCGCCGTTAACAATGACCAATTTAATGCCCAGACTATACAGTAGACCAATATCGCTAATGATACTTGAATAATTATTACTTTTTAGAACAGCGCCGGTTAATAAAATAACAAACGTTTTTCCATGATGTGCATTGATATAAGGGACGCTATGCCTTAACCCTTCAACTAATTCAGTTGTTCTTTCTTTCATCATTACAACCACCAAAATGAATATTTATTCAGATTTTGTGTATTTTTATTTATTTTTAGCGGATTAGCAAGTAATATTTGTTAAAATATAGACAATATTCAGTGCTAACTTAGCGGTAGCAAAGGGCGATGAAATTCGGCAAAGTTCAGGTTAGATAATGTTTAAAGGTGAAATAAGGTTACATTACCAATAGTTAAAAAGCACACCTTTTTTGAGGTGTGCATTTTTATTGAGATAATAGAAATTATTTTAAATAGTGGTGTTAAATATAGTTATGATCAACTAAATACAATTCTCTGTCACCCCTATTTCAGCGTGAATATTTTGCTTATTTTGCCACATTAAAAGTTTTACGATAACGCATCAGCACAATCAGCGCCATTACCGTACCTAAGCCGGCAAAGAAGGCATCAGTAAGCATAACGTAACGCAAACCATACATCGTTGATACCCAGCCGATTATAAATGGAATAACCATGGTGGCAAAGCTTGAAGAGGTAAAGAAAATCCCCAATACTTTACCTTTACCGGACGGGAAAAACTCCGCCATAGTGGTGAGTGCCAATTGTAATACACCACCTGCTGCGGTAAATCCAAGCACAAACCCGCCGACAATACACATCATTGGGGTCGGATAAGAATACAAGGCGATCAGCATAAAGGTAGACAGTAACGGATAGAGCACCACAATATAAACAGGTCTAATTAAGCTTTTAACTAAAATTGATGTTAAAAAGACGCTAGCAAGTGTGCCGATACCATATGCAGAAAAAGCTTTAACGGCACCTGCGGCATCCATATCTGCAACCGTTTGTGAAAAATCTTTCAAACAAGAAGAGACTAAATAAAATGTTGCCGTTGAGGTAAAACCAATGACAATAAAACAGATTCCTTCGATCATCCTATTTGAATTCTGTTTCAACGTTGCAGGATTTTTTTCTATGGTTTGCAGATCTTTTACTTCCTCTTCCGGCGTAATTTTATGGTTAGGGAATGGCATTTTAAGCACGATTAGCGCATTTAAAGCCAGAACAACACAGCAGAAGATAAATGACCAACCATAATACCCCTGGCTTGCCATAATAATCCCCATAATCAACGGTAAAACCGATTGACCAGCGGCAATCGCCGCTTTAGTGAGAATAGAAGCCGATCCCGGTGATTTCGGGAATGATTCCATTAATGCTGGGTATGTACCTGCATCAAGTGTTGAGTTGGCAATACCGCCTAATACGGCAAACAAGAAGGCAATATCAGCGTTAGGGCTAAATAAAATGCCAAGCAAGAAGCCAATATAAAATAATCCACCTAAGGCAATAAATGGTTTACGTCCATACTTATCTGATAATGTTCCCATGACAAATAACACGAGTAAACGACCAACACCTAATCCCATCATCACGTTGTAAACACTCTGTTTTGCCTCACCAATTTGGCTCAGCTGATCGGGCGTGAGTGCATCTTTAGCGATATTAAACAGATACGCTACTTGCGGATTAAATTGCGCGGCTAAATAGTCAATATTTAAACCAAGAATGATTGCGCCCATTCCATGCACAAAATAGTTCATATACATACAAACCGCTGTGCCTAAATATTTATTCTTCATCTATTTACTTCCTATATAAATTATGTAAAAACGCCTGAGTTTTTATTACAAAAGTAGGCGAGTATTTTGTAATTTTGTCTCTTTTTGCGATTTATATTTTGTTGATATCAATAACTTTTTTAAACCGATAAAAAACAATCGATCCTAAAATGACACTTAACATAGCGATAAAAAAGTCGAGCAAAATTGCGTAACTAACGTTAGTCATTGCCAGTTTCGGTACAATACGTGGTATAACAACGAAAGTCAGTCCACTAAAGGTGTACATACAACCGACCGCTAATCCTTTACGGGTTGGGAACATTTGCTGCATCACAACCAGTGTGAGTTGCAATACGCCACCAGCAGCAGTAAAGCCCATGCCGATAGCGGCAATAAGGCACATTAATGGTGAAATATTGAAATAAAATAAAATCAGAACAATGGCAGATAGCGCCGGCAATATAATGATACAAAAGATCGGTTTTAAGAATCGTTTTACGATAAATGCTGTTGCAAAAACCGAAATGATCGAAGCCGTACTGTAACAGCTAATCAGCAGGTTGGCGTCATCATCAGACATATTTACGCTTTTCATTGCGATAGTGGGTAACCACTGTAAGATAACAACGAAAGTTGCTGTGGTGGTAAATCCCATCAGCGTTAATAAAATGCCTTCAATTTCAAATCGAGGCGTAGCTTTAAAATAGTCCCCTGAACCTTTACTCCCTTTGATAGCGGTGTCTTTATGCGGAAATTTTTGCGGGAGTATTAATAAGCAATTAATTAAGAGATAAAAAGTGAAACCCCAAAATGCCCAGCCATACCATATGTGATTGGAATGAAAAAATGTGACAATAAAAGGAAGGACTAAAGAACCAATTGAGATAAATGCTTTAATCAGTACGCTTGCTGAGCCTGCCGAATTAGGAAAACATTCCGTTAATGCCGGCATTGAACCGGTATCTAAAAATGAGTTTCCGGCACCGACTGCAATAGCTAAACAAAAGGCGACATGAATATTAGTACAAAAAGTCATGCCGATAAAGAAAATGGCATAGCAACTCATACCTAATAAGATAAACAGTTTTCGCCCAAATTTATCTGATAATAACCCGCCAATAAACATTAGACCTATCTTGCCAATTCCAATACCGGAAGCGATATAGCCAAGATCAACAAGATCGGCATTGAGTTGGGTAAACAGATCTAGGGAGAATTGCATTATTACTATCAGCGCAATACTTTGAATAATATAATTAGCATAAATTGAACCGACAATTCCATATGAATTGACCTTTCGATTATCCATTGGTAATACTCCATATTTTAAAATTGAAAACTTTAACTACATTCAATATACAAGTATCAATATTAATCTGAAAGCGATAAGTACAAATTTATTGCTAAAATTTAACCTGCGTCACATTTATTTATAGATTTTAAACTATTTATAAAAAAAATAGCATGTTTTTGCGCAAGAATCATTCTTATACATAAAATTATTTTATAAGATTAGTAAAATCTATTCTTTTTTATTATCAAAAAAAATACCACGTTTAGGCGGTATTTTTAATAATGATCATGATAAGAATGATGATTAATATTAATTTTGTAATACTGTTAATATTTGAGCGAGAATCTGACTTTCATCCTGATCGACATTGATAACATGATGTGCTGCATCATGATAGAGTGGTAAGCGGTCAGCTAATACTTTTTCCATTTCATCAACAATCGATAAACCTGTCAAAGAGGGGCGCTGGGCAACATTTGGGTCTTTCATTAAACGAGCCGCTAGCGTTGCAGCTGGCGCAGAAAGAAAAATCACAATGCCATTTTCTTTCATAAAATCTCGATTATGATCAGCCAGTACCATTCCCCCGCCAGTTGCAATAACACGATTGGGCTTTGTTGTATCAACAAGTACTTGGCTCTCTCTTGCACGAAAACCTTCCCAACCCTCTTTTTCAACTATTTCAGCAACGGTTTTTTGTGTGGTTTCAAGTAGATGACAATCTGTATCAATAAAAGAATACGCTAACTTGTTGGCTAACATCTTTCCCATCGTGGTTTTACCTGCGGCTCTTGCACCAACTAAAAAAATTGTATTATTCATTTTTTGTCCTTTTAGATATACAGATCTCACAATATGCTAACTATGCTAGTGATTCACTTGCCATTTTGCAACATTTATTTTACATTTTATTTGATAAATATTTAACGTTATGAATTTATTTAAATTAATCACAAAATAAAATGCTCAATTTTGTAAACTAAAGTTTACATCGTTGATTTTTATAATCTGCTATATCCTATTATGGTTGCCAATTAGCACAGCTTTTCTAAGCCACGAAAATAGAGCTCAGTGGCTATGGATTGGTGCAATCGCCATTGAATAACGTCAAGATCGGGATTGACCTTTTTAAACTCGGCATAAGTCATAAAATAACGAATCGTATTGCTACCGACGCGATCATTAATGCTATTAATGATGATATTGATTTTGTCACTTCGCAATTTTTTCAGTTCTTGCATGGCATTTGCCACCGATTCCGGCACAGGTATTGAACCGTTTTCCCATTCATGCCATGTGCTAGCATCCGTTTTACCAATATATTCACTTGCCTCTGGCACTTTTAACATCAGAAAACGACGATATGCCTGTAATTCTAAATTGGTCATAATGACTCCTTTTGATAACATTTTTCATTTATACAACTCGCTAACACCCTATTTATTTTTCAATAGTTGAACTAAACACCTAGAGTGAAGTGTATAAATTTATTATTGATGCACCAAACAAATGCGGTTTGATGCATACTTTTTTGATCTATTTTTCAGCTAAAGCATCGATGACCGCTTGTTTGGCTTTTTCAGAAAGGTCTTTTCCTGTCCAAATTTTAAATTGCGCATTTGCTTGACCTATAAACATTTCACGCCCTGATATCGAGTCCCAGCCAGCTTTTTCTGCTGCTTGTCGGAATTTTGTATTATAAGGGGTGTAGACAATATCATAAGCCACACCTTTGCCTTTAAACCAATCTTGTTCGTAAGGTGTTTGATCTTCAAATTTACCTTTCATTCCTAGCGGCGTTGAGTTAATAATAATTTGTGCTTCAACTTTATGACGATCTTCCCAGGCAACAACCTTGAGGTTGAACTCTTTGGCCAAAGCTTCCGGTAAATCGGTTACAATATCGGTAACAGTGATATCGGTATAGCCTAGATCATGCAATCCAACCACAGCGGCACGCGCTGCGCCACCGGCACCAAGTAATAAAACTTTTTTATACTCTGGTGGTAACTTTTTCTGTTCAAGGGGCTGCATAAAGCCAACAATATCTGTGTTATCACCACAAAGCTTATCGCCATCCCAATAAACTAAGTTTGCTGCCCCAGCTTTTTTTACATGTTCAGTTACTTCATCTAAATAAGGGATAATTGTTTGCTTATGTGGAATGGTGACACATAATCCCCTTATATTAAGTAATCTGACCGATTTAAACAGAGTTGCAATTTCTTCTGGTGGGGTAGGAAATGGGACTAAAACTGCTGGAATGCCATAATCTTGAAATGATGTCGTATGAATTAGTGGGCTCATACTATGCCCTAAAGGATAACCGATAATGCCGTATATGCTATATGACGTGAACTGGCTCATATAATCTCCTTGAAAGTTAGAAAATTAAAGCGAATAAATAAAATCTTTATCAAGAGTATTAAAGCATATTTATTATAAAATTAAATCATTTTTTCTTAATTTATAGATACAGTTAATGTTTTGTTTTATAACAATATGTTTAATATATAAAAAATAATTATTCCGACTTATTGACTGAAAATTTTCTGACTTGCAAGGCGATGATCGTAGCCTGATTCTATTTGGCATTTGTGCCAAATAAAATCAATCTGATTTAATGCTACCTGCAATATTGTTAATTATTGGCTATCACCGGCCAAAGATTGCATCATCGCTATGTTCGATTAAAAAGTGGTAAAATTTTTGTGCCGCAGGCAAAAGTGGTCTGTTTTCCATGGTGGCAATAAAGATATCTCTTTTTTGATAGTTTTTACTCATCGGCACCAGCGTTACGTTAAACTCTTCAGGTATCAACACTCTTGGCATAATACCGATACCATAATTGATTGAAACTAATCCCATCATGGCACCTTCTGTTTCTACTCGACAAGCTATATTGGGTTTTACCCCTGTTTTATATAACATCTCATCAACGACATTTTTCATTCCACTTCTTTCGGTAAATAAGATTAGCGGTTCGTTAATCAGATCTTTTAAATCGAGTTTTTTACGTTTCGATAACGGGTGATCGTTAGAAATTATAAATACCAGTTCTTGTTTAGTTAATTTTTGAAAATGAACATCGGGTTCATCTTGCAAACGGGAACAGATCGCAATTTCATATTTTTTTGCTTTCAACCCTTCAATAATATTTTGTGACATTCCTTCATAAAATGAGAAAGTAATATTTTTATTGTCCGGTTGATCTAAGAAAGCTTTAATGATTTTTGGCATGTAATTGGTACTTATAGAATAGATGAAAGCTAGCCCGATATGCCCATGCGAAACGCTGGTTAGCTCTCTAACAAATTGTTCACCTTCCGACAAAGCGCTTAATGCTTGTTCTACATAAGTTAGATACTGCTTACCCTCTTTTGTCAGTTCGACGTTGCGCCCTCGTTTTTGAAACAGTTTGATTCCTACTTCTTTTTCAAGTTCTGAAATTGAATGACTTAAACTAGGTTGGCTAATGGAGAAATATTCTGATGTTGATGTGTAATGTTGTGTTTTAGCCAGTACCTGAAAGTACTTTAATTGTTTTAGATTCATGTCATCAAACTCTCTTAACTGATCTGTGCCCAAGACAGTATAGGAGAATTTTAGATTTACACAATATTTGTCGATTATTTAAATTTACCTTGTCGCTACTTATTTTTCGCATAAAATAAGATAATACTTGAGAATCTTTGCATAAAAGCGTATACTTCGCTACCTCATTATTATGGGTGTAGTGTGAGAGGTTAGTCTGCTTCTCAGATAGACTGCAGCAAACTAAAAGCCTGACGAGGTTAATTCCATTAACATATTACGCCCAAGGCTTAAGCATAGAAATTTCGGAGAATTATTGACATGTCACGAGTATGCCAAGTAACAGGAAAAAAACCTTTAGTAGGGAATAATCGTTCTCATGCGATGAATGCTACTAAACGTCGTTTTCTACCAAATCTTCAAACTCACCGTTTTTGGGTTGAGAGTGAAAAACGTTTTGTAAAATTACGTATATCTGCTAAAGGTATGCGAACTATCGATAAAAAGGGTATTGATGCAGTTTTAGCTGAACTTCGTGCCCGTGGTGAAAAGTACTAATAAGGAAACCATATCATGGCTAAAGGTGTACGTGAGAAAATTAGATTAGTTTCTTCTGCTGGTACCGGTCATTTTTATACCACTAGCAAAAATAAAAGAACAATGCCTGAAAAAATGGAGATCAAAAAATACGATCCTGTTGTTCGTCAGCACGTTGTTTATAAAGAAGCTAAAATTAAATAATTTTACTTTTAAATAAAAAAACCCAGCTTAAGCTGGGTTTTTTTATATATATAATTGTGCAAATTAGATTAAGTTAATAAAAAAAGCTCCAGTTTTAACTGAAGCTTTATAAATTATAATGATGTTTTATTTTAAATATTGTTGCTCATATGCTCTTGCTTTTTTATCATCAAAAACATGTTCCCAGCGAGCGATAACGATAGCAGCCAATGCATTACCCACAACATTCACAACTGTTCTACCCATATCTAAAATACGCTCAACACCCATAATATAACCAATACCCTCGATTGGTATACCAACACTACCAAGTGTAGCTGATAACACTAAAATTGAAGCGCCTGGTACACCAGCAATCCCTTTTGATGCTATCATTAATGTGATAACGATGATAATTTGATCGAGAATACTTAAATCCATACCAAATAATTGCGCGAGAAAAATAACAGTTATACTTTGATATAGTGTTGAACCATCAAGATTAAATGAATATCCAGTCGGGATAACAAAACTGGTAATCGCTTTTGGTGCGCCATAAGCTTCCATTTTTTCAATGATCTTAGGCAAAGCTGTCTCGGAGCTTGCCGTTGAAAACGCAATAACGAGTTCTTCTTTTAATATTTTTAATAAGGTAAAAATATTAAATCGGCACAATTTACAAACTAAACCTAATATGACCAAGGTAAATATAATCATTGCTGAATAGACCGTTAAAATCAATTTCAGTAATGGTAGTAATGAAGCAAATCCATATTTGGCAACGGTTACTGTGATTAAGGCAAATACCCCAATAGGTGCGTAACGCATAATCATATTTGTTACTTTAAACATTGTATCTGATACCACTTTTAATAAGAATAAAAATGGATCACGCTGTTTATCAGGTAACGACATTAAGCCTAAGCCAAAAAAGACACAGAAGAAGATAACAGGTAAAACTGCACCATCAGACATTGCTTTAAAGATATTAGCCGGAATCATGTCTAAAATCATAACAATTAAACCATGCGGTTTACCGCTAAGTTCTTCAGCTGCTTTCGTATATTTACTAATATCTGCTGAAGCTAACGTTGAAGAATCTATTCCCGCGCCAGGTGCAAAGAAATTACCCCAAAAAAGACCTAATAAAATAGCAATAGTGGTGATAACTTCAAAATAAAGAATAGTTTTAAAGCCAAGCATTCCTAAACGTTTTGAACCACCAATGCCTGCTATACCTAACGTTAAAGTACTAAGAATAATTGGCAATACAATCATCTTAATTAAACGGATAAAAATATCACCTGCAGGTTGGAAAATATTAACAATGGCAAATTGATAATATGAATGTAATTCATGATTAGGATTTGCTAATTCATATAGAAAAGCACCTGTCACTACACCTAAGATCAAGGCAATTAAAATTTGCCATGCAAGATTAGTTAAGATTTTTTTAATAAAAAATGACATCTCATACGATTCCTTTTGAGGTTTTCTAAAACAAAAAAGGATTAGTTTTTCACTAATCCTTTTAATAATAAAGATTTATTCTTCGGATTCCTGTGCGGAATCACCCAGCTCCTCATTTTGCTGAGATAATTCCGTATCTGCCTCATCCTCAGTTTCAGCAATTCGCTGTAATCCGACCACTTTCTCGTTATCCGCAGTACGAATTAACATCACGCCTTGCGTATTTCGACCAACAACACTCACTTCTGATACACGAGTACGGACTAATGTACCGGCATCAGTAATTAACATGATTTGATCCGTTTCTTCAACTTGTACTGCACCAACTACTGCACCATTTCGCTCACTGACTTTAATCGATATTACGCCTTTAGTTGCACGTGATTTAGTTGGATATAATTCTTGTTCAGTACGTTTACCATAACCATTTTGCGTTGCAGTTAAAATTGCACCATTTCCACGAGGAACAATAAGTGAGACAACTTTATCATCACCTTCTAATTTTATTCCTCTAACACCTGTTGCCGTTCGTCCCATGCAACGAACTTTATTTGCCGGGAATCGAACAACTTTACCATTAGCTGAAAATAACATAATGTCTTCTGTATTAGAGATTTGAGACACTTCGTCATCATTGTCAGTCTCATCAACGATTAAATCATCATTCAGCTCTTCATCATCAACGATATCAGATGTTTCATTACTAGTTAAATCAACGCCGATTAATTCGTCATCATCACGTAAGTTAATCGCAATAATTCCACCACTGCGAGGGCGGCTAAATTCAATAAGTGAAGTTTTCTTAACCGTTCCTTGTGCGGTTGCCATAAAGACGCAATGTTCATCATCAAATTCCCGAACAGGCAAAATGGCAGTAATGCGCTCATCAGCTTCCAGTGGTAATAAATTGATGATTGGTCGACCACGTGATCCACGGCTGGCTTCCGGTAATTGATAAACCTTCATCCAATACAATCGCCCACGGCTTGAAAAACATAAAATAGTGTCGTGAGTATTTGCCACGAGTAATTTTTCAACAAAATCTTCTTCTTTGATTTTGGTCGCTGACTTACCTTTACCACCACGGCGCTGAGCTTCGTAATCTGATAATGGTTGATATTTTACGTAACCTTGATGCGATAACGTCACAACAACATCTTCTTGAGCGATAAGATCTTCAATATTGATATCTGCGCTACTTGCCGTGATTTCAGTTCTACGGGCATCTTGGAATTGGTCACGAACAGCTTCAAGCTCTTCGCGAATCACTTCCATCAATCGTTCCGGGCTTGATAAGATAAATAATAGTTCACCAATTAAAACTAATAGCTCTTTATATTCATCAAGGATTTTTTCATGTTCAAGACCAGTTAAACGGTGTAAACGTAGATCTAAAATAGCTTGTGCTTGCGCTTCAGATAGGTAGTAGTGACCATCACGAATACCAAATTCCGGTGCAAGGTCTTCCGGACGAGCGGCATCATCACCGGCTTTTTCCAGCATAGCGGCAACATGGCCTAATTGCCAAGCTTGCGCTAATAATTTGGCTTTCGCTTCCGCTGGCGTTGCTGCCGCGCGGATTAACTCAATCACTGGATCGATATTGGCCAGCGCAATAGCGAGGCCTTCTAACACATGGGCACGCTCACGTGCTTTACGCAGTTCATAAATGGTACGACGAGTGACCACTTCCCGACGGTGAAGCACAAATGCTTCAATCATTTCCCGTAAGTTTAATAGTTTTGGTTGACCTTTATGTAAGGCTACCATGTTGATACCAAATGAGACTTGTAATTGCGTCAGTGAGAAAAGATTGTTTAATACCACTTCACCAACAGCATCTCGTTTGATTTCAATGACAATACGCATACCGTCTTTATCAGATTCATCACGTAATGCAGAAATGCCTTCGACTTTTTTGTCTTTAACTAATTCTGCAATCTTTTCAATAAGCTTTTTCTTGTTAACTTGATAAGGAATTTCGTTAACGATGATTGTTTCACGACCGGTTTGGTCATCGACTTCAACGGTAGCTTTAGAACGAATATAAATAATACCACGCCCGGTACGGTAAGCATTTTCGATACCTTTGCGACCATTGATTAGCGCAGCAGTTGGGAAATCCGGACCTTGAATATGCTCCATTAATCCTTCAACTGAAATATTTTCATCTTCGATAAAAGCAAGACAACCATTGATAACTTCAGTTAAATTGTGAGGTGGAATGTTGGTTGCCATACCAACGGCAATCCCGGATGAGCCATTAATTAATAAATTAGGGATACGTGTTGGTAACACATCGGGGATCATTTCTGAGCCGTCGTAGTTAGGCGAGAAGTCGACCGTTTCTTTATCGAGATCGGTTAGTAATGCGCCAGCGAATTTTTGCATGCGAATTTCGGTATAACGCATCGCCGCCGCTGAGTCACCGTCAACCGAACCGAAGTTACCTTGACCGTCGACAAGCATATAGCGTAACGAAAACGGCTGAGCCATACGCACGATAGTGTCATAGACAGCAGAGTCGCCATGTGGATGATATTTACCGATCACATCCCCTACAACACGTGCAGATTTTCGATAAGGTTTATTCCAATCGTATCCGGCCTCATGCATGGCAAATAAAACCCGTCTATGTACCGGTTTTAATCCGTCACGCACATCAGGTAATGCACGCCCGACAATAACAGACATTGCATAATCAAGATACGAGGATTTCAATTCATCTTCAATATTAACGGGGGTTATTTCTTTGGCTAGTTCGGTCATAACACCATGTTCTCTTATTAATTTAAGTCATCAAATCAGCCTATAATTATAGCACAAAATCACTATAAATGCAGAATTAAACTGATTTAATTTCAACTTATTCACCATGAATAAACAATGTGTTTTCAATTAATTGGCATAAACAGTTTAAAATCATGGCATGCATTTCATATGCCATGACTTTTTTGTATGACGGAATTCGAATTTCTATATCATTTTGCCCCAGTAAACCAATAACTTCACCGCCATCAAAAGCGGTCAAGGCAACAATTTTCATATCTTTGATTACCGCCTCTTGTACGGCTCGAATAATCGATCGGCTATTACCTTGGCATGTAGAGATAACTAAGGTATCGCCTCGATGACCGATTGCTTGAATTTGGCGAGCATAGACTTCTTCATGATTACTAATAGCACTGAGTAACACATTATCAGAGACTAACGCAATAGCAGGAATGCTCGGTCTTTCTATATCCATACTGGTAATTAAACGTGAGGTAAAACTTTGCACATTTGCCGCCGCAGAGCCATTGCCACAACTCATTATTTTATTCCCGTTTAGCAAACTCTCGACAATAATATTAGCCGCTTTTTCTATGGAAGAACCGAGTGACTCAGCCATGACAATTTGTGTTTGAATACTTTCTGTAAAATAATTTTTAATTAAGTCTTGCACGTTTTTCACCTAAAAATTAAAACGCATTGATAATCCATTTCTGGTTTTTACCGGTCACGGCAAAAACATCAAATCTAAATTCGGTTTCTTCTATGTTTAAATTATTCGATATCATCCAAAGTTGTGCCGCTTGCCTAATTTTGGCTTGTTTAGACGGCGTAACTGTCGTTTCAGCTTCACCAAAATTAGCATTTTTACGGTAGCGCACTTCAACAAATACAAAACACTGTTTGTCACGCATAATTAAGTCAATTTCACCTAAGCGACATCGACTATTTTGTGCAACGAAAACCAGCCCTTGTTGAATTAAAAATTGGCAAGCAATTTGCTCATAATGCTTGCCAATATTTTTATTCTTCGTTTGTTGTGTTGGTTGATGCTGCAACATAAGCGTACTGTTGCCAGGATAACGAACGTGTAACTTCACATTGGTTACTGGTAGATAATTTCCCGGTCATACCGTTTAGGAAATCAGCTTGATAAGAGTCTAACTGATTAAAGCGATTCGCTAGTCTCCAAGCATCAATTCCCATTGCATACAATCGTAATAATGAATAATCTTTTTGAATATTACCCGGTACCATTGTTGTCATACTATCAGATAAGTTTACTATCATTGGAATATCGGCATACTCGGTTTGATTCATATCATAATTAAAATCGTTTGATCGATTAGCGGTATGGCTTTTAGAGCTGGAATAAAGTAATACGGAGCTCGATGCATTACCCACAGTTTTACCCGCACCCATATCAAGCATTGGTTTAATTAATGTCATTTCATCGTATGAAGCGTAAACATAAACGGCATCAAAACCAGAAGCTGAACCTGCATAGGATGCATCATCAGCAAAAACCGGACTACCTGTTAATCTAATTCCGACATTGCGATTCATATTTGCTCTTAGCGAGCTTGCATTAGCAAAATATTGAACATAGGCTTGCGAACTGTTTGCCGATAGTTGTGACCACTGTTTAGCAAAGCTTTGTGCAACCCGGCGACCTAAATCGGTTTGTGGTACAAGTAATAGTGGTCTTGTTTTATTTTGCGCATAAATATGGTTAGCCGCATCTGTGGCTTCATCTTCCGGCGATAATGCAAAATAGCACATCTTATTTGTCGTTGCGATGCTATTATCAACTTTATTAAGCGCTAAAACCGGAATACTTGGGGATAACTGTTTTATTTTTGTAACGTCATCTTTCAACAAAGGCCCCACGATTAATTGAACATTTTGGTCTTGAGCTTGTTGAATTAAAGATTCCATTGGGGCAGATGATGTATCTAAGATAACCATGTCTTGCTGTGGCTCCTGTGGATAAAATTTAATAGCATCCACATAGCCTTGGCGAATAGTATTACCAAATATGCGTGAAGAACCATTTAATGGCAGTAATAATGCAACTTTTTTAGCATTTGCATTATCTACCGAAATAGACTCTTCACCGGTTAAAGAAGGAATAAGTAATTTAGCTGGATGATCCGGATAACGCATCGCCCAATCTTTAATTGCTTGTATTAATATTGCATTTTGATTTTGAGCGTTCGCTGCAATGGCTTGACCATTTTCATCATCTTGTTTCACCGGCACTGGTCGATTGTTTAAAAACACAAACGCTAAATCAACCCAACCTTGCAACGTCGTTTCATTGTCGTAAACGCTAATTGAACTTAATTGATTTTGAGTTAGTTTTTTGAAGAAATTAAAGGTATTGTGAATCACTTGCTTTCTTTGCTGATCAGTAGCAAATATTTCAAGATCGATATAATCATGCGCTTGTTGATTGATATTTTTACTTTTTGCGTCAAACGCTAATTTTATACTGTAGTAACGATATAATTGACGATTATTTAATTCTTTAACATTTAATTGGTTGAGGTCAAATGATTTACCGGTTTTAACAGCAATTTCACCTAATAATAAGAGTTTTTCATTTTGCTGAGCAACATTGAGATCGGTTAGCTGAGATAAGATCGACTTCGCTTGTGAAATTTTATTTTCTTTCACTAACGCTCGCACCGCCAGTAATTGCCAGTTTGTCTTAGCTGATCCGGTCGCAGAATCTACCTGAGATAAATAATAAGCAGAATCTTTAATCTCATCAAAATCAGAAGATTTTTTTGATATATTGAGTGTACAGCCAACCAGTAATGCATATAGTGCTAATATTACAATAGCATATAAGGATTGTTTTAATTTCATACCCATTCTCTTGTAATTTGTTATCTTAAAATTCTTTATTGATAAACAGTTTTATTTATCAATGACAATGACGCCAGTTTATTGCCACTCTTAGTTGGATTTATTTTCTAGCGCTTCATAAAACGGTGATTAATTTTTTTAAAGACAGTGCAATTAATATTTCAAGATTAAAACATATCTTTCTATTAATAATCTGTCATTTGACAATCAATTGTATTAACGGAAATAGTGCTATGCCGTATTACATACAATAGAGTTTAAATGGTAAGCTTTTTAAGCACAAATTTAAAGCTATAATATTTCACTTTACCCTGATTATTGCGTTAATTTTAGTCAATAGCGCTCTTTTTATTATTCTACTGTTTAATTCGAATAAATAAACATCACTAACTGTCAAAAAAAATCTTAATAATTCTTAACAATTTAGTTTACGATTGTTTAAATTATTAAAAATTGACCAGTTAATAGATTTCGCTTTAATCACGCCGAATTGATATTATAATCGGCGCTTTTTAACAGTTACCTCAATTATTAGCCAATGGCTAATTAAGCGAGCGATAATCAAGTTATTAAATTCGTTTGCTATCCCCAAATTCTTTGTACATGCACGGTGATCTCTTCGCGATCATGATAAAGCTGTTTTGCCTCTATTTGTACATTAATCTGATGATTTTTCAGTTGGTTATGTAGTAGCTCCAAATTTTGTTTGACTTCTTCATAACGCTTTTTCATAGGTAATTTGAGATTAAAGATCGTTTCTCGACACCAACCATTGATTAGCCACTTTGCAATTAACTCAGTCACTTTAGCGGGTTTTTCAACCATATCACAGACCAACCAATAAATATTATGTTTTTTCGGTTCAAATTTAAAACCATCCTCACGAAAGTGTTTAACTTGACCGGTTTCCATTAATTTTTCATTCATTGGTCCATTATCGATGGCATAAACCATCATACTACGTTTAACTAGCTGATATGTCCAGCCGCCCGGGCAAGCGCCAAGGTCGACGGCATTTAAGCCGCCTTTTAAGCGTTCATCCCACTCTTCATAAGGAATAAAAATATGAAATGCTTCTTCCAATTTTAAGGTTGAGCGAGACGGTGCATCAGACGGAAATTTCAATCTTGCAATCCCCATATAAAAAGGCGAATTGTTTTGGCTTAATGAATAGCCAACATAACAGCTATGGTTATTGATAAATAATAAGTGAATAACCGGGCGTGAAGGATTTTGCACTTTTAGTAGAATTCGCTTATTTCTCAGAGCCTGTCTGAGCGGAACAGTAAATTTACGGCAAAACCCCGCTAACGCTTTACCTTCATTGGTATCAGCAACTTCAACCCGCAAATCGCCCGCTTTTTCGACACATCCGGTTAGTGCATCAATTATTGGTGATATGCGATCGTTGGTTGGCAGATCTGTTAGTAGGTCACCAGATACAAACATCTGCCTTGCAAAGATAAGTGTTCTAAATGATAACGTTTTAATAAGGCGCTGTGCATCTTCAGGTTGATAGCATTCAAACACGACATAACCACTGTTATCTTTTACTTTGGCAAAACCGTATATCTCATGCTGTGTGGCTTTATCGGTAATTTCTGCTGCACACTCTTTTTCAAATCCACAACGGCAATAGAGAATAATTTTATTAAGTTTTTGCATATTTCGTTTTGACTCTTTTAACCAACAATTTCAAATAACCTGTTTTAGTCAGATTGAACACTATCTGTGTATAACGGCGCCTCACCTTTTGGACGAGTTTTAAATCGTCGATGCAACCACATATATTGTTCGGGAGCTTTTAAAATTTCCTGTTCGATAGCTTTATTCATAAAGGTTGCAGCTTGAACATCATCATCGACCGGATACCCTTCAAGTGGCGGTGTAACATACACGGTATAATGACCATTTTTTTCACGTTTAGGGGTAAATGGAATAATAGCCGGGTGACCGAGTTTAACTAAAATGCGCGTGCCAATGGTTGTCGCTGCTTTTTCAACTGAAAATAGTGGCGCAAACACGCTATTTTTAGGTCCGTAGTCATGATCGGGGGCGTACCACAGTAATTCGCCATTTTTTAACGCCCGAACCATTCCTTTGGTGTTATAGCGATCTAACATATATTTATTTGATTTCAAGCGGCCTTTAAGCTGAACATAATCCATTACCGGATTATCGTTTGGTCGGTAGACCCCAACTCCCGGATGACTCATACCTAAAATACGGGCACCTAATTCAAGTGTTAAAAAGTGGATGCCAATAAGCAGTACACCCTGACCCGATTGCTGTATTTGGGTAATATAAGAATCACCGACAATCGAGGATTGTTTAGCTAGCCGTTTATCTGACCAAAACCAAGCGATTCCTGTTTCGAAAATAGCAACACCAGTTGAAATAAAATTTTCTCGCAACAATTGGTCTCGTTCTTGCTGTGACTTTTCAGGAAAACAGAGCTTAAGGTTTTGTCTGGCGGTCTCTTTACGTTTACCTATCAATTTCATGGAAAGCAAGCCTAGACCTTTACCAATTTGATAAATGATTGGATAAGGCAATAAAACGATTAGATACAAAATACCAATACCAAACCACGTTAACCAGTAACGAGGGTGTAATAAACGTTTTGAAAAAATGGGGCGTATTTCCTGATTTTGATTCATATTAAGATCAAATAATTATTTAAACAAAGTAGATTATTATATACCAAATCTTGATTTAAGAGGCAGAAAAATAACATGCCCGAGGGTTGCTTTAATCCTTCATCAAGATAAGGCGTTTGCATAAAGCTAATGATTTGAAACAGATGTTAGGGATTAAATTGATTAATCCCTATTGTGAAATTTAACACTTTAACAGCGCTAATTTTATACTCAAACGTATACTATTTCTGAAACTTCTTGACAAACAATTAGACTGCAACCGGTGCTTTAATTGCCGGATAAGGATCATAATCAACGATGTCAAAATCCTCGAAGACATAATCAAAGATTGTCGGTGGTTTACGTTTGATAACCAGTTTTGGTAACGCTCTTGGTTCACGAGTTAACTGTAAATGTGTTTGCTCCATATGATTTGAGTAAAGGTGAGTATCGCCGCCTGTCCAGACAAAATCACCGACTTCTAAATCACACTGCTGTGCAATCATATGCACAAGAAGTGAATAGCTAGCAATATTAAAAGGTAGACCTAAAAAAACGTCACATGAACGCTGATAAAGCTGACAAGAAAGTTTACCTTGTGCCACGTAGAATTGGAAAAAAGCATGACAAGGCGCTAAAGCCATTTGATCAAGCTCACCCACATTCCAGGCTGAAACAATCATCCTTCTTGAATCCGGGTCATGTTTGATTTGTTCAATTAGTTGCGAAATCTGATCGATTTGACGCCCGTCGGCAGCTCCCCATGCTCGCCACTGTTTGCCATACACAGGGCCTAAATCACCATTTTCATCAGCCCATTCATCCCAAATGGTCACTTTGTTATCTTGTAAATACTTTATATTGGTATCGCCTTTTAAAAACCAAAGCAATTCGTGGATAATTGAACGTAAATGACATTTTTTGGTGGTGACCAATGGGAAACCATCTTGTAAATTAAATCGCATCTGATGACCAAAAATAGATAAGGTCCCTGTTCCTGTTCGATCTGATTTAGGTGTTCCTTCATCTAAAATTTTTTGCATAAGTGCTAAATATTGTTTCATGGTTTTATGGCCTTTTTATTAAATCTGTAAGCATATAAAAGAATGAAAATACCACCAAAAATCATTGGTAGGCATAAAATTTGTCCCATACTAATGATGTTTAAAAATAAGCCCAACTGTTCATCGGGTTGTCGGTAGAATTCAATGACAAATCTAAACACACCATAGCAAAGCAAAAATAGACCGGATACACTGCCTGTTGGTCGAGGTTTGCGAATAAATAGATTTAAGATGATAAATAGAACAATCCCTTCAAAAAACATTTCGTAAAGTTGAGATGGATGTCTTGGCAAGATACCATTCAATTGCGAATAAAGCGAGTACCACTCAGGGTGAGACTGCACAAACATAAAATCAGCATGCGCAGATGTCGGAAATAACATGCCAATGGATGAATTGGTAACACGCCCCCACAGTTCGCCATTGATAAAATTACCAAATCGACCAAACATCAATCCGATTGGTACCAACGGTGCAACAAAATCAGCTACTTGCATAAACGTTTTGCCCGTTTTTTTGGCAAAAATTGCTATTACGCAGATGGCGCCAATTAAGCCTCCATGAAATGACATTCCCCCTTCCCACACTTTAAATAGCGTTATAGGGTCGTGCATAAAGGCTTCGAAATTGTAGAAAAAGACATAACCTACTCTTCCACCAATAAAGAGCCCTAAAAAGCCCCAGAAAAGGAGATTTTCAACTTGTTGTGCTGTCCATTGACTATCGGGTTTACTCGCTCGGCGTTTTGCCAGAAAAAGCGCACCAACTATGCCAAATAGATACATCAAACCATACCAATGCAAAGAAATAGGACCTAATGAAAGTGCAACTGGATTAAAATCCGGAAATTGTAAATATTGATTCATTTTTTTACACGCTGTTTGTTTTTTCGTTTATGAACAAAGAAATTAAATCGTTTCTTTTTAGAAACATTTGCTACAGGTAAATCCGATTCAGACTGTATGGTAAATACAGATAAGCAAAATTCTTTCATTGCTTTTCGGTATACATCCCGTTTAAAAGCAATAACCTGTCTAATAGGGTACCAATAGCTTACCCATTTCCAATCATCAAATTCCGGGGTAGAAGACATGTTTAGATTAATCACCGACGGATCAGAAATAAGCTCTAATAAAAACCATTTCTGCTTTTGTCCAATACAAACAGGTTGATTTTCCCAACGAATCATTCTTTTGGGTAATTTATAACGAAGCCAACCATTAGTTACTGACAAAATTTTTACATCTTTTGGTAATAATCCTACCTCTTCATTAAGTTCTCGAAACATTGCCTGCTCAGGCGTTTCGTTTTGTTTTATTCCGCCCTGAGGAAACTGCCAAGAATTTTGCCCGTAACGACGAGCCCAAAGTACTTGACCATACCTGTTACAAATAACTATTCCTACATTTGGACGGTAGCCATCATTATCGATCACTGACTACCTCAAAAAATTTATTTTTTATATAGCTGAATTGTTTCATACATACAGCAATAAATAAATAGAAAAATGATGTTAAACGTATAAATATGCTGTTATTCAGATGTTTTTTTCGCTAATTTGATAATCGTCACGATGTTAATCACCGCAAATGTGATTTCAATAGCCAGACTACCGAGTGAACCTATCACTAAACTATAGATTATCCATAGTGCACTACTGAGTAAGATCAGTAAGCGCATTTGCTGTTGCTGAAAACGAAAAAGCGCAATGGTTACCAGTGTCGTACCGATAACAGAGAAATAGTGAATAAATTGCGTGCAGTCGGGCGTAGTGAGAAAATAAAATATCCACATTAGGGCTATAAAAAACAACATTGCCAACAGGCTTTTGGTATATGCTGAGGTAATATTTCGGAAAATATTGATAATATTTAGGATAGCTGCCGGATAAGATTCGGGACCCAGCAGATAAAAATGCAGTGTCATAATGATATTGACTAGGGTTAATTGATTACGAAAAGCGCTATCTTTACGTTGTAAAAAAGCACTTACGCCAACAAGATAACCTAATATTCCAACCAACTGAGGAACTGTTGTATATTTTTGAATAAAATCAGATCCAAAAAACTGATATAAATACTCCAGATTATCCATTGTTCACTCCTTAGACAAATGGATTGAAATTATACGATCGTTGCGTAATCATTTAACCTAAATATTTAAACGATAAGATGCAAAAAAGCCCAGCATCTCTGCTGGGCTTTCGCTCTAATTTAAAAGTCTGGCGGCACCCTACTCTCACATGGGTAATACCCACACTACCATCGGCACTACGGCGTTTCACTTCTGAGTTCGGCATGGGGTCAGGTGGGACCACCGCGCTATTACCGCCAGACATATTCTGTCTTCTCTTTCTTCAACTGATGCGCATTATCGCATGTCTGCATCAATCGCTCAATCCGGAACAAACTGTTTTATCAATCTTTCATCACCTTTCGATGATTTCTTACTCTCAACTTGCGTAACCCAAAACAACTCCGAGTTGTAAGGTTAAGACTCTCGGTTCATTAGTATCAGTTAGCTCAATGTATCACTACACTTACACACCTGACCTATCTACGTCTTAGTCTCAAACGGACCTTACTGAATCTCTTCAGGGAAAACTCATCTCGAGGCTAGTTTCGTGCTTAGATGCTTTCAGCACTTATCTATTCCGCACGTAGCTACCGGGCAATGCAATTGGCATCACAACCCGAACACCAGCGGTGCGTTCACTTCGGTCCTCTCGTACTAGAAGCAAACCCTCTCAATTTTCCTACGCCCATGGCAGATAGGGACCGAACTGTCTCACGACGTTCTAAACCCAGCTCGCGTACCACTTTAAACGGCGAACAGCCGTACCCTTGGGACCTACTTCAGCCCCAGGATGTGATGAGCCGACATCGAGGTGCCAAACACCGCCGTCGATATGAACTCTTGGGCGGTATCAGCCTGTTATCCCCGGAGTACCTTTTATCCGTTGAGCGATGGCCCTTCCATTCAGAACCACCGGATCACTATGACCTACTTTCGTACCTGCTCGAGCCGTCACTCTCGCAGTCAAGCTAGCTTTTGCCATTGCACTAACCTCCTGATGTCCGACCAGGATTAGCTAACCTTCGTGCTCCTCCGTTACTCTTTGGGAGGAGACCGCCCCAGTCAAACTACCCACCAGACAGTGTCCCTTACCTCGATTCAGAAGTACAGGTTAGAACATCAAACATTAAAGGGTGGTATTTCAAGGATGACTCCACACACACTGGCGTGCATGCTTCATAGTCTCCCACCTATCCTACACATTAAGGCTCAATGTTCACTGTCAAGCTATAGTAAAGGTTCACGGGGTCTTTCCGTCTTGCCACGGGTACACCGCATCTTCACGGCAATTTCAATTTCACTGAGTCTCGGGTGGAGACAGCCTGGCCATCATTACGCCATTCGTGCAGGTCGGAACTTACCCGACAAGGAATTTCGCTACCTTAGGACCGTTATAGTTACGGCCGCCGTTTACTGGGGCTTCGATCAAGAGCTTCTGCTTACGCATAACCCCATCAATTAACCTTCCAGCACCGGGCAGGCGTCACACCGTATACGTCCACTTTCGTGTTTGCACAGTGCTGTGTTTTTATTAAACAGTTGCAGCCAGCTGGTATCTTCGACTGATTTCACCTACGTCCGCATGGGATTTCAATTACCGTCAGCGTGCCTTCTCCCGAAGTTACGGCACCATTTTGCCTAGTTCCTTCACCCGAGTTCTCTCAAGCGCCTGAGTATTCTCTACCTGACCACCTGTGTCGGTTTCGGGTACGATTAACTGTAACCTGAAGCTTAGAGGATTTTCCTGGAAGCAGGGCATCAATTACTTCACTACCTTAGTAGCTCGTCATCACGCCTCAGGGTCTCAGTGACCGGATTTGCCTAATCACACCCCTACACGCTTAACCCACCATCCAATAGGTGGTAAACCTAGCCTTCTTCGTCCCCCCATCGCAGTTACAGCCAGTACGGGAATATTAACCCGTTTCCCATCAGATACGCCCTTCGGCCTCTCCTTAGGGGTCGACTCACCCTGCCCCGATTAACGTTGGACAGGAACCCTTGGTCTTCCGGCGAGCGGGCTTTTCACCCGCTTTATCGTTACTTATGTCAGCATTCGCACTTCTGATACCTCCAGCATGCCTCACAACACACCTTCTACGGCTTACAGAACGCTCCCCTACCCAATACACTTTCGTGCACTGCCGCAGCTTCGGTGCATAGTTTTAGCCCCGTTACATCTTCCGCGCAGGCCGACTCGACTAGTGAGCTATTACGCTTTCTTTAAATGATGGCTGCTTCTAAGCCAACATCCTAGCTGTCTAAGCCTTCCCACTTCGTTTCCCACTTAACTATGACTTCGGGACCTTAGCTGGCGGTCTGGGTTGTTTCCCTCTTCACGACGAACGTTAGCACCCGCCGTGTGTCTCCCATGATTAAACTTGTCAGTATTCGGAGTTTGCATCGGGTTGGTAAGCCGGGATGGCCCCCTAGCCGAAACAGTGCTCTACCCCCAACAGTTACTCATGAGGCGCTACCTAAATAGCTTTCGGGGAGAACCAGCTATCTCCCGGTTTGATTGGCCTTTCACCCCCAGCCACAGGTCATCCGCTAATTTTTCAACATTAGTCGGTTCGGTCCTCCAGTTAGTGTTAACCAACCTTCAACCTGCCCATGGCTAGATCACCGGGTTTCGGGTCTATACCCTGCAACTTTTCGCACAGTTAATACTCGGTTTCCCTTCGGCTCCCCTATTCGGTTAACCTTGCTACAGAATATAAGTCGCTGACCCATTATACAAAAGGTACGCAGTCACACATACCCAACGGTACATGCTCCCACTGATTGTACGTACACGGTTTCAGGGTCTATTTCACTCCCCTCCCGGGGTTCTTTTCGCCTTTCCCTCACGGTACTGGTTCACTATCGGTCAATCAGGAGTATTTAGCCTTGGAGGATGGTCCCCCCATCTTCAGACAGGATATCACGTGTCCCGCCCTACTCTATAAGCTTCCACATAATGCATTTTCGTGTACGGGACTTTCACCCTCTGTCGTGCGACTTTCCAGACGCTTCCACTAATACACTATGCTACCCGCTTGGGCTCCTCCCATTTCGCTCGCCGCTACTTTGGGAATCTCGGTTGATTTCTTTTCCTCGGGGTACTTAGATGTTTCAGTTCTCCCGGTTCGCCTCATCTGACTATGTATTCATCAGATGATAGTGCAGTCACCTGCACTGGGTTTCCCCATTCGGACATCAACGGTTATAGCGCCTTTTATCGGCTTACCGTCGCTTTTCGCAGATTAACACGTCCTTCATCGCCTCTGATTGCCTAGGCATCCACCGTGTACGCTTAATTTCTTAACCTTACAACTCACAGTTGTCTTGGTTTCAATTACGCTTTTTTCTCTTTTCTACTTCTTCACATTCATACTTTCATACAAATGCCTTCCGTAAAAACGAGAACTCGTTTCTTTCAGCTTGTTCCTAATTGTTAAAGAGCTTTATCTTTCTATTTACTCTTAAAAGTAAATACAAACATAATTTAATTTTCAAAAGAGACGGCTTTAATGGTGGAGCTAAGCGGGATCGAACCGCTGGCCTCCTGCGTGCAAGGCAGGCGCTCTCCCAGCTGAGCTATAGCCCCATTATTTTCACTTCTCCACGTCTCAAGCTGGCTCGCTCAATGCCGTTGAATTGGTGGGTCTGAGTGGACTTGAACCACCGACCTCACCCTTATCAGGGGTGCGCTCTAACCACCTGAGCTACAGACCCAATAAAGTGACTCTTTCTTAACAAACAATCTGTGTGAACACTTACGAGCGCTTCGTAAGGAGGTGATCCAACCGCAGGTTCCCCTACGGTTACCTTGTTACGACTTCACCCCAGTCATGGACCACACCGTGGTAAACGCCCTCCCGAAGGTTAAGCTATCTACTTCTGGTGCAACCCACTCCCATGGTGTGACGGGCGGTGTGTACAAGGCCCGGGAACGTATTCACCGTGACATTCTGATTCACGATTACTAGCGATTCCGACTTCATGGAGTCGAGTTGCAGACTCCAATCCGGACTTAGACGTACTTTATGAGGTCCGCTTGCTCTCGCGAGGTCGCCTCCCTTTGTATACGCCATTGTAGCACGTGTGTAGCCCTGGTCGTAAGGGCCATGATGACTTGACGTCGTCCCCACCTTCCTCCGCTTTATCAACGGCAGTCTCCTTTGAGTTCCCGGCCAAACCGCTGGCAACAAAGGATAAGGGTTGCGCTCGTTGCGGGACTTAACCCAACATTTCACAACACGAGCTGACGACAGCCATGCAGCACCTGTCTCACAGTTCCCGAAGGCACTCTCGCATCTCTGCAAGATTCTGTGGATGTCAAGACCAGGTAAGGTTCTTCGCGTTGCATCGAATTAAACCACATGCTCCACCGCTTGTGCGGGCCCCCGTCAATTCATTTGAGTTTTAACCTTGCGGCCGTACTCCCCAGGCGGTCGATTTATCGCGTTAGCTTCGGAGCCCATCACTCAAGGCAACAAACTCCAAATCGACATCGTTTACAGCGTGGACTACCAGGGTATCTAATCCTGTTTGCTCCCCACGCTTTCGCATCTCAGCGTCAGTATCTGTCCAGAAGGCCGCCTTCGCCACCGGTATTCCTCCACATCTCTACGCATTTCACCGCTACACGTGGAATTCTACCTTCCTCTACAATACTCCAGATAACCAGTTTTAAGTGCAGTTCCCAGGTTGAGCCCGGGGCTTTCACACCTAACTTAATTATCCGCCTACATGCCCTTTACGCCCAGTCATTCCGATTAACGCTCGCACCCTCCGTATTACCGCGGCTGCTGGCACGGAGTTAGCCGGTGCTTCTTCTGTAATTAACGTCAATTGATGCACCTATTCGATACACCACCTTCCTCATTACCGAAAGTACTTTACAACCCGAAGGCCTTCTTCATACACGCGGCATGGCTGCATCAGGGTTCCCCCCATTGTGCAATATTCCCCACTGCTGCCTCCCGTAGGAGTCTGGACCGTGTCTCAGTTCCAGTGTGGCTGGTCATCCTCTCAGACCAGCTAGAGATCGTCGCCTTGGTAAGCCTTTACCCTACCAACTAGCTAATCCCATATGGGTTCATCAAATGGCGCATGGCCCGAAGGTCCCATGCTTTGGTCTCTCAACTTTATGCGGTATTAGCAGTCGTTTCCAACTGTTGTCCCCCTCCATTCGGCAGATCCCCATACTTTACTCACCCGTCCGCCACTCGTCATCAAGTGCAAGCACTCATGTTACCGTTCGACTTGCATGTGTTAAGCCTGCCGCCAGCGTTCAATCTGAGCCATGATCAAACTCTTCAATTTAAAGTTTGATGCTCAATAACTGTCTCTGACATTATTCAAATGAATCTTCAGTGTCACTTATCAAGACTTAATTTTTTGAGTCCGTAGACTTTTAATTTTTCGTCTCGCAAGTGCCCACACAGATTGTCTGTTTCTTATTTTTAAAGAGCTGACAGCTTCAATTTAACTTCACAATTGCTTGCTTCAGTTTGCTGTCTCAAGGGCTGCGTATACTACGCTACACCTTTTTATTCGTCAAGATCTTTTTTTAAAAAATTTGATCTTGCTCACTAATCACTTTTCCCGTCTGCTTTCGCTGACGCCGTGTCAGTGGATGCGCATTATAGGCACTTCATTTTTTTTAGCAAGCAAAAAATTGGCATTTTTTTTCGTTTGTCTTATATTTGTTCAGATCAATGCTTTTGGCAGATTTGATTTTCTACAAATATAAATAGGAACATTACGAAAAAACAGATTATTAGCAGAAAAATTGTTGATAAACTCATACGGCAAGCATTATCGCAAAATTATTTATCTAAATGACCAGAATAAAACTAAGGCGCCATATAAAACAGTGAGAATATCTATCAAACTGCACACCATTTCAAGGCTAAGCGCCATGTTATGCGATGATATTTTACCGTCTTGGATTGTCTATATAGGTTCAATTGTATAAATATCAAGCCCCTCTACTTACAATATCAATAAAGTAAATTGCTTGAGATCAAATCATACGCAATAACAATTCATTTTTATCATGATGATTTGATCTTTCAATCTATTTTGCTGCTGATCAATAACAAAGAGTGAGAAAACAAAAAACCAGTGCTTCGACTTGAATGCACTGGCTTTTTCGGTCAACTAATAATTATTCTTTAATCGTAGTTGATTTGAATGTGGATCAATAAATCCTATCGACTACCACCAATGAGAAATTTGGCTTTATCTCTGAAAATAAATTTTATTAGATTAGCAATTAGCACACTTATTAATAGTGTTGAGATTAAAAAGCTTATTGCTCCTAAGGCAGCTAGCTCACCATTACCAGTTTTAATGATGTCGCCAAATGGTGAGGCGATAACTTGTTGCTCTAACAATAATATGACAATTTCATGTATAAAGTAGACAGGAAAACTGATGTTAGCCATATAAGAGAAGAATTTATAAACTTTCCCTTCATTTGTTTTATGATTAATACTATCTAAAAAATAGAGTGCTAAGATAAATAAGACAATTTTTTGTAGCGTGTCATAATAAAGGTTTTCTACCCCAAAATAACTAACATAACGATAAGCATAGGGTATAAACAGACACAGGCAAAAAAAGAACATAACCAAAATTAAGTTATCTTTAACCGCTTTCATGATCTTTTCATAATTCTGCTTAATCATCATACCGGTTAAATAAACTGGTCCATAATGTAAGAGATTCAATAATGGCTTAGTAAAGTCAGGTTTAGTAAACATCACAACCCAAAACATGCAAATTAAACCGGCTATAATCAAACTTTTTTTAGACCAAGAATAAAGTAGTGGCCCCATTAAATAGATAATAATTATCATCGGCATAAACCATAAAGGTAAAAGCGCAGTACCAGTTAACATCATTTTAACTATGGCACTAACCATGCTTGTTTCTGTTGATGAATAAAATGGTAAACCGGATAAATATTGATAATGGAAAAAGAAGAAGCAGAATATCGATACGGATATATAAGGACAAACAACGGTTTTAAATTTGGATAAATAGTAGGTTTTAGTATCAAATTTATAAGTGAGATGTTGAAATAAAAAACCGGCGATTAAAACAAAAAAAGTAGTAAAGTTAAATGCAAATAAATTCAAAAAAGAAAACAGATAACTATTAGCAATTAAACCACTATTTTTAAATACCCCTAAGCTGTGGCTAAATACAATCATAATAATTGCTAAACCACGTAATACATGGATAGAATGAATTTTCTGAGCTTTTACTGATGTCATTTTCAAATACGGATAGTTAACAGATTTAATTTGCAATACATTAACACATATTCTTACAGAGAAAACTAGCTTTTACAAAAATAAAAAAACAAAATAAATCTTGACAAAAATAGACTTTAAATCCTTACATTATAATAAATATTTTCGCTTCGCTATTTTGCTAACTTTTTAGCTGCAAATGAACAGATAGGAATAATTTCCCGTTGTTCTTGCTGTAATTTTTCAACCACCCGATCTAATAATTTATCAGCAATGCCTTGCCCACGATAAGACGGCTCTATATAAGTATGATCAATCGTTGCTTTATTTTGCCCAATACGAGTAAAGGTCATTTCACCAACTTGATTATCATTTTCATCACAAACATAAAACCGATTTTTATCTTCTAAATAATGTAGTGACATAAGTTCTTTCCTTATTGACTGTTTTTAAGATTTATCGAGCGACTGCTAAGCTCACAGATGATTAAGAAAGGTAAAGACTACTTTAATATAAACGAATAATTTGCAGAAACGAAGTTTAAATCTAAAAGGTGAATTTTTGCCGATAATAACTTTAGCGCTATAAACTTCAAAATTTCACCTAATTGTTAGTTATATTACTTTGAATAACATTGCTTGAGCAATTTAAAATCAATCAATATTAAAATAAGCGTTTTGCTGTATTATATAAATCCATATCAAATGGTCGTTTCATGGTGTTGATCGCTTCGATAATATCGTGATGTACTAATTTGCCATTTTGTACACCGACACAGCGCCCAGCGTGTCCTTGCTGTAATAATTCTACCGCAAAAGCACCCATACGAGAACCTAAAATACGATCGTAAGGCACTGGTGAGCCACCACGTTGTACATGGCCTAATACTGTTGCCCTGGTTTCATGATGAACCGCCGCTTCAATATCAGCAGCTAGCTTATTCACATCGCACATATGTTCTGTAACAGTGACGATGGCATGTTTTTTCCCTTTTGCAAATCCTAATTTGATCTCTTCAATTAAGTCTTCTTTAGTATAAGAAACTTCAGGAATAATCATAAATTCACAGCCGCCAGCAACCGCTGCATTTAAGGTTAAATCACCACAATCACGTCCCATAATTTCGATAACCGAAATACGGTGATGCGAAGAACAAGTATCACGTAATCTATCAATTGCTTCAACGGCAGTGCTTAGTGCAGTGAAATAACCGATTGTGTAATCAGTCCCACGAATATCATTATCTATTGTGCCTGGTAGACCAATACATGGAAAACCTTCTTCCGTTAATCGCATTGCTCCCATATAAGAGCCGTCACCACCAATAACGACTAATGCATCGATTTGATGTTGTTTTAAGTTAGCAATAGCTTTTTGCCTAACTTCTTTATCTTTGAACTCCGGAAATCTTGCAGAACCTAAAAAAGTACCGCCTCGAGTAATAATATCCGATACACTCGAACGGTCTAACTGTGTGATTCGATTTTCACAAAGACCTAAGTAACCGTCATAAATACCAAAAACATCCAGACCTTCTGTTAGTGCAGTTCTTACTACACCACGAATAGCTGCATTCATCCCCGGTGCATCACCACCACTGGTTAAAATACCTATTTTTTTTATCATACAAAATAACTCCAAATTATTGACTTTTGGCTATTATAGAGTCTTAACAGATATCTAACAATAGAAGATAAAAGCTATTTTGAATGATTTTTCTACTGATTTTTTTCAGTAGGTACAACCGAGAGAGGATCTTGATGAATAATAACTTTTGCCGGAGAGAACTCTTTTGAGATGCTTTTTTCGATAGCATCAGCAATAGCATGCGCTTTAATTAACGGTAGATTATCATCCAGTTCAATATGCAACTGAATAAATTTAACCGGGCCGGCTTGTCTGGTTTTGAGATCATGGAAACCATGCACATCTGAATACATCGCAACAATTTCAGCGATTCTAGTGTTATCACTATCAGGTAATGCACGATCAAGTAGATCTTGAATGGCATTGTAAGCAATTTTACAAGCATTATAAAAAATATAGAGCGATATAAAAAATGCAAAGCCAGCATCGGCATAAGCAACCCCATACCAACTTAAACATAAAGCAATAACAACAGCAATATTCATAAACAAATCAGAAGAGTAATGCAACATATCCGCTTGTATAGCTTTACTTTTTGTGACTTTAATGACATGTCTTTGATATAAAATTAATGTTGCAGTAAAAACAGTAGAAATAGTTGATACCACAATACCTAGTAACGGCGTTTGAATACTGGTTGGATAGATCATTGATTTGATACTTGATAGCAATAACACCGTTGCAGAGCCGATAATAAAAGTACCTTGCGCTAACGCCGCTAGCGATTCAGCTTTACCATGACCAAAGGTATGGTCGTCATCAGCAGGTTTTAATGCATAACGAACTAAAAAGAAATTAAGACCAGACGCTAATAGGTCGATACCGGAATCTAACAATGACGCAAATAAGCTCATCGACCCGGTTAGCCAACAGGTAATTAATTTAATGATTATCAGAAAAGTAGAAATTAAAACAGCACTTAATGTCGCTCTTTTAACTAACTTTTCATACAATGCTGAAGATTGCATGTAATGGCTATTGATAGTTATCGATGCCAAGCGGTAAAACAAGTTGCTTTGCAACTTCCGCCGCTTTTTCAGCCCCTAATAAAGCATCAATGATTTTTAATGCAAAATCAATTGACGTTGCCGGGCCTTGACTGGTGATCACTTTGTGTTGTACATCAAAATAAGCTCTATCAGATTTCCAATGTTTAAATGCATCTTTAGTCGTCGGATAACCGGTCATGTATGCATCAGGAAGTAAATTATGATATTGAAACACCATTGCTGGTGATGCGCAAATCGCAGCGATAATGTTACCGGCTTGATGCGTCTGTTTTAATTTTTCAATCAGCGCCGGGCAATCTCTGAAATTTTCAGCGCCTTTTAAGCCGCCCGGTAAAATCACAATATCAAAATTAAGGTCTTTAACTTCGTTAAATGTTTTTTGCGCTAAAATTGTTACGCCTCGTGAACATTTAACTTCACGTGTTTGGGAGATACTGGCATCGGTCACTTCAATGCCTGCACGGGTTAAAAGGTCAATAACAGTCACTGCTTCTGTTTCTTCACAGCCTTCTGATAAAAAGATTAATGCTTTTTTAGTCATCATTACACTCCTTTTAACCCTAATGATTTAACACAAATTTGACAGCACAAAATTATTCGCATCTTTCAATTTTGGCCCCTAACTTTCTTAATTTGTCTTCTATATTGTCATAACCACGATCGATATGATAAATACGATCAACAATAGTTAAGCCATCGGCAATACAACCGGCTAACACCAAACTAGCTGACGCACGTAAATCAGTTGCCATAACTTGAGCGCCACTAAGTTTTTCAACACCATGAGTGATTAAGGTATTACCTTCGATTTCAGCTCTTGCACCCATACGAATAAGTTCAGGTACATGCATAAATCTATTTTCAAAAATGGTCTCTTTAATAATACCGGTACCTTGTGCAACCATATTAAGTAAAGAGAATTGTGCTTGCATATCAGTTGGAAAGCCCGGATGTGGTGCGGTATGGATATTAACCGCTTGAGGTTGTTTACCTTGCATATCTAAACAGATCCAATCATCACCGGTTTGGATATCTGCACCGGCTTCTTTTAGTTTTGATATGACGGCGTCAAGTAAACTAGGATCGGTATTACGACAAGTTATTTTACCTTTTGATATGGCTGCTGCAACTAAAAAAGTACCAGTTTCGATACGATCAGAAACAATTTCATGCACTCCGCCACCTAAACGTTCAACCCCTTCAATCTCAATACGAACAGTACCGGCACCTGTTATTTTCGCGCCTAAAGTATTTAAAAATTTAGCTGTATCTACAATTTCAGGTTCACAAGCAGCATTTTCAATAATGGTTTTACCTTCTGCTAATGTAGCTGCTGACATAATTGTCACAGTCGCACCAACACTGACTTTATCCATTACAATATGTGCGCCTTTTAATCGACCATCCACTGATGCTTTAACATAGCCTTCATCAAGGGTTATGGTTGCCCCGAGTTGCTGTAAACCGGTAATGTGTAAATCAACGGGTCTTGCACCTATCGCACAGCCACCGGGTAATGAAACCTGTCCTTGACCAAAACGAGCAACTAATGGCCCTAAAGCCCATATTGATGCACGCATTGTTTTAACTAAATCGTAAGGTGCGCAATAGTTATTAAGTTGGCTTGCATCAAGTTTAATGGAGCCATTACGTTCACACTTCACTCCTAATTGACTTAATAAAGCTAAAGTCGTATCAATATCTTTTAATTTAGGAACATTTTGTAACTCAACAGGATCTTGCGCCAAAATTGCAGCAAATAAGATAGGTAGTGCCGCATTTTTAGCACCAGAAATAACAACTTCGCCATTTAAAGATGTTGGGCCGATTACGTGAAACTTTTCCATTATTAACTCGTTATTGTAAAAAATTGTCGGTATTATAAAAGTTATTTTAAGATAGATAAATGCATTTTATTAAATATATTGTTATCTTTAGGCTTTAAATAAGTTACAACAAATATAAATGATATAAAATAACGTATTTAACCATGGTTACTGTTAATCAATGATTGACTCTAATTAATTGACATTTTATAGTGAAATGTCTTTAGTTGAATAATTTTGCTAGTTTATAAGAAACTAAAAAGTTATCATTCATAATATTATGCAATAAAACTTTACTGAGTAAGAGAAAACCTATGTTTGATTCAATTGCCAAAGCAGGAAAATACCTCGGTCAAGCAGCTAAACTCATGGTGGGCATTCCCGATTATGATACCTATGTGCAACATATGAAGTTGACGCATCCCGATCAGACCCCAATGACTTATGAAGAGTTTTTCAAAGAGCGGCAAGATGCACGTTACGGCGGTAAAGGTGGTTTTAAATGCTGTTAACCGTGAGAGATAAGTAATGACAGACCAGCTCCCTTCTTCTTTACTGCCCGCCACTTTACTAACTGGTTTTCTCGGTTCCGGTAAAACAACGCTGATCAATTATCTGTTAAAACATCATCATGATGAGAAAATAATCATCATTGAAAACGAATTTGGTCCGGTCAACCTTGATAGTGAATTATTAAATACCAGCACAGATATTCAAATTGTCGAAATGACAAATGGTTGTATTTGTTGTACCGTGCAGGGTGAACTTACCGAAGCACTACATCAATTACATGCTCAACGAGCCAGCGGAGAGCTGCAATTTGATCGGCTTATTATTGAAACTACAGGCCTTGCCGATCCCGCACCGATTATTCAAACGTTTTTTATTGATGATTTAATCCGTCAAGCCATTGAACTTGATGCAATTATTACTCTCGTTGATGCCCAACATATTACTCAACAGTTAGATGAGCACCGTGTTGCGCAATCACAAATTGGGTTTGCCGATCGCATAATTATCACAAAAACAGATTGCATTGATGATGAGCGAAAATCTCAAGTATTAAATAGAATCAATAAAATTAATAATAAAGCACAAATTTTTCAAGCCATTAAGGGGGAAATCCCGAAATCACAATGGCTAGACATTCATGCCTTTGATTTGAACGATGAGCTTAATATTAATCAAGGCTTTTTTGTCATCAACCCTTCAAAAAATCAAGAAGTTAATTTCAAATCTATCCCCTATGCCAAACCGTCTAACGCTTGGAATGATAATATCTGTTCTTATCTGTTTGAAGCCGGAGAACTTGATCTTAAAAAGATTGGCAGTTTTATGGAAAGTTTAGTCGAGCAGTACGGAAATGACATGTTACGTTACAAAGGGGTATTGGCAATTAAAGATAATGAACAACGTTTGATTGTTCAAGGTGTACATAAAGTGGTTGGATTTGACTATGGCTCACCATGGCAAGATCCAGCGCAAAAAGTGTCTCGCTTAGTGGTGATTAGTCGTAAATTACCATTTGAAACCTTAAATGAAGCATTTTTAAAAACGGTTGCCAATTAACGCTTTGATTGAAAAAGCACATTTAATATTTGTTTTTTATACTGAAACGTAGGGTATTTCTGAAAGTTCTTGACAAAAATAACGAATCTCATCAATCATTGTACGAATAAACACATTTTGCAATAAATTGTGTTAATATAAGCGCCATTCAAAAGCTCAAAACTAACGAAATAAAAGCATGGATTACGATATTGCAATTATTGGTCTTGGACCAGCCGGCAGTACACTAGCGCGTCTACTTAGCTCATCTTTCAAAGTTATTGCATTAGATAAAAAACATCAAACTGGTGATGAAGGGTTTCATAAGCCATGCGGTGGATTATTAGCCGATGATGCACAAAAAGCTTTTGTCAGACAAAATTTAAATTTACCAAAAAGTATTTTGACCGATCCTCAAATCTTCAGTGTCAAAACATTTGATTTACAATCAAAACTTGTGCGTAATTATCAACGCAGTTATGTCAGCTTTGATAGGCACAAATTTGATCTTTGGTTGAAATCTCTCATCCCGGAAAATGTCACGGTTCTACATAATACGTTATGTAAAGAAGTGAGAAGAGTCATTGATGGCTATCAAGTTACTTATCAAGACGAAAATAAAGTAGAACATAACATCACCGCACAATATGTTGTCGGGGCTGATGGTGCTAATTCAGTTGTCCGAAGAATGCGTTATCCAAATCATTCGATAAGGCAATATGTTGCCATTCAACAATGGTTTGCTGAAAAAAATCCGCATCCTTTTTATTCATGTATTTTTGATAATGCGACAACTAATTGCTATGCCTGGAGCATTTCTAAAGACGGATACTTTATTTTTGGTGGTGCCTTTGCCAAAAAAGAAGCCAATGAACATTTTGAGTTATTAAAAGAGAAATTAACTCAGCAAGGATTTGTTTTTGGTGAGCCATTAAAAACCGAAAAATGTTTAGTCGTTTACCCAAATCGATTCCGTGATTTTTATACCGGTAATGAAAACATATTTCTAATCGGCGAAGCCGCAGGATTTATCAGTGCCAGTTCGTTAGAAGGAATTAGCTACGCGCTTGATAGCGCTGAAATTTTAAGCAAAATATTCAATGATCGGCACCCCAAACCGAATAAACGTTATTATCAAAAAACCATGCCACTACGCATCAAACTGTATAGCAAAATCATTAAGGCCAAATTTTTAACCACACCATTATGGCGTAAATTAATCATGGCAAGCAAAATCCAACACATAAATACAATAAAGTAATTAGTACGTGTTAGCAGTTCACTCTGTCAAATAGTAATGAAATAAAAGGAAATAATGAGTATGTTTGATGTAAACGATCTGATTCGTTTTAATCACGAATGGTCAGAAAAAATAGAATTAGAAGATCCGGATTTTTTTAAACAGCTTGCAATTGCTCAAAATCCTAAGTTTTTATGGATTGGTTGTTCTGATAGCCGAGTCCCTGCTGAAAAGCTGATCAAATTAAAGCCCGGCGAATTATTCGTTCATCGTAATGTCGGTAATTTAGTCATTCACACCGATTTAAATTGTTTATCAGTCGTACAATATGCGGTTGATGTGCTTGAAATAGAAGATATTATTGTATGTGGTCATTTAGGCTGTGGTGGTATTCGTGCGGCGGTTGAAAATCCGGACTTAGGCTTGATCAATAATTGGTTATTGCATATTCGTGATTTATGGTTTCGTTACAGTTCGTTAATTGGTGAATTTCCGGCTAATATCCGTATGGATATTTTGTGTGAACTAAATGTTATTGAACAAGTCTATAACCTTGGCCATTCAACCATTATCCAATCGGCTTGGCAACGAGGAAAGAAAATCAACTTACATGGCTGGGTTTATGGTATTGATAATGGCAAGATCACCGATTTACACATCAGCTCATCCAGCAGTGAAAATTTAGAAATCAATTATCGTGAAGCGATTTCTTACCTGTTAAATCTACACAAATCACAACAATAATTTTAGGATGGATCTTTAAAACGGTAGATGACTTGATTGCTACTTCCTCGCCATAATAGCCTTGGTTCGGCAAGTTCTTGCACAAACTTGCCATCGATAAGTACATCAATATAAGGAATAACCGCTTGTTGTTCAGCGGTTAATTCGTCAAGTTTATACCCTGTCCATAACCAGATATCTTTATTCTCACACTCAGATTTCACCCGTTTAACCAATTTTAATATTGCCGGGACATTTTGCGGATGCAACGGATCACCGCCGGAGAGGGATAACCCTTGACGTTTAATTTCGGTGTCTTGTAAATCTTTAATAATTTGATCTTCAAGTGATTGTGTAAATGGCGAACCAGAGTTTAATCCCCAAGTACTTTTGTTATAGCAGCCGGGACACTGATGTACACAGCCTGCTACAAAAAGTACACAGCGAGTCCCTTCGCCATTAACCACATCGACTGGATAGTAACGATGATAATTCATAAGTTTTTCATGAATAATTAGCCAATTTGACCATTATTTAAGTGTTTTACTCGTCGTTTCACTTCTTCTTGCTTGCCAGCATTAAACGGACGAGCATCAGGACTACCTAAATAACCACAAACACGACGAGTCACAGAGACCTTTGATGAATCATGATTGCCACAACTAGGACAAACAAATCCTTTGCTGGTACATGAAAATTCACCCGTAAAACCGCATTCATAACACTCATCAATCGGAGTATTAGTACCATAATATGGAACACGAGTATAACTATAATCCCATACATCTTCTAATGCTTTGACATTATTGATCATATTTGGGTATTCGCCGTAGCAAATAAAGCCACCGCTGGCAACGGGTGGATAAGGTTTTTCAAACTCGATCTTCTCGTATGGATTAACCTTTTTCTCAACATCAAGATGAAAACTATTTGTATAGTAACCTTTATCCGTCACGCCCGGTATGACACCAAATTCAGCCGTATCTAACCGACAGAAGCGATCGCATAGATTTTCACTCGGTGTACTATATAAACTAAAACCATATCCGGTTTCGGCTTTCCATTGTTCAACAGCTTTACGCAGATGTTCAACAATTGCCACACCTTTAGCTCGTAATGTGTCATTATCAAACGGATGTGTTTGGTTGCCATAAAGTGCATTTAAGGTTTCATGAAGCCCGATATATCCTAATGAAATTGATGCACGACCATTTTTGAAGATTTCAGAAACGCTGTCATCCTCTTTTAGCCTTACGCCACATGCCCCTTCCATATATAAAATAGGTGCAACACGGGCTTTAACACCATCAAGACGAGCGATACGCGTCATAAGTGCTTTTTTGCAAAGTGCAAGACGTTTATCTAATATTTCCCAAAAACGCGTTTCATCACCTTTAGCTTCAATAGCGATACGTGGTAAATTTAAGCTAATTACGCCCAAATTATTTCGCCCATCATGAATTTGCTCGCCGTCTTGCTCATAGACACCTAAAAAGCTTCGGCATCCCATTGGCGTTTTAAATGAACCGGTGACTTCGACAACTTTATCGTAATTCAAAATATCCGGATACATACGCTTACTTGCACACTCTAAGGCAAGTTGTTTGATGTCATAATTTACATCACCTTGTTTATGATTTATGCCATCTTTAATCGCAAAAACCAATTTTGGGAATACGGCAGTTTTATGATTTTTACCTAAACCTTGAATACGGACTTTTAAAATAGATTCTTGAATCAAGCGTGATTCCCAGCTTGTTCCCAAACCAAAACCAAACGTCACAAATGGCGTTTGACCATTAGCAGTATGTAACGTGTTGACTTCATACTCTAAAGATTGGAAAGCATCATAACACTCTTTTTCGGTACGACTTTCAGCATAAGCTTCCGGATTTGGAATATCCCATTGTTCAGCAATTTTTTTATGTTTTTGATAACTGATTGTGACAAATTTTGCCAAAATCTCATCAATACGATTAATGGTTGTGCCACCATAAATATGGCTTGCAACTTGCGCAATAATTTGTGCGGTTACTGCTGTGGCTGTCGCAATCGATTTTGGTGGTTCGATTTCGGCATTCCCCATTTTAAAACCATTTGTTAACATGCCATCTAAATCGATTAACATACAGTTAAACATGGGGAAAAAAGGCGCATAATCTAAATCATGATAGTGAATTTCACCGCAATCATGAGCATGAGAAATATCTTTCGGTAATAAATATTGTTTAGCATAGTGCCTTGCAACAATTCCAGCGAGTAAATCACGCTGAGTTGGGATTACTTTGCTGTCTTTATTAGCGTTTTCATTTAAAATAGCGACGTTACTTTGTTCAATCAACCCTCGAATATCTTGATTTAAACGACTGCGCTCTTCACGAGCACGATCACGATCATGACGATATTCAATATAAGTTCTGGCTAGTTTTTTATAAGGACCTGACATCAACTGATTTTCAACAGCATTTTGAATTTCATTAATATCGACACTGTCTCGTTCTGCCATTTGATTGGTAACAACTCGAGCGACAGCTGCACAATAATCAGGATCTTGAACGTTAGCTGCAACAGCAGCTCTGACAATAGCATCTTTAATTCGAGTCTCATTAAACGCAGTTTGACAGCCATCTCGTTTGATTACAACAGGCATATATACTCCCCTCAACATTCATTAATAATTAGCGCTTGGCATAGGCTTGGTATCAACATAAATATTCATTGTAATTATTAAGAACAATTCATTTTTTGTCAGAATATTTGGTTTTACTTGATAAAGACCAGGATTTTCACATCGCTTAAACAACACTATATATAGTGGATATAAATGAATTATACACCATATATTGTGCTTTTCTAGATTTTTTAATAAATAAATTTGCTTGACAACGCTAAAGCTAATCGCCGCCAGTATTTTTTTTCATAGCGAAAAAAGAAACGACATAAAACAGATTAATCAAGAAAAGATAACTGAATTAGAGTGCAATTTTCATTGCACTCAATTTGAAAAGTTCAATAACAAAACAACACTATTTATGACTCAATGTTTAACCAATCAGTATGGAAAACACCTTCTTTGTCGATTCGTTTATAAGTATGTGCACCAAAATAATCCCGCTGAGCTTGAATCAAATTAGCGGGTAGCACAGCTGAACGATAGCTATCGTAATAAGCTATAGCTGAAGATAATGTTGGCACCGGGATCCCTTGTTGAACAGCTAAAGACACAACATCCCGTAATGATTGTTGATAAGCTTCAACTGTTTGGCAAAAATAAGGGGCAAGCAGTAAATTATCGATGTGATTATCAGCCGTATATGCATCGGTAATTTTTTGTAAAAACTGAGCACGTATAATACATCCGGCTCTAAAAATTTTAGCTATCTCGCCATAATTAAGTTGCCAATTATAGTGCTGTGAAGCCGCTTTTAACTGTGAAAAGCCTTGCGCATAAGAGATGATTTTACCCATATATAGCGCTTTACGCACTTTCTCTATTAACGCTTGTTTATCACCCGTAAAAGCAACCTGTTTTGGACCTTTCAAAATATTCGATGCCGCAACACGTTGCTGTTTAATGGCTGAAATATAACGTGCAAAAACCGACTCAGTTATCAATGATAAAGGTTCACCAAGATCTAAAGCGCTTTGGCTTGTCCATTTACCGGTACCTTTATTCCCGGCGGCATCTAAGATTTTATCAATTAAATAATCACCATTTTCATCTTTAAATCTGAAGATATCAGCGGTAATTTCTGTCAGATAGCTATCTAATTCGCCTTTATTCCAATCCGCAAAGACATCAGCAAGTTCATCATTAGTCAAACCGACGACATGTTTTAATACCCAATAGCTTTCAGCAATCAGCTGCATATCACCATATTCAATACCATTATGTGCCATTTTGACATAATGACCGGCACCATCGGGACCAATATAAGTTACACATGGCTCACCATTTACCTTCGCGGCAATTTTCTCTAAAATTGGGGCAACTAATTCGTATGCCTCTTTTTGACCGCCAGGCATGATAGATGGTCCTTTTAATGCACCTTCTTCACCACCAGAGACACCTGCACCAATAAAGTTAAACCCTTCATCAGAAAGCATCTTATTACGGCGAATGGTATCTTCAAAATAGGCATTACCGCCATCGATAATAATATCACCTTTATCTAATAGTGGTCTTAATTCATTGATAACAGCATCAGTACCTTTACCAGCTTGTACCATAATTAAGATTCGGCGAGGCTTTTCTAAAGAGTTCACAAAATCTTCAATGGTAAAATAAGGAACCAAGTGCTTATCAGAATGTTCAGCCATGACTTGTTCTGTTTTATCTTTAGAACGATTATAAATCGAGACAGAAAATCCGCGACTTTCAATATTCAGCGCTAGATTTCGCCCCATAACGGCCATTCCAATAACACCGATTTGTTGTTTAGACATGATTTGGCTCCTTAATTTAATCTCAAATAACCCTGTTAATAAGGTTGTTTTTACAACATCTTTAATTTAAAAAGTTCTATAAATTATAAATTACGCTATATTTTGCCACAAAAAAAGCCGTATCAGTATATAACACGGCTATTTTTCATTACTTTAATAATATTTTGTACTGACTGCGCAAATCATGAACGCTTCATCATTTCAAAAAACTCGTCATTGGTTTTAGTCATGGCAAGTTTATCGATTAAAAATTCCATTGCGTCAATCTCACCCATTGGGTTAAGTATTTTGCGTAAGATCCACATTTTTTGTAGTTCATCAGGTGAGGTCATTAAGTCTTCTTTACGCGTACCGGAACGGTTAAAGTCAATAGCAGGGAACACACGGCGCTCAGCAATTTTACGCGATAAATGGACTTCCATATTACCCGTACCTTTAAACTCTTCGTAAATAACTTCATCCATTTTAGAGCCGGTATCAATCAGCGCAGTAGCAATAATGGTTAAGCTTCCGCCCTCTTCGACATTACGGGCAGCACCAAAAAAGCGTTTAGGACGATGTAAAGCATTTGCATCTACACCACCCGTTAATACCTTACCAGATGAAGGAATAACAGTGTTATATGCACGTGCCAAACGGGTAATTGAATCTAATAAAATAATGACATCTTTCTTATGTTCGACAAGACGTTTTGCTCGTTCAATTACCATTTCAGCGACTTGAACATGGCGAGCCGCTGGCTCATCAAATGTTGATGCAACAACTTCACCTTTCACTAATCGTTGCATTTCGGTCACTTCTTCCGGGCGTTCATCAATCATTAAAACAACTAATTCACATTCAGGATGATTGACCGCTAAACTTTGTGCAATATTTTGTAGCAACATTGTTTTACCCGCTTTAGGTGGGGCCACAATCAAACCACGTTGACCTTTACCGATAGGCGATGCTAAATCAAGAACTCTGGCTGTAATATCCTCAGTTGAGCCATTTCCGCGTTCCATGCGTAATCGAGAGTTGGGGTGAAGTGGAGTTAAGTTTTCAAAAAGAATTTTATTGCGGGCGTCTTCAGGTTTATCATGATTTACTTCATTAACTTTTAATAAAGCAAAATAACGCTCACCTTCTTTCGGTGGTCTAATTTTACCGGCGATGGTATCACCCGTTCTTAAATTAAACCGTCGAATTTGGCTAGGAGAAACATAGATATCGTCCGGACCTGCTAAATAAGAACTATCGGCCGAGCGTAAAAAGCCAAATCCATCTTGCAAAATTTCCAGCACACCATCACCAAAGATATCTTCTCCACTTTTGGCATGTTGTTTTAAGATTGCAAAGATAATGTCTTGTTTTCTAAGGCGGGCAAGGTTTTCAAGCCCCATTGTTTTTTCCCCAAGCGCTACAAGCTCAGAGACAGAAGTGTTTTTTAATTCAGTTAAATTCATAATTTTAAAAATTCTTGAGGATAAAATTGATATGTTTGCAATTACTGCTAAATTTGTATATTTCTTTCATTTACTTATAAAAAATTCTCTTTCTAACAATTCACAAACTTAATCTATTGTTAAACTTTTGATGATAATTATGTGTATAGGTTTATAGAATTTTCACCACTTTACCAAGAAAAACAAAGGATTGCTGAAAGGGGTTCTTGTAAGAAGCTAGCAATGTACACTAAAAAAACGGGCATGTCTATATTAAATTATAGATTTTGCCCATTTTTAAGCGAAATAGTGTAGAAAAACAAAATAAGCGTAACAATAATTACGCTTATTTTATTGTAATGGTGGATAGAATAAGAAACTAAAGTTGCGCATCAATAAAGCTTTTTAGCTGTGCTTTAGATACTGCACCTACTTGTGTTGCGACCACTTTTCCGTTTTTAAAAATTAATAAAGTGGGTATTCCACGAATGCCAAATTTAGGCGCAATATTTGGGTTTTCTTCGACGTTTAATTTGGCAATAACAATCTTATCACTATATTCTGATGCAACTTCTTCCAAAATTGGGGCAATCATTTTACATGGTCCACACCACTCAGCCCAAAAATCCACTAAAACAGGTTTTGTTGATTCGTTGATAGTTTTATCAAAAATACTTTCTGAAAGTGCAACGATATTATGACTCATAGTCGTAATCTCCAATAATATAAATTTTATGGTTTTAATGTTAGGACATTTTACCGCTCTGTGCTAGTAATTATTTTAATAGGACATAATTATTAGTGATGCACTAGCTGTTAATATGTTATAATCGAAAAATTCTGATAATTATCTTTGACAACCACAATGATTCAATCATATCTTACAAAAACGACTTTTAGTCAGTTTCCTTTACATCCTTTAGTTATCAAAGCACTTGAAAAAAAGGGTTTTACTTATTGTACGCCTATTCAAGAACAAACGTTACCTTTTACTACAAAAGGTATTGATATTGCAGGACAAGGGCAAACAGGAACAGGCAAAACTATCGCTTTTTTAGCCTCAACCTTTAGTCACTTATTGAATCACCAACCGCTTGCTGATCATAGTATTAATCAACCTCGAGCAGTTATTATTGCACCTACCCGTGAATTAGTTGTACAAATTTACAATGATGCGCAAATATTATCTGAGGAAACCGGTTTAAAATTAGGTCTTGCTTATGGTGGCGATGGTTATGATAAACAATTAAAAATGCTATCAGCAGGTGTGGATATTTTGATAGCCACTACCGGACGATTAATCGATTATGCTAAGCAAAATTACATCAATCTGGAATCGATTCAAGTTGTGGTGTTAGATGAAGCAGATCGGATGTTTGATTTAGGATTCATTCGTGACGTTCGTTGGATTTTCAGACACATGACACCACCACAAAAGCGCTTAACAATGCTCTTTTCAGCAACCTTAACCCACAACGTGCGTGAACTTGCCTTTGAGCATATGAACAATCCACAATATGTAGAAGTTGAGCCCGAACAAAAAATTGGCCACCGTATTAAAGAAGAGCTGTTTTTCCCTTCTAACGAAGATAAACTGGCTTTGCTACAGACCCTTATTGAGGAAGAGTGGCCTGATCGTTGTATTGTATTTGCTAATACCAAAGTTGCTTGCGAAAAGATTTGGCGCCATTTAGTCGCTGACGGTCATCGTGTTGGATTACTAACCGGTGATATCGCACAAAAGAAACGTCTATCGATTCTTGAGCAGTTCACTCGCGGTGATTTAGATATTTTAGTGGCAACTGATGTTGCTGCACGTGGATTACACATTCCAAATGTAACACATGTATTTAACTATGATCTGCCTGATGATTGTGATGATTATCGACATCGGATTGGCCGTACCGGCCGAGCGGGTGCTGAAGGCTATTCTATTTCATTGGCTTGTGAACGTTATTCACAGAATTTACCTGCAATTGAAAAGGCTATCGATCATGCCATTCCGGTAAGCCAATATGATCCAAATGCGTTGCTAACCAATTTACCTGTACCTAAAACATTTAAAAGAACAACACGAAGAAGAACGTCATAAAAAGAAAAACCTCATAAATAGTTACAACGTTAGCTAAAAACAATTAAATACCATCACTAAGGTGCTTATGCCTGTGATGGTATTATCTTAATCAACAATTAATTATAAGCTATTAATACCTACTCTTTTTTTTCTAAAAAAGATTGGTAATCTTTTTCAATTTCTTTGATTAATGTTTCAGATAACGATGCAACATGCCGACCATTTAGCGAACCATATAACGTAAATAACAGATTGCTTGAAATATCTGGTTTTTTATTCTTTATTCGGTAAAAAGCTTCTAAATATCCGATTTCGATAAATTTTTCTAAATCTGTAATCCCAACACTGTACAATAATTTTTCCAATGAAAAAGTAATATTCGGTAGTGATTTAATACGCTTCTGTTTTTGTTCTTTTTTTTCATGCAGATCAAGTTCAGCATATTCAATTACCATTTTTACAATGGGAAGTAATTTTTGATGATCTTTCAACAAATCATCGCTAACTTTATAATAGTCAAGCTGCTTAGTTGCAATCCCTGCAGGTAAATTTAAAGGTTGCATGCCCAATTCAATAAAAATTGAGCGATAAAAAGCGTGCCCTCGTAAATAAAAATTTTGTTTATCAATCCAACCAAACATGATCTGTTTGCTGTTAATGCTAAACCCACCAAAAAACGTTTTAATCGACACATCTTCAAGACAAGAAAATTGTTTTAAGATTTCATTTGCAAATATAGAACTCATAATTTACTTCCATTTAAACTTAATAAAACAAATAACTTACATAAGTTACTACTCAATTTAAACTATCTTAAAATTTCTAATCCACAAACTATTTTTTTTATAAATTCATCATTATGGGATCTTCCTTCCATAAATGAATATAAAAAATATTTGTGCTTGATAAATTGAATTTTTGTGGGGCTAAATTCATTTATGATATTTGGTTGTTTATTAAGTAGACTGTTCTTAATAAATCTTTAAAAAGAAAAGCTGCTTTTACATTGTTATTCTGCTTAAATAATAATACAATCAGTACTTATTCGTTTAATGGTGCTTTTTTGTCAGATATAATCAATATGATCAAAAACCTTATTACTTTATTTTTTGTGTTTTGTTCATTTATCGCTTCAGCCGATAAAGTACCGTTAATAGAGTCACTAGCGCTTTGCTCGCCTGAGTTTTTTAAGGATGTTTATGCATCTAAAGATGAATTGAAAGCGCATACCAATATTGAAGTTTTTAATCAAAATCAAGCTTATATTCCTGTTGAAAATCGCGCCGATACAACCAAAAACTATATTTACTTTAAAACCCCAATTTTATATAAAAATCTTAAGATTATCGGTTATTATGATAGCGCAATGAATCTGGATAAAATGGGTAAATACTATTTTTGGGGATTTATTATTGATAATGATATCGAGCAGATTAAAGATGCTTTAAATTTTCTCAATTGGAAAAATATGGAAGATAATTTGCTCTATATTGCTAATCCAATGATTCGCAACATCAACGATGATATTCAAGTTTGGCGTAAAAACACTGGCGCCGTTGTTGGTGTTAAAACCATTCCAGCACCGAATACCACTGAAAAACTACTGTTACTTGAGAAAGGTGATAATATGCGCCTTCTAATCTGTTCTATTCAAGGGGTTGTAACCCAAGAGTTACTTAAACAGGAAAGACCGGATATTCGCTACTAAGTTAAATAGCGGATTCATCCATTTCCCCGGTACGAATTCGTATCACTTGCTCCACGTTGTAAACAAAGATTTTACCGTCACCGATCTTGCCTGTTTGAGCCGTTTTCATAATTGTTTCAATGCACATTTCTAAAATATCATCAGGCACAATAAGTTCAATTTTAACTTTAGGTAAAAAATCGACCATATACTCTGCACCACGATAAAGCTCTGTATGCCCTTTTTGGCGACCAAAACCTTTAACTTCTGTGACTGTCATACCGGTAATACCTTGATCGGCTAGTGCTTCTCGAATGTCATCGAGTTTAAATGGTTTGATGATAGCTTCAATTTTTTTCATAGTTTTGCCCTTAATTCGAGATTACCAGTTCTTAAATCCAAAAGCAGATGTAATTGGATATCGTCTGCCTTTACCAAAGTTGCGTGCTGTAATTTTTGGTCCTACCGCTGACTGGCGCCGTTTATACTCATTAATATCCACCAATTTAATGACACGTCTTATTGTTGATTCATCATAACCTTGCTCAATAAGTTGTTCAACGGAAAGATCCTGCTCTACATAACCTTTTAAGATACCGTCTAAAATATCATATGGCGGTAAGCTGTCCTCATCTTTTTGATCAGGTGCAAGCTCTGCTGAAGGAGGACGAGTGATCACTCTTTGTGGAATAACATAAGAACGAGAATTACGATATTTTGATAACGCAAAAACCATTGTTTTTGGCACGTCTTTAAGTACATCAAAACCACCAGCCATATCGCCATAAAGTGTTGCATATCCGACCGACATTTCACTTTTATTACCGGTTGTTAGTACTAATCGACCACGCTTATTCGAAAGCGCCATTAAAATAACACCCCGACAACGTGCTTGTAAATTTTCTTCTGTTGTATCTTTTCGGGTACCTGCAAACATTGGGCTTAAAGATGACATAAATGCATCAAACATTGGTTCAATCGATATAATATCAAATTCAACGCCTAAAATTTCGGCTTCTTCTTTAGCATCAGCAACGCTGATATCAGCAGTATAACGAAACGGCATCATCACCGCTTGAACTTTATCTTTACCTAATGCATCAACAGCAATAGCTAGTGTTAAAGCCGAATCAATACCACCTGATAGTCCTAAGACAGCACCGTTAAAACCATTTTTGGTGATATAATCTCGCGTTGCCAGTACAAGCGCATCATAAACAGACGCAAGCACATTATCTTCTTGGCTATCAATTGCTTTATAAGCTTGCCCTAATTGAAAACGAGCGACTTGCTCTTCAAAAGATTTTAATTGGCAAACGATATCGCCATGCTCATTACAAACAAAAGAGTCACCGTCAAATATCAGCTCATCTTGACCACCGACTTGATTGACATAAATAATCGGTAATTGTGTTCTTGTTGCATGGCGCTTAACCAGTTCATGCCGATATCTTGGCTTCTCAATATCATAAGGGGAAGCGTTAACGGTAATGATAATATCCACTTGCGCTGAACTTAACTGATCAATTGGTTCATCTTGCCAAAGATCTTCACAGATCAATAATCCCAGTTTTTTTCCTTTAAAATCGACAACACAACTTTGATTACCTGCGGTAAAGTATCGTTTTTCATCAAATACATCATAATTTGGTAAACACTGCTTATGGTAACAAGCCAATTGTTTGCCATTTGAAAATAATGAAAGAGCATTATAAATATGTCCGTTTTGCCAATGTGGGTGACCCACAATAACTGCGCACTGCTTACTTGCTTGCAAAATAGAGCCTAACGCTTTTTGACAACGATCTTTGAAATCAACACGATAAATTAAATCTTCCGGCGGGTAACCACAAATTGCCAGCTCAGAAAACACAATAAGATCATCAGCGGTATGGTTGTGCATCAGCTCAATAATTTGTTGGGTATTTGTTTCAATATCGCCAACACGCCAGTTTTTTTGCGCTAAAACAATAGATAAAGACATATAAAATTCAACATCGCTTTTAAAAATTGGCATTAATTTTAAATGATTCTATGTTGCGCTGCCACATTTTTATCGCTAACATGCAACAATATATCGACTTTGAATTGTCCGGAAATCATCATGCAAAAGATCTTAAATGTTGCCCTCGAAAACCGCAGTTATCCTATTACAATCGGTGAAAACCTCCTGTCCCAGTTTCAACCATTTAAACTCAAAGCAGGTCAACGAGTTCTTATTGCAACCAATGAAACTATCGCCCCATTGTATTTAGCTACGTTAACTGAAATGTTGGAAAAAAGCGGCATTAAAACAGATTCTGTAATTGTTCCTGACGGTGAAAAATATAAAACCATGGAAACATGGAATACCATGCTAACTGCCTTATTAGCTAATAATCATACCCGTAGTAGCACACTTATTGCGCTCGGTGGTGGTGTGATTGGCGATGTAGCGGGATTTGCAGCCTCTGCTTATCAACGTGGTATCAAGTTTATTCAAGTTCCAACAACGTTACTTTCACAGGTTGACTCCTCTGTTGGCGGTAAAACGGCTATTAATCATCCGTTGGGAAAAAATATGATTGGGGCATTTTATCAACCGCAATCTGTTGTCATTGATCTTAATTGCTTAAAAACCTTACCTCAGCGTGAACTGTCAGCCGGTTTAGCTGAAGTGATCAAATATGGCATTATTTTAGATAGTGCGTTTTTTAGCTGGTTAGAGCAGCACATTGATGATCTATTAAATTTAGATGTTAATGCATTAAGCTACTGTATTTATCGTTGCTGTGAACTTAAAGCGCAAGTTGTCGCCGCTGATGAAACTGAACAAGATATGCGAGCAATTTTAAATCTTGGCCATACTTATGGTCATGCAATTGAAGCTGAACTTGGCTACGGTAATTGGTTACATGGTGAAGCAGTTAGTGTGGGAATGGTTATGGCAGCTCAGAGCGCTGCCCTATTGGGTAAGCTTTCTGTAACGGATATTGATCGCATCAAAAATTTACTGATTAAAGCGAAGTTACCGATTACTAAACCGGCGCAAATGTCAATTGAATCCTATATTCCGCATATGCTTCGTGACAAAAAAGTCTTGTCTGGCAAACTTAGATTGGTTATTCCAACTAAAATTGGTCATGTGGAAGTGATTGACGGCATAGATAAAACTATCGTGTTAGAGTCAATTGCACGTACTTAAACGCTACGTTGAAA